>JAEDNQ010000024.1 GCA_016302435.1 Bacteroidaceae bacterium
GACAGACCGAACGCACGATACGGTGTACCTGAAGGAGCTGTCGACGGAATATCGGTACAAGCTGTTGAGGGGACACATTGCGCATAGTGGAGAGGGACAGCATACACTACGAAGTGACAGTAACGGAAACGAGGGGAGGTGGAAAGGCCTTTCTCGTGGTTCGACGGGCTGGCAAGGGCGGTGTTCTTTATTGTGATAGTAGCTGTTGGGTGAGGATGAAAAAATAACTGTTGCGAAAATTGTAAGATTTCTTGAAAATTTTCCTCTTCGACCACCCGAAATGTTTCCAAACACGTACCAAAATAACAATTTTCATAAAAAAAATTGCTATATGTTCGTTTTTTAAAAACATCTGTTTCATGAGTGGAAGTTCTGTATTGAAAAACTCACTACTTTTGCATGTAACTTCTATTTGCCCGTGTGTTTCACGGGGCAGATGACAAGACTTAGGGACAGACAACGACCTGTAGCGCACTCAGAAAAGAGACCGGCAAAAGAGATTGATTGTTGAGAAGCAGACGATGGACAGTTGACACGAAGCAGAGAAGTGCACAAACCTATGATGATAGCGCACGCAAGTATGCGATAACACCTTTACAACCCGACAACCAAATATACATTATTAATATATACAATTATCCAAAATAAAAATCTTACATCTTTTTATTAACACCTAAAATTTATTTATTATGAAGAAACTGTTACTTTCAAGCATGGCATGCCTCGCTTTTGCAGGCTACGCTAATGCACAGGCTCCTGCCGAATGGCAAGTGGGCGATGATGTAACTACTCAAGTAGGTCTTGGTGACTGCGACGGATCATTCTCAGGTGACTGGTCTCCCAATGACTATGCTGGAGGTGATGTCAAGACTCCTGGCAATTACTGGAAGGGCAGCATGCCCAATGAGTACAGGGAAGTAGAGAACGGCAAGGGAGTTTTAGCCTTCTACAACCAGAAAGAGTTCGACATCTATCAGATGGCAAATATGCCTGCAGGTTCTTACACCATCAAGGTGCAGTCTTACTATCGTGAAGGAAACCCTAATGACACCTTCACAAACTGGAACAACAAGGGGCGTGTAAAGAAGAATGTATATCTCTATGCTTCTGTCATGCAGAGCGCAGACCCTGAGTCTGAGGTGAAGCGCGACTTCAACAAGCTTATCCGTTCAATGGCTCAGACATCTAACACTGTATCTTGGTACGAGAATAGTGACCTCGGCTGGGCCAGCGACGGTAAGAACACGGTTACGTATGGTGTTCCAGAACCTCTCGTAGTGTACTTCCCAAGCTGCAACATCGGCAACTACTACCATCTCTCCCAGGGTTTCTATCCTAACGAGATGAAGATTGTGCTTTCAGAGGATGCATCCGTGCGCCTTGGTATCCGCAAGATTGCGTCTATCCCAGAGGACTACGTGCCTCTCTACAATTTCCAGGTGATATATAACGGTCCTATCAGCGAGGCTGCCATTATTGACGCTGCACGCGAAGACTGCAGCGCAGCCCTTTCAGAGCTTGAAGATTTCCGTTCACAGTTGGAAGATGCAGGTTTTGAAGGTTTTGCAGGAGCTGTCAGCGACCTTGTGATGGGATTTGAGGACGAAATTACAGGAGCTACTTCAACTGCTCAGCTCGATGAGATACTCGTAAACATCAATAACACTGTGGACAACTACCTCAAGAGCCTTGTATCTGTCAACAGCTTGGACGAGCTCATCAGCATGTCAACAGATATGTTGCAGTCAACATCATTCCCCGGATTAGAAACATTCCAGGCAGCTTACGACAAGGCTGTGAGCGATGCTAAGACAGACGATGTGGAAGCTCTTGGTGATGACCCAGGCTTATATTTCGCTGGCATCTATCAGACTCTTGCTGAAGCACGTGCCAACTATCTCGACTCTCAGGAGGCAGACCAGGACGGCGCAAAAGATTTCACTGCACTCATCAAACATCCTTGGTTTGTTAATCCAGAGTTCACCCCAACTCAAAATGAGGACGGAACATGGACTCTGAAAGAAGAGACTTGGAACTGGGGCAGCGTGGGCAATCCTGCCGACTACTCAACGAATGATGGCGCGAGAACTGACATCTGCTCTAAAGTAATACTGGGTACAGATGCTTCAGTCAATAACCAGTGGTACAAGAGACTCAAGACATTTGGCAACGGTTGGTCAGCTAACAGCTTCAAGCTGTTCTATCAGGCAGGTCTCATCGGTGCGAGCCAAGGATGGTGCTCAGGATTTGACGACTGGGAAGGTGTTTGCCAGCAGCTTGTTGGTCTTCCCAACGGCTACTACTCTTTGAAAGCGCTTGTACGCGGAAACGATGCAGATCCTTGGAAGGAAGACAATCTTCCTCCATATCACAACATCTTTGCTGAAAACTCAGAAGAAGTTAGAGTGGCATCTATCGTGGGTCATACTGACGGATACTATTGCCAGCAGCTTCTTGGAAGCAATAATGGATGGTACGAATGGAATCCTGTCATCTGGCAGGAGCACAAGACTGGCACTATTCAGGTCAACGATGGTAAGCTCCTCATCGGCGGTCAGAGCAGCATGCTTGCAAACTTCACAGGTTTCCGCCTCCAGTTCTATGGCACTACTCCTCCATTCACAGCTTTGATTCAGAAGGAGCTTGATGCTATAGAAGGCAAAAAGGATGGTCTCTTCAAGGGCGACATCAAGGCTATAGACGAAATCCTCGCTCAGGTGAAACTTCCTATTCCCGACGCAGACGCTTACGATGCTGCTTTGGCTGTAATCTTGCAGGCTAATGATTATATTGGCTTTGCAAAAACTGCTATCAAGAACTACACTGCTGTTGATGTTATAACAGCCATAGGCGATAGGGATTATGTTATTCCTGCCTTCACTTACGTCATTGCTATTGGAGACGGTGAATCAGACACATATCTGCTTGTAGAGGAGGCAAACAAGCTTGCTAACGCTTACAAGCAGTACTGCGACACATACGACAAGGTTACAGCCATTGAGGACAATGTGATTGCTGACATCGTCAAGGAGCAGACAGAATCAATGAAGGCTGAGCTGAAGACTGCAGAGCAACTCCAGGCTTACATGGACGCTCTCTCTCTCCCATACAATATCGCTCTTCTCGCTGCAGCTGGTGCGGCTGACGCTACTGAGGCTAACCCAGCCAACGTTACTTCTCTCATCGTCAACCCATCATTCACTGACAGTCCAACAGATGGATGGTCTGGCGAGACTCCAACTATCAACGAGTACGGACGCGGCAACGCTGAACTCTGGAACAAGTCTGCCTTCACTCTCTCACAGAAGATTGCAGGTCTCCCAGCAGGTACATACGAACTCCGCGCTAAGGCTATCTACCGCGACGGCGGCTCTGTAACTCCTGAACTTGTGGAAGCTTACAACACTGCAGGCAGCCTTGAGGCATGGGAGAACCACAATGCTCAGCTCTTCGCTAAGGTTTCTGACGAGAACGACCAGTTCGTTTACATCAAGGCTATCGAGTCTCTCAAAGGTACTGGCAACAGCTTCACTTACGTGGCTACAGCCTTCGACAATGAGGAAGCAGCTGACGGCAGCACTATCACTTTCGCTACCAAGTTCCAGAAGATTACAGGCACTGAGATTCCTACAGAGGAAATCTATGGTGAGCCAGCTGTAGAGGAGAAAGCTGAGGGTGACTATCCATTCGACACTAAGCTCGCTATCGGCGAAGAGACACTCTACTACCCATCTTCTATGCAGGGATTCTACCAGTGGTGTGTAAAGAGCCCAGAGGCAGTGGCCAACAGCGTACGCATCACTGTAGAGAACGGCGACGTCCTCGAAATCGGTATCCGCAAGACAGCTGCTATCTCAAGCGACTGGGTTATCTTCGACGACTTCGAACTCTACTACCTCACTGGCGAGACCTTCAAGGAGGTGAACACATCTGTTGAATCTATCGACGCCGCTACTAAGAGCAGCAACAGCTATCTCTACAACGTAGCAGGACAGAAGGTCGACAAGACTTACAAAGGCTTCGTGATAACTAAAGGCAAGAAGGTTGTTAAGCAATAACTACATTACAACTAACTTGTGATATAAACAAAGTGAATCAATTATTTTTAATAAGGGGAGGAGTCCGTGAGGATTCCTCCCTTTTTCGTGCTCTTTTCTTGCAGATATGGATTTGTTTTGCTAATTTTGCACAGTCAAAAGTTATTGCAGGCGAACAGTATTAATTCCTGCCGAAACTTGCTGTCCCGACGCCATATCTCAAAACTCAATGTACAAAATAAACACGACAACAATGAATAGAACATCACAAACAGACCCCATCCGCCAGTTGCCGATATGGCTTTCGCTCGTCCCCGTACTGATGCTTATCGCCATGATAGTAGTGACCATACGCACCTTTGGCAGCGACTCCCTGTCAGGAGCCATACAGGTAGTGCTGATAGCCTCGTCGGCTGTATGCTGTGTCATAGGCATGGCTTACGGCAAGGTGAGGTGGAAGGTGTTTGAGAGAATGATAATGGAGCATGTGGCAAGTGTCTCTTCTGCGCTTATCATCCTCTTGCTCATAGGTGCTTTGGGCGGAGCATGGATGGTGAGCGGCATAGTGCCTACGATGATATACTACGGGGTGAAGATTATCCATCCTGATGCTTTTCTGGTGACGACATGCATCATCAGCGCTGTGGTGAGTGTGATGACGGGCAGTTCGTGGACAACGATAGCGACTATCGGTGTAGCTCTCATGGGCATAGGCAAGGCTCTCGGATTTGAAGAGGGATGGATAGCGGGAGCTGTCATCAGCGGTGCCTATTTTGGCGACAAGATTTCTCCGCTGAGCGACACGACGGTTTTGGCATCGGGTGCGTGTGGGGTAAATCTCTTCACTCACATACGCAACATGATGGTGACGACTGTGCCATCTATGACTGTGGCGTTGATAATATTCCTTGTGGCAGGTCTTGCTAACGAAGGGCCGGGGGCTGCTGACCTGGACGCGTTCAGGCTGTCGCTGGCTGAGAGGTTTGACATCAGCTTGTGGCTGATGGTAGTGCCGCTATGCACGGCTGTCATGATCGTGAAGAAGGTGCCGGCTCTCGTGACCCTATTCGCTGCCTCGCTGATGGGGATAGTGGCGGCTCTCTTGTGCCAGCAGAAGGTATTGGGAGAAGTGGCTGGAGGGGGCTTGTTTGCTGGTGCCATGCAGTCGCTGTATGGCGGGACGGCACTGGAGTCGCCTGATGCCATGCTCACCGAACTCATTGCCACTCGTGGCATGGCGGGCATGATGCCTACGATATGGCTCATCTTGTGCGCCATGTGTTTTGGAGCCACTCTGACGGCTGGTGGCATGACGGCAGGCATCACGCGGCTCTTCACCAAGGTGTCGCGTGGACGAGTGTCGGCGGTGGCTTCGACGGTCACATCGGGTGTGGTGCTCAATGCGTCGACATCAGACCAGTATATCAGCATCTTGCTGACAAGCAGCGTCTTTCGTGACATCTACGACAAACTGGGGCTTGAGCGCAAACTGCTGAGCCGAGCTACGGAGGACTCTGCCACGGTGACCTCTGTGCTCATCCCGTGGAGCACGTGCGGCATGGTGCAGAGCACGGTGTTGGGCGTGGCGACCCTGTCTTACCTGCCTTTCTGCTTTTTCAACCTTATCAGCCCGTTCATGAGTGTTGTGATGGCTATCTTCGGAGGGAGATGGGAGAAGAGCAGCGAAAAGGTAGGCTGAACCACCTTTAGAAAACAGCTTGCTGCGGCTCTTGAACTTTGCCGCAGCCACGGCCCTAAGCCATTGTCTCTACTTGAAGGCTGAGGCTGAGAAGGCCACGATGATGTATCGCAAGAATTTGCCTACCGTAGACCATAGCAGCACGCCCCACACGTTGGCGCGCAGGATGCCGAGGGAGATGGATATGGCCGTGCCGAAGATTGGGAGGAAAGAGAAGGCTGCCAGCCAGGAGCCCTTCCTTTCGACGTAGTCGCGTGTCTTGCGCAAGCGACGCTCCTTGATATGCATCCAGCGTGAGATCTGCTCGATGCTGCCTATGCGACCTATGTAGTAGTTGAACATGGAGCCCAGGACATTGCCTATGGTGGCGCTGACCACTGTGAGGAAGGGGTCCATGCCTGTGGTGACGAGTAGGGCTGCCATGACGGCTTCGGAACTGAAGGGCACGAAGGTGCCGGCGAGGAATGAGGCCATGCCCATTCCGATATATCCGTATTCTATAAAAAACTGATTGAGTGAATCCATTGTTGTATTGTTGATAGCGTGGTGTCTGCATATTGGGCTATGGGGATGTCATACTGGAACACAATGACTGCTACTCCCATGACTAACAGCACTATGTTGAGCACGTGGGACTGCTTGGTCTGTGTCAGGGTGAAATAGTGGCCGTACATGATGGATGAACTGATGAGGAGCAGCGGCATGAGCACGAGGGAATGCTGGGGCTGGAGGGCTATGAATATGGTGTAATAGCATCCGTGTACCAGTATGGCATGTAGGTACATGCGTGTGCGTGTCTTGTCTTTGTAGCGGTTGATATAGAAGTCAATGGAGCCTATGGCGAAGAGGAGGACGAAGTAGGCAAAGGGTACGATGGTTGTGACAGGCACGGAGCCATAGTCGCAGCTGCTGAAGTCAATGATGGACTTGAGCAGGGCGATGTAGGAGTTCCAGTCGCCGTCGTACAGGGCTACTCCGCCTGTCAGCCAGTAGGGTATCAAGAGGGCGAGGACGGATGCTAAGAGGCAACGTGTGGACATGGCTCTGAGCATGGATAGCATTATCCAGTAGAGGGGTGCTGACCAGAGCATCTTGGGAAAGACAAGGGACGAGAGGGACAGCAATAGAAATGTCGCAAAGGCGAGCTGGGGAGAGGGGCGCTGATAGGACGACATGAGAGGGAAGAACGCCAGCAGGGAGAGGACTATGAGCACGTGGCCTGGATGCAACGCGTGGAAGGACAGCAGCAGGCATGCCTGTATGGCAAGGATGCTGCTGAGCATGCGCGAACCGACACGCAGGAGCATGTTGGCGTTGTTGAGTTCTGCCAATATGAATACGGCAAGGGTGGAAAACAGGAAGCTGGCAACGGCTGACCATGTACCGATGGTCAGCGCATGGGGCACGTAGCGCCACATCCAGTAGTCGCACTCTCCCCATGACAGGGTATGACTTGCATCGGGGAGGAGAAACCAAAGCAGTCCGCTGAGCGCTATGACAACAGGAAGGGTAGTCTGGCTGCTGGATATGTTTTTCTGATAATTGATATTCACCTTGATAAAAAAATGGTTTGCGGCAGGATGGGGGGACACGCATTTCGTCCTCTGGTCCATTCGACTGATTAGACTTGCTTAATATGAATTATGGTACAAAGTTAGGTAAATAAAATATAAATAGAGAAACTTAACTGATAAAAAATGCTCTCAAAGCCGATTTACTGAATTATGATTTAGGTTTTGTGAATTAAAAGTGCTAACTTTGCATCGAATTTGTACAAACTCGTGGTTTAAGGACGACAGTGCCACTTAAGGTACTGCCACTTCTCTTAACACATTCAACAACTATATACTTGAAGTTCCTTTAGATGAAACAACTTTTTATTGAGACTTACGGCTGCCAGATGAATGTGGCAGACAGCGAGGTTATCGCCTCTGTGATGAAGATGGCTGGGTATGAGACGTGTGATGACCTCGAACAGGCTGACGCTATATTGCTCAACACTTGCTCCGTCAGGGAAAACGCGGAGAACAAGATATACAATAGGCTTGACACACTCAATGCCTTGCGCAAAAAGGGGCGCAAGCTCATTGTCGGTGTGGTGGGCTGCATGGCAGAACGTGTCAAGGACAACCTCATCAACGACTATGGTGTGGATATAGTGGCTGGACCGGACTCTTATCTCTCTCTCCCCGAACTCTTTGCGGCAGCTGAGGTGGGCGAGAAGGCTATCAACATAGAACTGAGCACTACAGAGACCTACCGCGACATCATACCTGAACGCATCTGCGGAGCGCATGTGGGCGGTTTTGTCAGCATCATGAGAGGCTGCAACAATTTCTGCCACTACTGCATAGTGCCCTACACCCGTGGCAGAGAACGTAGCCGTGAGGTGGAGAGCATACTCAACGAGGTGAAGGACTTGCAGGCTAAGGGCTTTAAGGAGGTGACTCTGCTGGGACAGAACGTCAACAGCTACTGTGCGGGCGAGGTGAGATTCCCTCAGCTGCTGGCTCTCGTGGCAGAGGCTGTGCCAGAAATGCGCATTCGTTTCACCACGTCGCACCCTAAGGACATGAGCGATGAGACTCTTGAGGTCATTGCTGCTCATCCCAACGTCTGCCGCCACATACATCTCCCCGTGCAGAGCGGTTCGGACAGAATACTGAAACTCATGAACCGCAAGTACACACGCGAATGGTATCTCGGACGCATAGATGCCATCAGGCGCATTCTGCCCGACTGCGGCATCACTACCGACATCTTCGTAGGCTACCACTCGGAGACGGAGGAGGACCATCAGCTCTCGCTCTCGCTTATGCGCGAATGTGGCTACGACTCAGCCTTCATGTTCAAATATTCTGAGCGCCCTGGCACGTACGCTTCAAAACATCTGCCTGACGACGTCAGTGAGGAGACAAAAATAAGACGACTCAACGAGATGATTGCCTTGCAGAATGAACTCTCGGCTGAAAGCTACCGAAAGGATGTGGGCAAGACGTACGAGGTGCTGGTTGAGGGTGTGTCGAAGAGAAGCAAGGATCAGCTCTTCGGGCGCACGTCGCAGAACAAGGTGGTGGTCTTTGACCGTGCCGGCCATCATATCGGCGACTTCGTGAAGGTTAAAATACTGGAGTCAAGTTCGGCTACACTGAAAGGAATAGAGGTAGAGGAATAAAAAAAGACTTGAGCCCAAGGAAAAAAAAACGGACTTGAGGCCAAGGAGTGAATTAAGGACATAGAAGCCACTGAGCAAGCAGAGTCATCAATATATAAACTATGAGCAAGCATCGTTATCCATTTTTCAACACGCAGTTCATAACTGCCACCATCAGCACCACACTGGTACTGGTGCTTTTAGGCATCATAGTGCTCTTTGTCATCACAGCGCAGAATCTGTCATCGTATGTGAAGGAGAACATAAATGTGAGTGTGCTCATAAGTGACGACCTCGACAGCCTGCAGATCATGAGCATGGGCGAGAACATCCGCACAGCTCCATACACCAAAGAGGTGGCATACATCTCCAAGGAACAGGCTCTGAAGGAGGAAATAGAGGCTCAGGGTATAGACCCTACGGAGTTTATCGGCATCAATCCTTATACGGCATCGTTTGAGATAAAGGTGAAGGCTGAATATGCCAACCCCGACAGCATAGCACAAGCGGTGAGTCAGCTGAAGAGCAATCCGAAAGTGGTGGATGTCATCTACTCAAAGGACCTCATAAAATCGGTAAATGACAACATACGCAAGATAAGCATCATTCTGCTCATCATAGCGGGTCTGTTTACCTACATCTCTTTCGCTCTCATAAACAATACGGTAAGGCTGACTATATTCTCGAAGAGATTTCTTATCAACACCATGAAGCTGGTGGGAGCAAGTTGGAGGTTTATCCGCAAGCCGTTCATGACTCGCGGCATAGTGCTGGGAATCGTATCGGCTATCATCGCCGACGGTCTGCTGCTGAGCGGCGTATACTGGCTCTACAACTTCGAGCCTCAGATAGTCAACATCATCAACCTGAAGGCTGTGGCCATAGTCTTCGGAGCTGTACTGGTCTTCGGCATCGTCATCACCTCTACATGCACTATGCTGTCAATCAACAAGTATCTGCGCATGAAGAGCAAAGACCTGTACTACATGTAGACAAGGGGAATAAACACATACATAGCGAAACTTATTTTTTCACAAAGCATAATAACACAGTACAATAATGAGAAACTTAGCATTTTCTAAAATCAACTACATCCTGCTCATCGTGGGACTTGCAATCATCGTCGTCGGCTTCATGCTCATGTCTGGAGAATCTACTACAGAAGAGGCTTTCAACCCCGACATCTTCAGCGACATGCGCATAAAGATAGCTCCTATGGTATGCCTCTTCGGCTTCCTCTTTGAAATAGTAGCCATCCTGTGGCCATCAAAGAAAGAAAAATAAAAAATAGATAGAAGGGAATAGCAGTATAGCAGATATAGCTTCCTATATCATCCTATAGCATCCTATAGCTTCCTATACTTCCTATCAGAAAAAAACAACAACAATAATAATATTCAACAATGGATTGGTTACAAGCTTTACTTATGGGCATCTTTCAGGGACTGACAGAATATCTGCCAGTCAGCAGCTCTGGACACCTTGCCATAGCAGGTGAGTTGCTCGGTGTGGAAGACCCGGACAAAGTCATGTCATTTGCGGTAGCTGTACATGTGGCTACTGTGCTCTCTACCATCGTCATCCTCTGGAAGGAGATAGTATGGATTTTCAAAGGACTCTTCCGCCCTTTGGAGGGAGGGAAGATGAATGCTGAACAGAAATACACGCTCAATATTCTTGTGTCTATGATACCTATAGGTGTGGTGGGCGTACTCTTCAAGGATGAGATAGAGCAGGCCTTCGGCGGACTGGTAGTGGTAGGATGCTGCTTGCTGGTGACTGCTGCTCTGCTGAGCTTCAGCTATTTTGCCAAACCCCGAACTAAAGAACACATTTCTCTGAAAGATGCCTTTATCATCGGCATTGCTCAGGCCATAGCGGCTCTGCCTGGACTGTCTCGCTCGGGCTCTACCATCGGCACAGGCCTTATCCTGGGCGACAAGAAGGAGAGTCTGGCTCAGTTCTCTTTCCTCATGGCTATTCCGCCCATTCTCGGCATGGCTCTGCTCGACATAAAGGATATGCTTGAGATGGGCATACAGGAGGCTATGGCTGGTATCTCTCCTATGGCGCTTGCCGTAGGCTTCTTGGCTGCCTTTGTGACTGGATGCGTGGCATGCAAACTGATGATCAATCTGGTGAAGAAGGGCAAGATGATATGGTTTGCTGTCTACTGCGCCATAGTAGGTGTGGCTGTGCTCGTGTGGCAACTGGCTGCATAATCTTGTAATTTATTACGCATACATACCTACTTATGAATCCGCAAGCTGGTGAAATATTAGTATTCAACAAGCCATACCGCTGGACGTCCTTCAACCTCGTGGCTAAGGTCAGAGGTGAACTGTCACACCGATTAGGAGTGAAAAAGCTCAAGGTGGGACATGCTGGCACACTCGACCCTCTGGCTACGGGGGTGCTCATCATCTGCACCGGCAAGAGCACTAAGCTCATTGACGAACTGCAAGCTCACACGAAAGAGTATGTGGCTACCATTAAACTGGGAGCTACTACGCCATCCTTCGACATGGAGACACCGGAAGATGCTACCTATCCTACGCAGCACATCAGCCGCTATCTGATAGAGCATACTCTGAATAGGTTTATAGGACGCATAGAACAGATTCCTCCAACATATTCAGCTATAAAGGTGGATGGCAAACGTGCCTTCAAATATGCCAGACAAGGGGAGGAGATAAAACTGAAGCCTAAGATACTGGTAATAGAAGAACTGGAGATTTTAGACTTCGGATGGGTGGAGAATCAGCCTGAGGAGGATGCTCCAGACGCTAAGGAACGCATCAAGCTGCAGACAGGAAACTTATCGGACCGACATCTCTCGCTTACCTTAAGAGTGGTGTGCAGCAAGGGCACATACATCCGAGCCTTGGCCAGGGACATAGGTAAGGCTCTTGGTTCGGGCGGATACCTGACAGGGCTTGTCCGCACTCGCATAGGCCAGTACAGACTGGAAGACTGCCTGGAGATAGAGGACTTCCCTGCATGGCTCGATGAGCAGACGCTTGAGAAGTCTGCAGACGTGAGAGAAGAATGATTGAATCACACATATATAATATAAGGCAATAAGGGTGGTGGACTCAAGGATGTCGCACTAATGACTATAGACTTCACCTCTCTTGCCTACAAACAGAGTAATAAGCATGAAACTATCACAATTCAAATTCCGTTTACCTAATGACAAGATAGCTCTCTATCCTCGTTCGTACAATCCTAATACAAAGCTGTATGACCGTGATGGGGCAAAGTTGATGGTGCTGCATCGCAAGACTGGCGAGATAGAACACCGCACCTTCAAGGATATTCTTGACTATTTCGACGAAGGAGATGCTTTCGTCTTCAACGACACGAGAGTATTCCCAGCTCGCCTGTATGGACAGAAGGAGAAGACTAATGCTCGCATAGAGGTTTTCCTCTTGCGCGAACTCAATGAGGAGATGCGACTCTGGGACGTGCTCGTTGACCCTGCCAGAAAGATACGCATAGGAAACAAGCTCTATTTCGGACCAGATCAGTCAATAGTGGCAGAGGTCATAGACAACACAACATCACGCGGACGCACTCTGAGATTTCTTGTGGATGGACCACACGATGAGTTCAAGGAGAGACTCTATTCGCTTGGCGAGGCTCCCATTCCAGATGATGTGCGCAACCAGCGACCTGCTGAATACATGGACCACGAGATGTTCCAGACTATCTACGCTCGATATGAGGGTGCGGTGACTGCTCCATCCACTGGTCTACACTTCTCTCGCGAACTGATGAAGCGCATGGAGATAAAGGGGGTGAACCAGGCTTTCCTCACTATGCACGCTGGTCTGGGCAACTTCCGAAGCATTGACGTGGAAGACCTTACAAAGCATAAGAATGACTCTGAGCAGATGTTTGTGCGCAAGGAAACATGCGACATCGTCAACACTGCAAAGCAGAATGGTCATAAGGTGTGCGCCGTAGGCTCTACTACTCTGCGAGCTCTCGAAACAGCTGCCGGACCTGGTGGCATACTGAAGGAATTTGAAGGATGGACTAACAGGTTTATCTTCCCTCCTTACGAGTTCTCTGTGGCTGACGCCTTTGTCATCAACTTCCAACTGCCTCTGACAACGATGCTCATGCTTGTGACGGCATTTGGTGACTACGATTATGTCATGAAGGCATACAAGGAAGCTCTCAAGAGTGATTATCTCTTTGGCACCTATGGTGACGCAATGCTCATTATCGACTGATGCACACCGTTTACCTGTCTCTCGGCACAAACCTTGGCGACAAGGAGGCTAATCTAACATTGGCAATAAAAGAAATAGAAAGGCGGATTGGCACTATTGGTGCTCAGTCCGCCTTCATATCAACCGAACCTTGGGGATTTGTGTCTGAAAACTCTTTTCTCAATGCAGCGGTGAGAGTCGTCACTGCCCTATCGCCTGAGGAACTGCTGCAAGAGACTCAACAAATAGAACGATTCATGGGACGCACGCAAAAGTCTAATGGCGGGCAGTATCACGACCGAGTAATTGATATTGACATCCTGCTGTATGACGACTTGTCCTTATCTACTCCTACTCTCACCATCCCGCACCCTCTGATGAACGAACGGGATTTTGTACTTATACCTCTAAAGGAAATACTGGAATAGCATTGAAATTATGAACGTTCTGAATTACGGACGTTCTGAAATAAATAAGTATTGGAATAAAAAACACATAGAATGCAAGCGACTACACTAATATGTCTCGCCCTTATGGCTATCCCCTCTATGGCTCAGAAGAAACAATTCACGCTGGATGACCTCATCCCTGGCGGATCAACGTACTATGCGCACTCTGTTCCCCAAAACAAATACCTGACATGGTGGGGGGACAACTGCATCGAACTGGGACTGGATGAATGTAAAACTGCCTTTGGCAACACAAACGGAGCAGGCTCAGGAAAAGAAAACAATAAGCATGACTCGTCTGAGAAGCTGGTTTCTGCCTCGAATCTCATATCTGCAGACGGTGTCAATGGAATACTGACGGCTGCTGGTTTCTCTAAGGTGCAACATCTTTACTATGCCTCATTCCCATACGCTGACAGTCCACTGGTGCTTCTGCCTCATGGCAAGGAGCGCACGCTCGTCAACTGGGCGGAGAAGAAGGCTGTATGGCATGTCTCTCTGCCAAGTGAAGCAGAGGACGAGGACTGGAACAAAGTATCGAGGAATACGGCATATACTGTTGGCAATAACCTTCACGTGCTTACGGCGGACGGACAGGACATGAAGGTAAGTCAGGATGGCTCTATAGATATAGTGTATGGCAAGGCTGTCCATCGCAATGAGTTTGGCATTGAAAAAGGGACATTCTGGAGTCCTGACGGACAAATGCTGGCTTTCTACCGCATGGACCAGAGCATGGTGTCTAAATATCCACAGGTGAACATGACTCCTGTGGAGGATGTCATAGGCTCTACGGCTGATGGCAAGCTGCATTCCGCTGAGGCTGAAAAGGATTCACGTTGCGCCACTATTGCTCCAGACCCATATCCGATGGCAGGAGAGACGTCTCACAAGGTGACGGTGGGCATATATGATGTGAAAAGCAAAGAAGTGGTGTACCTCAACACGGGAGACCCTACGGACAGATACTTCACGAACATATCATGGTCTCCTGACGGCAGCAAACTATACCTGATAGAGCTGAACAGAGACCAAAACCACGGTTCTTTGGACGAATATGACGTGGCTACAGGCAACAAAGTGCGCTCTCTATTCTCTGAGGACAACGAGAAATACTTCGAACCCTCACACCCTATCCAGTTCCTGCCTTGGGACAACAACAAATTCATATACCAGACACGCCGTGACGGTTTTAACCATATTTACCTGTATGACGTGAATGGCAAACAGATCAAGCAACTGACAAAGGGTACTTTCGAAGTATCGGAAGTTCTGGGATTCAATGTCAAGCAACGCTCTGTCATATATACGTCGAATGCTATCAATCCGCTTCAACAAAATGTATTTTCCGTTGACATGAAAGGGAAGATGAAACAGATTGGCGATGGTACTGGCTGGCATCAAGCCGAACTCTCACCTGACGGTGGCTATGTCATAGACAGATATTCCTCACCAGAAATAGCGCGACGCATTGACATTGTGAACACTTCGAACGGCAAGATGACTAATGTACACAACGCTGATGACCCATGGGATGAATATGAACTGCCAACAATAAGTGTAGGAACAATAAAGGCTGCCGACGGAGTTACAGACCTTTACTACCGACTCATCCTGCCTCCGCATTTTGACGAGACAAAGAAATATCCTGCTGTCGTATACCTCTATGGTGGCCCGCATGCTCACGTGGTGGACGCTTCGCGCAACTGGGGTGCGAGGGGATGGGACATCTGGATGGCGCAAAAAGGGTATGTGATGTTCAGCATAGACAACAGAGGCAGCGAGAATCGTGGACTTGACTTCGAACAAGCGACATTCCGCCATCTCGGGACAGAAGAGATGAAAGACCAGATATGTGGTGTGAACTTTCTCAAAAGTCTGCCATACGTTGACGCTGACCGCCTCGGAGTGCACGGATGGAGCTTCGGTGGTTTCATGACAACAAGTCTCATGACTACTTATCCCGATGTCTTCAAAGTGGCTGTTGCTGGTGGCCCTGTCATTGACTGGCGATTCTACGAGGTGATGTACGGAGAAAGGTATATGGACACTCCACAGACAAATCCTGAAGGTTATGACAATGCATCGCTCCTTAATAAAGCCAAAAACCTAAAAGGAAGACTCATGATCATCTATGGAGGAAATGACCCCGTATGTGTCCCACAGCATACTATCTCTTTCATCAGAGCATGTATTGACGCTGGCACTTATCCTGACCTCTTCACATACCCTGGTGACGGACATAACATGATGGGCACAGACCGTGTGCATCTCCATAATGTCATCACACGCTATTTTGAAGATCACCTCAAATAAGGTGGGAAATATTCTTTATCCTCTATTATCCTCTATATCCTCTATTATCCTCTATTATCCTCTATTATCCTCTGTTATCCTCTATTATCCTCTGTTATCCTCTATTATCCTCAATCCCCCCCAATAACAACTCTGACAACAATGAAACTTACAATAGTAAAAGTAGGTGGAAAAATCGTCGAAGACGAATCCACACTCCAACAACTCCTTGGGGACTTTTCCTCAATAGATGGTCCGAAAGTGCTAATCCATGGTGGTGGTCGTTCTGCCACAAAGATAGCTGCCTCCCTTGGCATAGAAAGCGTCATGATAGGCGGTAGACGCGTGACCGACGAGAAGATGCTCAATGTCGTCACAATGGTATACGGCGGTCTGGTGAACAAGAACATCGTTGCTCGTCTCCAAGCTTGTGGAATCAATGCTCTTGGTCTGACTGGTGCAGACATGAATGTGATGCGCTCTCACAAGCGAGCACCTAAACTCATCACTATGGATGATGGTGCTCAGCAGATGGTAGACTTCGGATATGTAGGTGATGTGGACGCTTGTGACGGACAGATGCTGGCATCTCTTATCGACAAAGGTATAGTGCCTGTCATGGCACCGCTGACTCACGACGGTGAGGGACATATCCTCAACACCAATGCGGACACCATTGCAGGCGAAACAGCCAAGGCATTAGCACCATTCTACGATGTAACTCTCATCTACAGCTTTGAGCATGCAGGAGTGTTGACTGACCCAGAAGATGAATCGTCTGTCATTGCCCACATCAACGAGCAGTCTTTCGAACAGCTCAAGGCTGATGGCACCGTGAATGGAGGTATGATACCCAAAATAGAGAATGCTCTCGATGCCATCCGCAAAGGTGTCAGCAGAGTTATTATTACTAAAGCTGACGCCATAGACGGAAAACACGGAACAATAATATCATAAAAGACATTATAGTATAAAAGGTCTCATAGCATAAAAGGTCTCATAGCATAAAAGGCATTATAGCACACCATGATTTCATTCCAGCACGATATTCTACCGCTGAAGAATATTATCTTCCGCACAGCCCTGCGCATTGTCCTCAACAAGGACGAAGCGGAGGACATCGTGCAGGATACTCTTGTGAAACTATGGCAAACGAGGGAAACGCTGGGCAATGTAAACTCGCTTGAAGCTTTTGCTGTGACCATGGCACGCAATCTTGCTTTAGACCGCAAAGGGAAGATGGACAACAGGGTGATGTCTCTTGAACCAGAAAAGCATGACTTTATGGATAGCGCGGCAACATCGCCTGATAGCCGATTGATGGCATACGAAGCAACAACATTTGTGCAAGACACAATAAATGGACTGCCCGAGAAACAAAGGACAATAATCCAACTTAGAGATATTGAAGGTAAAAGTTATAAAGAAATAGCTGCAGTTCTAAACATCACGGAATCAGACGTTAAAGTTACTCTGTTCCGTGCTCGAAGTACATTGAAAGAAAAAATCTTGAAAAAAAAGTCTCTCTACCTGTAACTTTTTCGCATCTCATCCGTCTACATGTTAGAGAGCGGAAAAAACAGAGTGTGACGATGACCTCTGATACACGGTAAAACGAGTGAAGAGATTATCTGAATACACTGAACAACGAGTGACAAAACTCTCCAAAACAAGTATCAACAAACAGTAGAAGAATATGGATTACAAGTACATAGAACAACTTATTGAAAGCTACTTCAACTGCCAGACTTCTCTGCAGGAGGAGCAGATTCTTCGTTCGTTCTTCTCTCAGGAGGATGTACCTGGTCATCTGGCTCAATATGCTGATTTATTCCGATACGAAACAGATGCTAAGGAAGAAAAACTCGGCGAGGATTTTGACGCAAAAATGATGGAATGCATTGAAAAGCTTGAAACTGCTGACAACGCAGAAAATGATAGTACTGCTGCACAGAAGACTTTTACGAAAAGAATCGCCCATTTCCGCTTGCGCCGTTTTGCCCCATTCTTCAAGGCTGCAGCCATCGTGGCTATCGCGCTCACTATCGGTAGAGCTACCGAACATGCCATAGGTGAGCATGAAGCTGAAGAAAAGAACGCTACAGCTGTTGACACTTACATCAAGACAAAGGATATTCAACAGATTATTCTTGTCAAGGATGAAAGTCAAGCTGAAATAAAGACTACATGCGACACAATCCTAAGTATCGCTAACAGCAAAGGCAAAGACGGAATATAAGAATATGTGCATAACGCAATTATTGCTAAAACAATGAAACGCACATACATAGACAAGATTTTTTACTTTTAATATAAACATATCAATGCTTAACTAAACCTAAACCTATTGAGGACTGTGAGCTGTGAAGCTCTTATGTCCAAAAGTCGCCTAATTCGCGACACAATTGGCAAGGCCCAATTCTCTTAACCAACTTCTCGTGTATAACAACACGAAAAAAAGACCTGACACTGCATAATGTCAGGTCTTTTTTATTCTGTGAAAGATGGTTTCTTTTTTGCAGTCTCAGAAACTCGTATTGTAATAATTGGCATCCTGAAAACTGTTCTTCTAACGAGAAACATTGCGAACGGCAATATTTCTTTC
>JAEDNQ010000197.1 GCA_016302435.1 Bacteroidaceae bacterium
TAGAAGAGGCGGAAGTTGTCAACAATAGTCCAGTCGCCTTCGATGTGGGCAACCTTCTTTGCGCCTATTGTGATGTCGGTGTTGTCTTCCTCCACTACGATCTCAATGACATTGCCTGCATAGAGACCGAGGTCTGTGATGCAGTGGTAAGCATTCGACATCCAGTAAGGATAGTTTACCACAGGTTCTGCATTGGCGTCCAGAGTGGTGAAATCACCGATGACGTGGAGAGTGTTGCCATAGTAGTCAGTGTAGACATCATCCTCGTCAGTATTAACAACAACAGAGTCGCTTGCGATAGAAACGAGTTTTGACTCACGAGTCACGCCTGCTGCCGAGATGGTGAGAGCTACGTTTGCGCGAGTGTCGTACACAGTGCTGTCACTTTCTTCTGATATCTTTGTCCACTGGTTAGCCACGATAGCTGCATAGTTATTCCCGTCGCGGTAGAATCCAGAGGCAAAGAGGCGGTATGTGCCCTTAGGCATGGCTGTGAGAACCTGCGAGAGGGAGAATCCGTTGTTGTTGTAGAACTCAATCTCACCCTGGTCGACAGCTGATGTTCCTCCTTCGATAGAGATGTCCCATCCTTCAGAGCTGTTTCCGTTGAAGGATGCGCTGCTGATTATTCCTGTTATCTCCTTTGGTGACTCAAGTGAGCCGCCAAGTTCTGTGATGGTGCTCTTCATTGTGGCGATGAGCTTGTCAGTGTTATCAGAGAGAGACTCTACAGTAGCACCTTCGAGGTTGGCGAGCATAGATGCAAGTTCTGCTGGCACGCTCTGTACCTCCCAAGCGCCTGCGTTGGCAGCAACCTCGGCAAATGAGGTGTAAGCAGCGGCGAGAGACTTGAGCGAGTCAAAAATGTCGATAGAAGCGTCATCCGCATTGAGAGCCTTCTCTATTTCAGAAGCAGCAGTGTTGTATACAGACTTAGCATTATCGTCAGTAGCCCTGTCCGCAAGATGCTTCATGTCGGCAGCGGCAGTGAAAGCCATTTCCTTAGCGTATATTTCATTAATCTCAGCTATGAGGACTGTCAATTGTGACACCTTGTCGTAGTCGTCCAGTTCACCGTTGATGATGGCATCCCTCTTAGCCACGGCAGCAGCTTTGTCGCCAGAGAGGATGAGCTGGTCTATGGCAGAAGCCACTTCCTCAGCCTTTGCAGTGACATCCTGGCTCATGTCATACTCAGTGCCATAGTAGCTGAGGCGGAAGTTTGTCACGCAGAACCATCCCTTATACTGTGTTCCGTCAGTTGTGGAGGCAGCACCGATAGTCAGAGTGCCATCTTCGCCCACGCGCACCTTGTCAGTGGTCAGAGTTTCCCAAGGAGTCCATCCGCCGCCAGGTTGGCTGAATACGGCAGACACCTTTGTCACGTTGCCTGCAGTGGCATATACATGGTTGTCAGTTGCGTCGGAAGTTGAAGACATGTCGGCAGACACACTGTAGTAGCCAGGCTGTAGACCTGAGATAGTCTGCTGAATGTCGAGTGTGCCGATGGCAGTAGATGAGTGGAAGAGGTTAGCAGTAGGCCTTTGCTCCACATCGTTAGTGAAGTAGAGAGTGCAGTCAGTTGCACCTCTGAGGCTTTCAGAGAACGACATTGTCCATCCCTTCGTAGAGAGGTGGCTTGCAGCTCCCTCTGGGAAGATGTACTTATCCTCCTCGTTCTTGCCTGCAGGTTCATACTGTTCAGCAGTGAACCAAGGCACGCTGATGGCGCGGGTGATGTCTTTCACGTCGCCCTCCTGAGTGAAGAGGTACTTGACCTTGGCGGTCTCGAGGGTGGCGAGAGCAGGTGCGAAGACATCAGAAGATTTTGGGTCGCTGATAGCTTCGGTGGCAGCCTTTATGGCTTCATCATAAGCAGCAGCACCCGCATAGTTTGTCTTGGCAAGGTAGTCAGCATTGAATGCTACTGTCTCCATGGCATCCTCGTATGCCTTTGTGATGGCGCTCACCTCGTCCTGCTTAGTCTGGATGACGGCCATAGCAGCATTGATTTCTTCCTCTGTTTGGAATTTGTTCACATCGCTATACTCCTCCATGAGCCAGTCGAGGACATTGTTGGAGAGCGTGGGATAAGTGTCGCCGATGGTAGAGCAGTAGTCAGAGAGATCTGTGATGGCTGTCTCGAGCTGAGAGCGGAGAATGATGAGTTTATCTTCCTCTGTGAGCTGATCGCGCTTGATGTTGATGAGCAGGTCGATGTCGTCCTTTGACAGTTCAGAGGCATATATGGCCACATCGTCATAAGCGTATGCTCCATCCTTGTCTTGCCAGAACGGTCCGCAGTCGCCGAGGTATATCTGGTCGAGGGCTTCCATGACAGAGGGGAAGGAGTAATTGTTGTTGGTGGCATTCCATTCGTTCATTATCTCGCCGTCAACATAATATTTGGCGTTGATGCCGTTGAAAGTCAGAGTGACGAAGTGCCAGTTCTCGTCGAAGGCCGTGTTGACCATGATGGGATTACCTTCCTCGTCCACTTCGCCCGACTCCATTTGCTTTGTCCATGTCCATTCGTTGCTTTCCACGTTGTTGCCATTGACATTCTCCTCGTTAACAAAGTCGCTCCATCCTGCACAGTTGATCTGCAGGGTGCGGCGTGTGCGAGCAGAGAACATGGGCCAAGAGAATGTCTTGTAGCTGTTCTGCGAACTGTAGGCAGAGATGGCTGTGGAGTAGTAGTGTCCTCCTGCGTCCACTCCCTGCTTCTCGTTCGCCACGTATGCGTTCATCCAGAAGGCGACGGTGAGTTGCTCCGCACTCTTCGCCTTAGCGTTGATGAAAGCCTGTGAAGGGATGATGAGATAGTTCTGGTGAGAAGCTTTGACACCCTCAGGATTGTTTTGATAGTAGGTGCCGAAGTTCTTGTCTTCCGACTGGAGGAAAAGTCCTGCGCCTACCAGCTCTGCTCCGAGGTCTTCAGCGCTTGTGATTCCCTCGAAGTCAATCTTTGCTACAGGGGTTGGTAGTGTTTGTGCCTGTGCAGCTAAGCCGAAAGTCATGGCTGAGCTTAGAAAAAGTAGTTGTTTGATCATAAAGAATTAGTGAATAGATATTGGTTTGTAATGCTTTTTAGTTGCTATTGTATATATATGTAAGTTTGGTTGTAATATGCTTGCATTGTCCGAAGATTGCAGTTTGTAAGCAATGAGATTCTTTTCGTTTGCAAAGGTAAGCAAATTTTTCTTATCCATCATCGTTTTAGTTAGAAAATTAATGGTAAAGTGTGCATATTGTGTTCTGTATGCTTCCATAACGTGTCC
>JAEDNQ010000198.1 GCA_016302435.1 Bacteroidaceae bacterium
CATTGAACGACAATGGGTTCAAACTGACTTTTCATGTTTAGCGGACAACAATATAAAACAACATTCAAAAAACACCGTATCATAGCAATGGGTGTGTCAATAATTCATTGACACACCCATCGTTGTAATGATCCTAAGGATAAAACGTTTACCAAACCACAATCTATTCAATTTGCTGTATCTGTCAATACCTCACCTTGTCATCCTTTTCTTCCCACTTGCGAAAAGCATAAAGAGCTTCTTCTCTCATGAAGTGGTCACAGCGGATGGAGCGGCTGCCATAGTCGAGAGCCAACTGCTCATATATGAAGGCATCGCTGAAGTTGATGGCATGGGCATCATCTTTTGTGTTTGCATAACAGATGCGGCTGATGCCTGCCCAATAGAGGGCACTGAGACACATTGGACAGGGTTCGCAAGAAGAGTAGATGGTGCACCCTTCGAGTTTGAAAGTGCCAGTCTTCTGACAGGCAGCACGCACAGCCATAACTTCGGCATGCGCCGTAGGGTCGCTGTTGGGCACAACACGGTTGGCTCCAGTAGCTACCACCTCACCATCCTTGACGATGACAGCTCCGAAAGGACCACCACCATTGTCGATATTCTCGACGGATAGCTGGATGGCCATATCCATGAAACGGCTGTCATCATCGGTATAGTCGGATGTTTCAGGGAGGGTGTGCACAGAGGAAGGGCACATGCTACGGGAAGTAGTCAGGTCAGAGGAAGGAGCTGAGGTGCCAGTCGGTGTCGCTGTGGTTGTTTGCTGTTGATTGTCATGTATCATAGTTTTATTGGTTTTTAGGGTGAGATAGATACTGGAAAAAACTGAAAGTCCAGGAAGACTGGAAAGACCAGGAAGACTGGAAAAAGTGGGAACTCTGGAAATGTCAGAGCTATTTCTCAGAACGGGTATCCCACCGCAAAGTGGAGTCCCAAGCTATCCCAGAACTTTGTCATATTATAGTAGCCCTTCTTGCCTGTATCGTAGGGGGCATGTATGCCCACTCCGAGGTCGAGGCGGAGAACGAGGAAGTCGAGGTTGTAGCGGATGCCTGCTCCTGTGCCGAGGGCTATCTGGTCGAGGAGGCTGTTCAGGCTCAGCTGTCCGTTGGGATGGGCATCATCCTTGCGCATCAACCACACGTTGCCAGCATCGACGAAGAGAGCTCCTTGGAGAGCGCCCAGTATTGGGAAGCGGTATTCGGCATTGAACTCAAACTTGAGGTCACCCGACTGGTCGAGGTAGGTGTTGCGTCCTGTATTGTCGCGGTAACCGCCTGGACCTATGCTGCGCACGGCAAAAGCACGTATGCTGTTGGCTCCGCCCACGTAAAAGAGCTCACTATACGGAGCATAGTCAGAGTTGCCGTATGACCATATCGCTCCGAGCTGCACACGAGTAGCCAAACTCGTCTTATCCGTCAGACGGAAGGTGTTTTTGAGAGTAAAGAGAAACTTGAGGAACTGTGAATATGGTGTGCCAAGCAGTTTCTTGTCCTTCTCAAAATAGCCATGCCCGAGGAGAGAATTGCTGAGGTTAAGCAGGTTGGCAGACTCCTTGACTGTTCCCTCGAAGTGCATAGAGTGGCGCTCGGCAGTGTTCCAGGAGTTGTCGTAGATGATGGAATACTGCATGGCTGGTATGAACTGGTCTCGAAGCGAGACATAAAGAGCAGAGTTGGTGGACACGATGGAGTCGAAGCGTGCGGTAGTGTGCTGCATCTTATTGTATGACACTGACAACGGCGTCAGTTCGTGGCTCCATGATCGGTTCGTCTGGAACGAGTACTTAGCCTCAGATATAAAAGACATGAGGCGGTAGTAGTTGGCACGGTTGAGCTGGTCAACGCTGATACGGAATGTGGTAGACGTGGGATAGCGGTATATCTTCTTGTTGAGCCAAGGAAAAGCTATCCAAGGATAGGCTAATGAGACATCCACAGCAGCCTCGTAGGAGTCGATGCGCTTGTTGGAGCCAAACTGCTTCTGAGTCTGCCATTCATAGCTACCACGCAGTCCTACAGAGAGTGTCTCGCCATGGTGAAAAGCATTGCGCTTGGAGAAGAGCAAGCCGAGGCTTGGACCCACCTGAGAGTTAGACTTCTGAGTGATGCTGAAATCCACCTCTGTTTCTATGAGACGATCCATGGTCAGGTCGAGACGTACATCGAGGGTATCGTTGTCTGGCATGGTGTCCCGGGGAGTGAAGGTGAAGCGTACAGTGGAGAAGATATTCATGCTGTGCAGGTTGGACACAGTCTGGTCGACCTTCTCCTGGCTGAACATCCTTCGTCGCCAGAAACGGAAGTTCTTGAAGAGCACACGCGGTTTGATGGGCATACGGTCGCCTTGATAAACCATCTTCAGGTCGTTGAGGACAAGGGAGTCGGAGTACTGCACAGTGGCTCTCTGGTTAGAAGAAGATGTGCCGCCAGAAGAACGGCCGTAGTTAACTCCGACGTTCTTGCGGAGATAAGCACTTACTGTGCCAATATGGAATTGCTTGTGCGCCCTGTCAGGCATCTCCATTGCAGGGACAACAAGCAGAGCCACCCTCTCGGGGATGTTGACTGAATCGGCATAGTAGCTGATGTAGTCGTTGCGATAGTAGTAGAAGCCGTTGTTGCGGAAGTCTGTGACAAGGCGTGTCTTCTCGTTGGTGAGATCGAGAGTGGAGAACTGTTTTCCCCGCTTGATGTGAGCAGAGGCAAGATTTGACTTGATGATGCTATCCTCCACCTCAGGGAACTTATAATGTACGGTGTCGAGAAGATAAGGATTGCCAAGGTGCACGTTATAGCGGATTTTCTGCTTCTTTGGATTTCGCTGGTCGACAAGCTGGTAGTCGACTTTGCCCCTGAAGTAACCATAGTTTTGGAGAAGGTTGGCTGCCACCTTTGTGCGCACGTCGGGCGACACACGGGAGATGGTCACAGGCGAAGCCGAGAAGGTATCGAAGAACCACTTTTTCAACCCTTTGCGTTCTTTATCCACGAGAGCGTTATACGTCCATAGTCCTATCTGAAGCGGACTCTTGACAGAAGAACTGCCGAGGAGGGCACCATTAGGTGGATAAGCCAAGGCTGACTCTACCTCGTAGAGAGTGTTCGCTTCAGCTGTTGTGCCCAGCTGGTCTTCCACCTTTATCTCATCTATGCCTGTATAGAGCATCTCCCCCTCGGGCAGATGAGATGTGGTGGAGCACGAGTAGAAGCACAGAAGCATGCTGATGAACATTAGCAGCTGTGGCAAG
>JAEDNQ010000199.1 GCA_016302435.1 Bacteroidaceae bacterium
AGAACGAACCCTGTCTCTCTGTTTATGTATGGAGAACGAACCCTGTCTCTCTGTTTATGTATGGAGAACGAACCCTGTCTCTCTGTTAATCATACATTATCCATTTTCCCCGTCAGTCTGTTTTACCTTTGACGATTCTCTTTATATCGTTGAGTTTGTTGAGAGCTTCGAGAGGGGTGAGGGCATTGATGTCGAGGTGGAGTATCTCGTCGCGGACTTGGCACAGGACAGGGTCGTCGAGCTGGAAGATGCTGAGCTGTCCATTTTTGTCGCATGGCATCTGTATGCTCTCGGTCTTGGGGCGGCTGATGCCGTCGCCAGAGTTGTTGGCTTCGAGTTCGCGGAGGACTTGTTCGGCTCGGCTGACGATGGTGGGTGACATTCCGGCTATCTTTGCCACATGTATGCCGAAGGAGTGTTCGCTGCCGCCTCTGACCAGTTTGCGCATGAAGATGATGCGTCCGTTGATTTCTTTGACGCTGACGTTGTAATTCTTGATGCGCTGCATGGTCTTCTCCATCTCGTTGAGCTCATGGTAGTGGGTGGCAAAAAGTGTGCGTGCGCGTGAACTGGGAGTCTCGTGGATGTGTTCGACGATGGCCCAGGCTATGGAGATGCCGTCGTAGGTGGATGTGCCGCGTCCAAGTTCGTCGAAGAGGACGAGGGAGCGTGGGCTAAGGTTATTGAGGATGCTGGCTGCCTCGTTCATCTCTACCATGAAGGTGGATTCGCCGACGGAGATGTTGTCTGATGCTCCTACGCGTGTGAAGATTTTGTCAGTGTAGCCGATGCGTGCGCTGTCGGCTGGCACGAAGCTGCCTATTTGCGCCATGAGTGTGATGAGGGCTGTCTGGCGGAGGAGGGCTGACTTTCCGGCCATGTTGGGTCCTGTGAGCATGATGATCTGCTGTGTGTCGGAGTCGAGGTAGAGGTCGTTGGCTACGTATTGCTCGCCTATGGGCATCTGGCGCTCGATGACGGGATGGCGTCCCTGCTTGATGTCGATGACGGTGCTGTCGTCGACGATGGGACGGTTGTAGTGGTATTCGCCTGCTGCTACGGCGAAGGAGAGGAGGCAGTCGAGCTGTGCTATGGTGTGGGCGTTTTGCTGAAGCATGGGTACGAACTCGCATGTCCACTTGACGAGCTGGGTGTAGAGCTGGTATTCGAGGGCGGATATCTTTTCTTCTGCTCCGAGGATTTTCTCCTCATACTCTTTGAGTTCCTGTGTGATGTATCTCTCGGCTTGGGTGAGTGTCTGCTTGCGTATCCATTCGGCTGGTACGAGGTTCTTGTAGGTGTTGCGCACTTCCATGTAGTAGCCGAAGACGTTGTTGAAGCCGACCTTGAGGCTTTGTATGCCTGTGGCCTCTGCTTCTCGCTTCTGTATCTCGAGGAGGTAGTCTTTGCCTGAGCGTGACATGTGGCGCAGGGTATCGAGTTCTTCGTTGACTCCGTTGGCTATGACTTCTCCCTTGCCTAAGGCTATGGGCGGATTGGGTGCTATCTCTTTTTCAATCCTGGCGCAGAGGTCGGTGCAGGCATTGAGTCTCTCGCCTGCCATGGCGAGGCTTCTGTCGGAGGAGGACGAGCATATATCCTTGATGGGTGCTATGGCCTTGAGTGCGAGCATGAGCTGTACCATCTCTCTGGGTGTGACTCGCTCGGTGGACACTCGTCCGGCTATGCGTTCGAGGTCGCCTATCTGCTGTAGGCATTCTTCCATGCGGTCACGTTCGTCGGGATGGCGGAAGAAGTATTCGACGACATCTTGGCGCTGTGCTATCTTCTTCACGTCTTTGAGAGGGAAGACTATCCATCGGCGCAGCAGTCGTGCGCCCATGGGGCTGACGGTCTTGTCGATGACGGTGAAGAGGCTTGTGCCTTCTTCGTTCATCGGGGCGAGGAGTTCGAGGCTGCGTGTGGTGAAGCGGTCGAGGCGTACGTACCGGCTTTCCTCTATCTGTGTGATGTTGCGTATGTGGGAGACATGTGTGTGTTGTGTCTGTTCGAGGTAGTAGAGTATGGCTCCTGCTGCTATGATGCCGTTCTTGAGGTGGTCGATGCCGTAGCCTTTGAGGTTTTTGGTGCCGAAGTGTTTTAGGAGTTTCTTTCGTGCAGACTCGTCGGTGTAGATCCAGTCGTCGAGTTCGAATGTGAAGAACTTATCTCCGAAGTTGCCTGTGAACATCATCTTCTTGCCTCTCTCGAAGAGTACTTCCTTGGGACTGAAGTTGGTCAGGAGTTTCTCTATGTAGTCGGTGGTGCCTTCGGCGCAGAGAAATTCGCCTGTGGAAATGTCTAAGAGGGAGAAACCGCAGGCTGTCTTGCCGAAGTGGACAGAGGCGAGGAAGTTGTTCTCCTTGGTGTTGAGCATATTGTCGGACATGGCGACTCCTGGGGTGACGAGCTCGGTGATGCCTCGCTTGACGAGTTTCTTTGTCATCTTGGGGTCTTCGAGCTGGTCGCAGATGGCCACCCGCTTGCCTGCTCGCACGAGTTTGGGCAGGTAGGTGTCGAGGGCATGGAAGGGGAAGCCTGCCATGGCTGTGCCGTTGGCTGATGTTCCTGCCACGCTGCTGCGTTTGGTGAGGGTGATGCCAAGTATGTCTGATGCCACTATGGCATCGTCGTTGTATGTCTCGTAGAAGTCACCGCACCGAAACAGGAGCAAGGCATCTGGATGTTTTGCCTTGAGGTCGTAAAACTGCTTCATCATGGGTGTAAGTTCTTCTTTCTTTGCCATCGTTGTAGTAGTATGTTTTTTTGTTGTTTTGTCTCCGTTATTGTTATTGTTGTTTATCGTTATTGTTTTCGTTATCTCACCTTCACCAGACTTTCCTTGTATTTTCTCAGTTCGTCGCCGAATTTGCTGACTGCCCACATGAGGACAGCCGTGTCGTCGACGAGCCCAATCATGGGGATGAGGTCGGGCATGAGGTCGGCGGGTGTGAGCACGTAGGCCAGTGCGCCGACGATGGAGATGAGTTTGAAGACGCTGTAACCTGTGTAGCGTCTTGTCATCACGTCTTTGACATATTGGCAGATGAGGAGGAATTCGTTTTTAGCCTCCTTGAGTCCATCTTTGGTGGCGTATTTCTGTGCTCCCTGCATGAGGGATTTCAGTTTCTTGGGGTGGGTGAGGTAGTATAGCCCAAGTGATTTTAATCCGTCCTTTTTCATGTGGGTTAAGAGGTTTAAGGGTAATATTCGTTGTGACTGTTGCGGCTGTGACGG
>JAEDNQ010000200.1 GCA_016302435.1 Bacteroidaceae bacterium
GATATTGCGATATTGCGATATTGCGATATTGCGACGATATAAATCAACTAATTGTTTTTCATCACTTTAATTACGTTTACCATTACGATTGCCATATTTTCTCAATGCAGCACTCATATATTGTCCTATATCGCATGCCGAATTTTGCTTTCACATTGATATTCAATATATTGGATATAGAGGTGCATTATGATAGCTATGTTTTCACGGTGCATAGAGTATATAGTGGTCAAAATTTCTATACATTTCACACCGTATCTTATAGAATCCACCCTTGAACTCTTAGAAAGGACAGGTGTGGATTTATGCACACATGTCCAATATCTGTGCACAAATATTGTCCTGTGCAGTTTTGCTAACTGCTCCAATAAAAGTGCCGATGATGAGGTGCTGTGTGGAGTTACATTCACGGTATTGTACGTTATTGTGCGTTATTGTGCGTTATCGTGCGTTATTGTGCACTACTTTGAAAATCAGCTGAAAAAAAATGCCGAATTATTTGCACAGAGCAAGAAAATGTTGTAACTTTGCATCGGATTCAGAAGGGGACGCAGCCCACAGCGAAGCCAGCGGTGGCGTTCTTCTCCTCTGACGGCGCGACTGATAAACTATTTGACTATTAACATAAACAAACTGATATATTATGGGAAAAGCTATCGCCATGCGTGCCCCCCACAGCAAAATGAACTATTCGCTGAAATATCCAGAGAATGAGGGAGGCATGAACGAACGTATCAAACGCCTGCACAAGCAGAGCGTGGAGACTGAACCGACGCTGACTATTGAGCGCGCACTCATTGAGACGGCATTCTACAAGGAGAACTACGGCAAGATGCCTAACTGCATTCTGCGCGCGCGCAACTTCTACGAGATATGCAAGAAGAAGACCATATACATCGGCAAGGACGAACTGATAGTGGGTGAGCGAGGCCCTGTGCCTAAGGCTGTGCCTACCTTCCCCGAACTGACATGCCACACGGTAGAAGACCTGCACACGCTCAACACTCGCGACCTGCAGCCTTACCGCATCTCGCAGGAGGACATCGACCGCTACGAGCAAGAGGTCATACCTTACTGGGAAGGACGCACCCAGAGGGAGCGCATCTTCAGCCATGTGAGCAAGGAGTGGGAGGAGGCTTACCATGCCGGTGTCTTCACAGAGTTCATGGAGCAGAGGGCAGGAGGACACACGTCGATGGACGGCAAGATGTACCACCGAGGACTCCTCGACACCAAGGCTCTCATAGCTGAGGCTCTTGCCAAGCTCGACTTCATCAATGACCCTGAGGCTACGGACAAGCAGCAGGAGCTGCAGGCTATGGACATCAGCTGCGACGCTGCCATCCTCTTTGCTGAGCGCCATGCCGACATGGCTGACAGGATGGCAGAGGAAGAGGCTGACCCTGTGCGCAAGGCGGAGCTGAGGAAGATAGCTGATGTGTGCCGATGGGTGCCTGCCCATGCGCCAAGAGACATGCAGGAGGCTATACAGATGTACTGGTTTGTCCATCTCGGCACTGTGACGGAGCTCAACGGATGGGACTGCATGAACCCTGGCCATATTGACCAGCACCTCTACCCCTTCTACGAGAAGGGGCTGAAGGACGGCACGCTGACTCGCGATAAGGCTAAGGAACTCATCTCCTGCCTGTGGATAAAGTTCAACAACCAGCCTGCTCCTCCAAAGGTGGGCATCACGGCTCTCGAATCGGGCACATACAATGACTTCACCAACATAAACATAGGCGGCATTGACCGTGAGGGCAAAGATGCTGTCAACGAGCTGTCTTACATGATTCTCGAGATACAGGAAGAGCTCCACGAACTTCAGCCTGGCCTGTCCATCCACGTCTCTAAGGTCAACCCCGACGAGTTTGTCATGGCTGGCGCGAGAGTCATACGCCAGGGTCACGGCTATCCTTCTTGCTTCAACCCCGACACATACACCAAAGAGCTCATCCGCCAGGGAAAGACGGTGGAGGACGCCAACGAGGGCGGATGCTCCGGATGCATAGAGGTGGGAGCCTTCGGCAAAGAGGCCTACATACTCACAGGCTATCTCAACACACCAAAAGTATTTGAGATAACGCTCAACAACGGCATTGACCCCATCACAGGAAAGAAGCTCGGCCTTGAGACAGGCGATCCACGCACGTTCAAGACATACGAGGAGCTCTACGAGGCTTATCACAAGCAGATGGTGCATTTTGTCAACATGAAGCTTGCGGTCAACAACTACATAGAGCGCATGTTCTCTCTCTACGCTCCAGCCACCTTCCTCTCTCTCTTCATCGACGACTGCATAAGCAAGGGTAAAGACTACTACAGCGGGGGAGCCAGATATAACACGACTTACATCCAGTGTACGGGTCTCGGCACTATCACTGACTGTCTGTCAACTCTGAAGAAGCACGTCTTTGAGGAGAAGAGATTCACCATGGACGAACTGCTCACGGCAGTCAGCAACAACTTTGAGGGCAACGAGAAGATGCGCCAGTACATCATCAACCGCACTCCATTCTTCGGCAACGATGACGACTATGCTGACAGCATAGCGGTAAAGGTGTATGACGACCTTGTGGAAGCCATAGAGGGTCACCCCAACACCCGAGGCGGCAAGACTCAGCTCAACATGCTGTCCACCACTTGCCACAACTACTTCGGCAGTGTATGCGGAGCTTCGGTCAACGGACGACTGGCGAAGTTTGCCATCAGCGACGGCACATCGCCTGCCCACGGAGCGGACACCAACGGTCCAACGGCTGTCATCAAGTCGCTCGGCAAGCTCGACCAGACAAAGTCGGGTGGCACACTCCTCAACGTGCGTTTCGTCCCTACCTTGCTCAAGCGCGAAGAAGACCTGAAGAAGCTCGTCTCGCTCATCAGGGCATACTTCAACATGGGAGGTCACCACATTCAGTTCAACATTGTGGACACGCAGACACTCTTGGACGCTCAGAAAGAGCCCGAGAACTACAAAGACCTCCTCGTGCGCGTGGCTGGCTACTCTGACTACTTCAACGACATGACCGAGCAGCTGCAAAACGAGATTATCGCTCGCACGGAAAACGAAGAGTTTTAGGTGGGTTCTATTAATTCCCACCGAAACTCAAACTGTTTGTTTGCGCAGAACAAAAGAAAAAAAGCAGGCTCATCCGACAAATCGTCGGGTCAGCCTTCGGAACACTTTACCTTCATCTGTG
>JAEDNQ010000025.1 GCA_016302435.1 Bacteroidaceae bacterium
TTCTTTATTGAACTAATATGATGTTTCTTTATTAAACCACAACTATGTTCTTTATTGAACTAATATGATGTTTCTTTATTGAACTACAATGACATTTGTGTTGAACTATATTCATATTTGTGCATTGAACTAATGATTGTTCACTGTCTTCACCACATTGTCAAACACCTGCACGTCATACCTTTTTCTCAGTTTCTCCACCCATTCTGCTTCGAGAGCATCCTGATAGTCGTTTACCACTTGTCCTTTGACATCTTTATACGTGCGAGGCTTCTTCAGTTTCTTGCCAATAGCCGCACATTCTGGAAAACCTTCCATGGGCTTAGCCTCAACCACCTTTTTGAACACAAGTTTGTCAGCATACTTATTGTCGCCAGGCTTAAAGAGTCCCTTGGTGATGCGCACCATCTTGACCGAATCAGTGTTGAGAGCGTCAACTATGGTCTTGCCATAATCAGCCTCATCCTGTCCCTTGACAAGCTTCTTGGCTTTGGCTACGGTAGCAGCATCCTTGGCATGAAGGATGATGCCACTGAATCGAGGTTCATCCCATACATACTTTTTCTTGTTAGCTTGGAAATAAGCTTCCTGGCCAGCCTCGTCCTGCTGAGCCTTGTCCCACACATCTTTCTTAGACACTTCATACATCAGAGTGCCATCGTGATACTCCATGGCAAGATACCTTTGATCAGGGTCTTTTGCCAATATGCCGTCAAGAAGTTCATCAACGACCACCTTGCGTTCCACACCTTTTGCCTGTGCAACAGAGTCTATATAGGCATTGGCAGAAGCTTCTTTCACGCCTCTCTGATCCAGAAATTTCAGAATGCTCTCGCGATGAAACTCGTATGGCTCAAACTGGTGGCGGTCTGTGAGATATATGATATGGTATCCCACAGTAGACTTGAAAGGTTTAGACATCTGCCCAGCCTGCAACTGATATGCAGCAGTTTCAAAATCAGGAATCATCATGCCCTTGCCAAACTGCCCCAAGGCACCACCTCTCTGTGCGCTGCCCTTGTCATCGCTGTTGGCCTTAGCCACCTCAGCGAAGCGCTCAGCAAGTTTGTCTGCTGGCACGTCTTTCAGAACATTGTAGATAGAGTCTATACGATTGCGTCCGGCCGCTATCTGTTCGGCTGTAGCATCTTGACGCAGCAACACCAGGATGTGGCTTGCGATGAGCAAATCCTGTCCGCCAAAGCGAGCAGCTGTATTGTCATACGTGCGTCGAGCTTCCCTTTCTATATACGCGGAGTCTACTATGGTAGGAATGACGAACTGTTCCTTGTATCCATCCAGTTCCTTCCTGATAGCAGGAACAGTGTCCAATCCCTGAGCCATAGCTTCAGCCACCTTCAGTTTGAAGTTGACGAACAATGGCACATACTCCTCCACGGTCTTCTTGTCTAAAACGCCATCGGAGTTGTTCTTGTTGTAAGAATATTCAAATTCGCTTCGCTTGACCTGAGTCCCATTGATTGTCATGATAACAGGGTCTGCATCTTGAGCCATCAAAGACATGCTCATAAGGAGTGAGGTCACAAACAATAATATCTTCTTCATCTTTATTTTTCATTTTTATTGGATTACACGTGTATTCGACATAAAAGCATACAAGATGCAAAGTTACAAAAAACAAATGAAAAAGCGACTGCCACAGTTGCGGCAATCGCTTATATAATAGTTTTTTAACAATTTATTCAAGTCTTTTTTACTGTGGGCGGCTATAATTAGGAGCCTCACTGGTAATAATGACCTCGTGCGGATGGCTCTCCAGCACACCAGCATTAGTGATGCGAGTGAACTTTGCCTCATGCAGTTCGTCGATATTTGCAGCCCCGCAGTAGCCCATGCCAGAACGCAGTCCGCCCACGAGCTGATAGATGACCTCCTGCACAGTGCCCTTGTAAGGCACACGTCCTGCTATACCTTCCGGAACGAGCTTCTTTGTCTCCACCACTCCACTTTGGAAGTAGCGATCCTTTGATCCGTTCTCCATGGCCTCAAGCGAACCCATACCTCTATAGCTTTTAAACTTTCGTCCGTTGAAGAGGATAGTCTCTCCAGGTGCCTCTTCTGTACCAGCCACGAGCGAGCCAATCATTACAGAATATCCTCCTGCTGCAAGAGCCTTGACGATGTCGCCTGAATAACGGAGTCCTCCGTCAGCAATGAGCGGAACCCCTGTACCCTCTAAGGCCTTTGCCACGTCATAGACAGCACTGAGCTGTGGAACGCCTACTCCAGCCACGACACGTGTGGTGCAGATAGAGCCAGGGCCTATGCCCACCTTTACCGCATCAGCACCAGCCTCTACAAGAGCCTTGGCCGCATCACCTGTTGCGATGTTACCCACAACGATGTCAACGCTTGGGAATGCCTGCTTGGCCTCACGCACCTTGTCAATGACACTCTTTGAATGTCCATGTGCCGTATCGATGATGACAGCATCAACTCCAGCCTTGACAAGAGCCTCGATGCGCTGGAAGGTGTCTGCGGTGACGCCCACACCTGCTGCCACGCGAAGTCGTCCCTTAGAGTCCTTACAAGCCATGGGCTTATCTTTCGCCTTGGTAATGTCCTTGTAAGTGATGAGTCCGATAAGTTTGTATTCGCTGTCGACAACAGGGAGTTTCTCTATCTTGTGCTCAAGCAGGATTTTCGAAGCACTCTCGAGATCGGCCTGCTGATGAGTCACGACAAGATTATCTTTTGTCATTACCTCGTCAATCTTGCGAGTGAGGTCAGTCTGGAATCTGAGGTCACGGTTGGTGACGATACCGACAAGTGTATTTACGTCATCAACTACAGGAATGCCGCCAATGTGGTATTCAGCCATGATGTCGAGAGCATCTTTGACAGTAGAGCCGCGCTTTATAGTCACAGGGTCATAAATCATGCCGTTCTCGGCTCTCTTGACAATAGCGACCTGCCTTGCCTGCTCCTCTATTGACATATTCTTGTGGATTACACCTATACCGCCCTCACGTGCTATTGCGATAGCCATTGGAGCTTCGGTGACTGTGTCCATAGCGGCAGTCACGAACGGAATCTTCAGTTCGATGTTTCTTGAGAATTTTGTACTGAGTGAAACCTCACGAGGAAGAACTTCTGAATATGCTGGCACAAGCAGCACATCATCAAATGTAAGTCCCTCCATTACTACTTTATCTGCAATAAATGATGACATAAGAATTAATTTTTATTGCATGCAAAGGTACGACTTTTTCTCGAAGTAGAAATAACACAGAGGGAATATTTTTGCACATGGCATGAAAAAAAGCGGCGCTGTGCGTTCAAAACGCTTCCAGCACCACCTTTTGCGATTTCTTGTTTACACACTGACCCAGTCTTCAGTTTGCCATCTCGCTTATGAACTTTATCCTCACGAGGCGCACATCCTCCTCATAGATATCGCCGTCGAGATTGTCGAGAGCAACATCGACTGCATCCGTAGTGCTATGCTTGAAGTAGTCGTAAATCTCTTCAACCACTTCCTCGTCTATGTCAAGTTCTTCGAAGTAATAATCTATATTTAGCTTCGTGCCACTATACACGATTGCCTCCATTTCGTCGAGCAGTTCGTCGAAATCAAGACCATTAGCCTTTGCTATGTCTTCGAGGCTGACCTTTCGGTCTATTGCTTGAATAATCTTTACTTTCACTTTTGATTTGTTTGCAACGGTTCTTACTCGCATATCGGTCGGACGGACTATGCCGTTGTCCTCACAATACTGCTTAATGAGTTTACAGAATTCTCCACCATATCGTTTGGCCTTGCCCGCACCCACACCTGGGATATTTTGCAGTTCGTCCCCATTGACGGGATAGAGTGTAGCCATAGCTTCGAGCGAGGCATCTTGAAAGACCACATAGGGAGGCACATCATATTTGCGCGACAGTTTCTTTCTCAGGTCGAGCAGCATCTTGTACAAAGTGTCGTCCAAAGCATCTGTGGCACTATTGTCATCGCCACCATCCCCTTCATCGTCGAAGTCACAGTTCTTCTGCACCATGAACGGCACAGGTTTCTTCAAGAACTTCTTGCCAGCCTTTGTCACCTTCAACACTCCATAGGCATCCACCTCCTTTTCGAGGTAACCGTCGAGACATGCCTGGATGAATATAGCTTCCCAAAGGGCTAAGTCGACGTCAGAACCAGAGCCAAACTGCTCCAGAGCGTCGTGTCCATGGCTGAGAACATCATCATTGTCCTCCCCTCTAAGGATGCTGATGACATGCTCCGCCCTGAATTTCTCCTTGACAGCGAGCACAGTCTGCAAAGCCAGCACGAGGTTATCCTGCTCGTCTGTCTTGACCTTTGGATGGAGGCAGTTGTCACAATTGCCGCAAGAGGCATGAGGGTAAGTCTCTCCAAAATAGTGCAGGAGCATCCTGCGTCGGCACACAGACGACTCGCAGTAAGCAGCCGTCTCGCTGAGCAGATGATTGCCAATATCCTTTTCGGCAGGAGTCTTATCCTTCATGAACTTTTCCAGCTTCTCCAAGTCCTTATGACAGTAATACGCTATGCATTTGCCCTCTCCCCCGTCTCTTCCTGCACGCCCAGTCTCCTGATAGTAGCCTTCGAGGCTTTTGGGAATATCATAGTGTATGACATACCTCACGTCAGGCTTGTCAATACCCATGCCAAAGGCAATCGTTGCGACAATGACATCCACATCCTCCATGATGAAGGCATCCTGTGTTTCGGTTCTGTCCTTTGTGTCCATACCTGCATGGTAAGGCGCAGCCTTGATATTGTTGGCCTTCAACACCTCTGCCAAGTCCTCAACTTTCTTTCGGCTCAGGCAATAGATGATGCCGCTTTTGCCTTGGTTGTTCTTTATGAACTTGATGATGTCCTTGTCCACATCATCTGTTTTTTGCCTCACCTCGTAGTATAGGTTGGGACGATTAAAAGAAGACTTGTATTCCGCGGCCTCGAGTATGCCGAGACTTCTCTTTATGTCCAGTCTCACCTTGTCCGTGGCAGTAGCAGTAAGAGCTATGACAGGCGCATCATAAATCTTTTGTGCAGCTTCACGTATAGCTTCGTCCGAAGGTATGTCAGGCAGAGCAGCCACTGCAGGTTCGTCCATCACAGGTTCGCGCACAACGTCATAGTCACGTCTCACCACTGGCAGAGCCGAGATGAGCGACTCGACAAACTTGGTGTCAAGACGAACGCACTTATCCGATTTCTCCTTGATGAGGGCTTTGAGGTCAGAGAGGAAGGCCATGACCTTCATCAAGCCAGCCACACGTTCTGTGAGTCGTTCCAATTCGGCATGATCCGAGCCTTCCGGATACTGCTTATAGTCTCTGTTGAGGATATCCAAACGATTCTTGTGAGTACGGCAAGCCTCCGCAAGTTCCTTTATTACAGACATCTTGTCTCGTGGCAGGAAAAGTTCCACTATGGGAGCAAGAGCTATCCAGTTGATTACCGGTCTTATCTTCCGGTATTCGGGACGGAAGTCATGTCCCCACTCCGATATGCAATGCGCCTCGTCGATGGCATAGAATGATATTTTCACCTGGCGCAGGAAATCCACGTTGTCCTCCTTTGTCAGAGACTCTGGTGCGACATACAACAACTTCGTCTTGCCAGCCATGATGTCCGCCTTGACCATATCAATGTTGGACTTGCTCAGCGAGGAATTCATGAAATGTGCCACGCTATCCTCCTCGCTGATGTGCTTTATCGCATCCACCTGATTTTTCATCAGAGCTATCAGAGGAGAGATGACGATGGCAGTACCCTCCATGAGCAAAGCCGGCAACTGGTAGCACAACGACTTTCCGCCGCCTGTTGGCATAAGCACAAAGGTATCCTTATGACCAAGGAGGTTGCGGATAATCGCTTCTTGATCACCTTTGAAAGCGTCAAAGCCAAAATAGTATTTCAGCGATTGCTGAAGTGATGCCGGGTTATTCATTCAATACAGATTCTTAAAGGTTTTACATTTCTTTCTCCCGCCCTGTCGTACAGGCGAGAAGAGAGTGAGCCGCTGGAACCGAAAGCCACAGCATGCTTCCTATAGCGCGCCATGGCCTTCAGTCCAAGCACAGCTCAAAGCTATTCGACGCTACTTTCTATCAGTGCGCCCAAATTGGCAGCCTCCACCTGCTTCTTGGCGAAGTCGAGAGTGATGGTCAGTTTATCTTTATTTTCTGAAGGCGTTTCATACATAGGCTTTTTCATGACAGTCTCTACGAGAGACCTCAATCCGCGGGCGCCCAGTTTGAACTCTATAGCCTTGTCAACGATATAGTCGAGCACTTCGTCCTCGATGACAAGTTTCACGCCATCTATGGCGAAGAGTTTCACATACTGCTTGACGAGCGAGTTCTTTGGCTCAGTCAGGATAGAGCGCAAAGCATTCCTGTCGAGAGGGTTGAGATGTGTCAGCACAGGCAGTCGTCCAATGATTTCTGGTATGAGTCCAAAAGACTTGAGATCCATCGGGGATATGTACTGCATCATGTTTCCCTTGTCAAGTTTGGCAGTATTCTTTGAAGCCTCAAATCCCACAACATGAGTATTAAGCCTGTGAGCGATCCTCTTCTCTATGCCGTCGAAAGCACCTCCGCAGATAAAGAGTATATGATGAGTGTCTACTTGAATGAACTTCTGCTCGGGGTGCTTGCGTCCTCCCTGCGGAGGCACATTGACAATGCTGCCCTCAAGCAGTTTGAGCAATCCCTGCTGCACACCCTCTCCGCCCACGTCGCGCGTGATGCTCGGGTTGTCGCTCTTGCGAGCTATCTTGTCTATCTCATCGATAAAGACTATACCCTTCTCAGCCTTTTTCACATCTCCGTCAGCAGCCTGAAGCAGACGTACCAAAAGGCTCTCCACGTCCTCTCCCACATAACCAGCCTCGGTGAGCACCGTTGCGTCCACCATGGCAAAAGGTACCTGCAAGAGTCTTGCAATCGTTTTTACCAGAAGGGTCTTGCCTGTGCCTGTGCTGCCGACCATTACAATGTTTGACTTTTCCAGTTCAACATCGTTATCATCGCGCACATTCAAACTGTTAAGCCTCTTATAGTGGTTGTACACAGCCACTGAGAGTGTCACCTTGGCATCGTCCTGTCCAATGACATAGTTGTCGAGATATGCCTTTATCTCCTTTGGCTTGGGTACATTGTCGAGTTCAACAGCAGACCTCGATACCGCAGCCTCACGTATTATTTCCCTTCCGCGTTCAACACAGTCGCTGCAGATGTTGCCATCCAAGCCATACAGCATGAACGGCACCTCTTCTTCTGGTCTGCCGCAGAATGAGCATTTCTTCAATCTTGCCACTTATTTATATATTATATATAATGTGTAATATGCTTAACTATACCATAAGCCTTCCGTCATAATCACACCATTGCCATAGTCCCATGAGCCATGTTCAATGGTGAGCACACTACAATCAACGTTCATCGATTACAGTTCGATGACGGAAATTCGCTATTCATTCTTTTTTCTCACAAGAATTTCGTCCACCATGCCATAGGCCTTGGCCTCATCGGCAGTCATCCAATAGTCGCGGTCGCTGTCAGCCCACACCTTGTCGTATGGCTGGTGGCTGTGGTCGCTGATGATGGTGTAGAGTTCCTTCTTGAGTTTCTGGATCTCGCGAGCCGTTATCTCTATGTCACTTGCCTGTCCCTGAGCTCCGCCCATGGGCTGGTGAATCATTATGCGGCTATGTGGAAGAGCACTTCTCTTGCCTTCCTTGCCTGCTACAAGGAGGACCGCAGCCATGCTCGCAGCCATGCCTGTACATATCGTCTGCACGTCGCTGCTCACAAACTGCATGGTGTCATAGATGCCGAGACCAGCATACACACTGCCCCCAGGCGAATTGATGTAGATGCTTATATCTTTTGAGTTGTCGAGGCTGTCGAGATACAGGAGCTGTGCCTGAAGCACATTGGCCGTATAGTCATTCACTTCCGTACCGAGGAAGATGATTCTGTCCATCATGAGGCGCGAGAAAACATCGAGCTGAGTGACATTGAGTTGTCTTTCCTCCAGAATATAAGGGTTGAGGTATCCTGACTGAGCCTTAATCACATCATCAAAGGCAAGTCCGTTGATGCCTTGGTGTTTTGTCGCAAAATTTCTAAAATCTTTAATCATATATTATTCAATTTACTCGTTTACATAAAAACATATTTCACGTCCAGCGCTTTTCAGCCAACAAGACCACGGTGTTGAGAACAGGTCTTCTCTCTCATCCAAACGCCAATCTCATGCAAAGTTATAAAAAAAGTGGTAAGAACCAAAATTCTTACCACTTTTTTTTGCGATATGTGTATATTTTATATGTTTACTCAAACATCTTGTTGAAATCTTCGGCACTGACAGTGCTTTCTTCGAGCGTAACAGCCTCCTTGATGGCGCCACCAAGTTTCACCTCTATGCATCGGTCGATGAGGTTGTCAACAGTCTCACGCTTCTTAAACATTTCCTTAGTCGCATTCTCAAGATACTCGTCTGGAATGTTGAGCATACCATACTGGGCAAACTGCATGCGAGTGACCTCCTTGGCCATCTCCTTGACATCTGCATCGTCTACCTTTACGGCATATATTTCCACGAGCTTCTCCTTGATGAGATGCCATGTGAGCTCCTCAATGCTTCTGTCATACTGCTCAGCAGCCTTCTCTTCTCCTGCCTTGGCAGCGAGAATCTTCCTGAGTTTCTCTTCTGGGAACTCGAGCTTGCCCACCTTCTCAGTCACATACTTGCGCACATCGAGGATGAACTTGTAGTCAGAGTCCTTCTTGAACTGGTCTGAGATGAGAGTCTTGATGCGTGCGCGGAACTCCTCCTCTGTAGTGACTTCTCCACCAGGGAAGACATTGTCAAAGAGTTCCTGATTAAGTTCACCGAGAACGAAACGAGTGATTTCAGTTATCTGATAGTTGAACTCGCCCTTATGGTTAGCCACGTCTTCCTTCTCCACCTTGAGGAGTGCAGCCATCTCAGCCTCGTTGTTGTCATAGGCCACAGAAGGGTTGAACGTGATGACATCGTTGAGCTTTGCGCCCTCGAAGAGCTTCTTCTGATCCTCGTTCTTGAAATACTTTGGAAGGAGGACAGCGTTCTCTACAGAGACAGCGTTCTCCACGTTAAGCTCTGTGATGACTCCCTTGATCATATCATTGTCCTCATAAGAGTCAACCTTCTCGTAGTTGCCACCACGCTGACGGTACATGTTGATCTGGTTTTCAACCATCTCGTCAGTAACCTCAACATTGTAGTAGTTGATCTTGTCGTCCTTAGAGAGAGCTACCTCAAATTCGGGAGCAATAGCGAGCTCAAACTTAAAGGTGAAAGACTCGCCCTCAACGAGGCTGACATTGTCGTTGTCTGCTGTTGGGAGTGGTTCGCCAAGCATGTTCACCTTATTCTCGCTGATGTAGCTGAACAGACCTTCCTGCAGAATCTTGTTCACCTCCTCAGCAAGGATAGACACGCCAAACTGCTTCTTAACGAGTCCTACTGGTACCATACCAGGACGGAAACCTGGCATGTTAATCTTCTTCTTAGCCTCCTTGAGAGCCTTGTTATACTTCTCCGTATAGTCAGCAGGCTCCACTACGGCTGTAATGACCGCATTGACCTTGTCAATGTTTTCTAATGAAATATTCATACTTTTATAATTGTATTTAATTTAATTCTAATGTATCAACCAGCGCCCTTACGACAGCATAAAGCGCGGATTAATCCAAAATCGGCTGCAAAGTTACAATTTTCCATCCGATTAACCAATTTTCCGGACAAATAAATGCAGAATAATCGCTTGCAGCATTCAAATATTCCGGAAAATGCCACATCTTTACGGATTAATGAAGTGAGAAAGACATCTGTCGCATCGCCCACGCCACCTACCCGACCAATCGCGTCAACTTCTTCCATCCATCATCTCATTCAAAGAAAGAGAAGAAGCCAAGTTCGTTGAGAAACACAAGGATGATGCACACAGGAGCCACATAACGGACTATCAGACGGAAGGCAGGGTACATTGGACTCTTGATCGAGCCATGATTGGTCATCTCCATTCTCATGACCTTTTCGTCAACCACCCATCCTAAGAACACACACATGAGCATGCCGCCCAGAGGCATTATGAACTTAGCCACGAGATAGTCAAACAAGTCAAAGAAAGTCATGCCAAAAAGCTTCACGTCACTCCATTCGCCAAAAGACAAAGAACAGAAAGTGCCCAGAACCAGACACACCACCCCGACCAACACTACGGCAAGCGGGCGCGACATGCCCCTTTTCGCATGGAAATACACTGCCGACATCTCCAGCATGGAAATGCTGCTGGTCAAGGCCGCCATAACAAGCAAGAGATAAAAGACCACAGACAGAACATAAACCATCACAGGCGAACCGCCAAACAGTTCCTGAAACACATTGGGCAAAGTGACGAACACCAGCGAAGGACCCGCGTCAGGACTCAGTCCCGGAACCGAATACACGGCTGGAAAGATGATGACACCACTAAAGAGAGCCACCATTGTGTCTATCCCCGCTACCGTCACACCATCCTTCATCAGGTCCACATCCTTGCGGAAATAACAAGCGTACGTGCACAAACATCCCAATCCCACACTGAGGGAAAACAAGGCTTGCCCCATAGCACTCAAGACAACAGAACCGTCCACCTTTGAAAAGTCTGGGCAGAAGAGAAACTGCAATCCTAAGTCCGCATTAGGCAGCGACAGAGAACAACCCATCAGGAACACTATGAAGACGAAAAGCAAAGGCATCATGATCTTAGCCCCCTTCTCTATGCCCCTCTGCACTCCCAACGCCACAATGGCACAGGTAAGTGCTATGACAAGAGCGGTCCATCCCACAGGTTGCACAGGACTGGAAACAAACGAGCCAAAGTCGGCAGTGAAGTCAGCCGTCCCCTTTCCCACGAAGCCTCCAGTGATAGCCTCAAAGGCATAATACATTGTCCAGCCCGCCACTACAGCATAGTAGCTCAGCACAAGAAAACCGCTGACAACAGGAAACATGGCCATCCATCGCCATCCCTTCCTGCCACCGCTCATCTTCTCGAAAGCATCGGCCACATCACTTCCGCCATGACGACCTATGGCAAACTCCGTCACCATAATCGGCATAGCCAAGAAAAGCATGAAGCCCACATATATCAAGATAAATGCAGCCCCACCATGCGTACCCGCTTCTGTTGGGAAGCGCCAGATGTTGCCAAGCCCCACAGCACTTCCTGCAGCTGCAAGTATAGCACCAACCTTTGTGGCGAACACGTTCTTGCCACCATTCTGTTTCTTTTCAACCATTCTGTTTGGCATTTTCATCATCAATTGCGAACACGCAATCTCCATTGTCCGTCCTTAGCCACCATCTTCTGCGAGGCAGTCTCACGACAACTGTCAGCAAAGACATGTTCGTAAAAGATGTAGCAGACAGAGTCACTTTCCATACTCACGTCCACCACTCTCACCGCAACTATATCTTCTCTCTCCGCACGCTTCCACTCCTCGTGACGCCTGACGACCTCCGCCATGCTTGCAGCAGCAGCAGAGTCAAGTTCGGCACCATAGTCTACGTATGACAGATAGGCCTCATAGTCGCCACGCTCCAAGGCAGCAGCAGCATCGGAAAACGCCTGTCGAGCAGCATCCTCAGGGTGCACGATCTTATCACGGCAAGCCGCCAAAGACATCACAGCCATGAGCACTACAACCGTAGCAGACGAGAAAACATATTTATTAAAAGAAAAAACTTTCATCATATTTTTCCGTTTCCCATTGAGGTTCTACAAAAAAAAACGAACAGATGGACAATCATAGAAATCCCCTACTACTTCTGTCTGATATAGACATTGATAGGCGTGCCCTTGAAATCCCAGTGCTCACGTATCTTGTTTTCCAAGAAACGACGATACGGTTCCTTGACATACTGCGGCAAGTTGGCATAGAACACAAACGAAGGCACTCTCGTACCAGGAATCTGCATCACATACTTTATCTTGATATACTTGCCCTTGAGCGAAGGTGGAGGAGTTGACTCAATAATAGGAAGCATCACCTCATTGAGCTTAGCCGTAGACACCTTGTTCGTACGCACATTATACACTCTCTGTGCCTCTTCCAGCACCTTAAAGATGCGTTGCTTTGTCGTAGCCGAGGCAAAGATGATGCTGAAGTCCGTGAAAGGAGCAAAGCGGTCACGGATAGTCCTTTCAAAATAGCGGATGGCCTCATTGCTCTTATTCTCCACGAGGTCCCACTTGTTGACCACAACAACGAGCCCCTTCTGGTTCTTCTGTATGAGCTGGAAGATGTTAATATCCTGCCCCTCTATACCACGAGTGGCATCAATCATGAGCACACACACATCCGAGTTTTCTATGGCACGAATGCTTCGCATGACAGAGTAGTACTCCAGATCCTCCGTAACTTTGTTCTTCTTTCGGATGCCAGCCGTGTCCACAAGGAAAAAGTTGAATCCAAACTTCTCATACTTCGTATATATCGAATCGCGTGTGGTGCCAGCAATGTCAGTCACCACATTTCTGTTGTCGTCAAGGAAAGAGTTGATGATAGAAGACTTGCCCGCATTCGGACGGCCAACAATAGCGATGCGAGGTATATCCTCCTCTATCACTTCTTCCATCACCTTTGTGAAACTCGCCACGACAGCATCAAGCAAGTCTCCAGTACCGCTGCCTGTCAGCGAACTGATGCACATGGGGTCTCCAAGACCCAAGCTATAAAAGTCTGCCGAGTCATAGCGCAACTCGTTGCTGTCCACCTTATTGGCGACAACGAAAGTAGGTATCTTGCTGCGACGCAAGATATTGGCAACAGCCATGTCAAGGTCAGTCACTCCTGTCTTTACATCAACTACAAAGAGTATGACATCACACTCCTCTATGGCTATAAGCACCTGGCGACGAATCTCCTCCTCAAAGACATCCTCTGAGTTGACAACCCATCCTCCTGTGTCCACAACCGAAAATTCCTTGTTGCCCCACTCACACTTGCCGTACTGGCGGTCGCGAGTAGTGCCAGCCTCGTCACTGACGATAGCATGACGAGTCTTTGTCAATCTGTTGAATAGTGTGGACTTGCCCACATTGGGGCGTCCCACAATAGCTACTAAATTTGCCATAATGTCCTGTGTACTTTGTTTATTAAGAGAGTTCTCACGAACTGAGAGCCATAATCACCTTAAAGGTTAATACTCGCCTGCTCCCCGATGGCTCTCCCCACCCTTCAGATGGGGCGAAGGCAGACAATATGTCTATTATTTATAATATGTGGAGCCAATCCACACTAAGCTGCACTCGTGACTATTGGTCAGCTAAGGTATGAGACCTGCCGACGCTGAGCCTCACTCCGGATTGTAGCCGAAGAGGTTGAGCGACTTCGTCGAGTTTCTCCAGTCCTTATCCACCTTGACAAAAGTCTCCAGATAGACGTTTTTGCCGAAGAACTTCTCCAGACTCTTTCTTGCCTCAGTGGCCACTTTCTTCAGAGCCTTGCCGCCATGGCCTATTATGATGCCCTTCTGGCTATCGCGCTCCACAAAGATGACAGCATTGATATGTATGTGCGTCTTGTCTTCCTTGAAGCTCTCGACCGCCACCTCCACGCTATACGGTATCTCCTTGTCATAGAAGAGAAGTATCTTCTCGCGGATTATCTCTGTCACGAAGAAACGAGCAGGTTTGTCTGTCAGCTGATCCTTGTCGAAGTATGGAGGACACTCAGGAAGGAGTTCCTTAATGCGGTTGAGCACAGGTTCCACATTAAACTTGTGGAGAGCACTGATAGGCAGTATCTCAGCCTTCGGCAGCACCTCGTGCCACATGTCGACCAGTTCCACCAGCTTTTTCTCGTCAGTCAGGTCTATCTTGTTTATCAACACGATGATGGGCACATCCAGCTGCCCCACCTTCTGCAAGAAGTCGCTATTCTTATCAACCGTCTCCACAGGGTCAGTGACATAGAGCAGCACGTCAGCATCAACCAGCGCACTCTCAGAGAAAGCAAGCATTGACTCCTGCAGCTTGTAGTTGGGCTTTAGCACACCAGGAGTATCCGAGAAGACTATCTGGGCTTCATCGTCATTGATGATGCCCATGATGCGATGACGAGTTGTCTGAGCCTTAAACGTAGCTATCGAGATACGTTCGCCGACCAGAAGATTCATCAGCGTAGACTTACCCACATTGGGGTTGCCTACAATGTTTACAAAACCAGACTTGTGCATTGTCGTTTATATAGTAATTGATATACGGTTGATAATCATTAGCATTGCCGAGCCAAGGCATCCGCAGCCAAGATACCCCCAAGCCGGGAGTTCCATAGCCACAAGCATGTACTCATACACGCCCCATACGTTATATCCTCGCTCGCAGACCTTTGATTTGACAAAAAGGAGCGCAACGTACATTGTGCGATGCGCTCCTTATATACGATTTATAATCAGTATCAAGATTATTTTTCGTTCTTTCTCTTGGCGTACCACTCTTCACGGCTGATGACGCCTTCCTTGTAGAACTCAGCTGGTGTGTCAGCAAACTTGCTGCCATCGTAGCCCCAGATCATGTAGCTTGCGCCCCATGAGAATCCAGCGCCGAAAGCAGTAAAGATGAGCTTATCACCCTTCTTCAGCTGAGGTTCATACTCCCAGAGACAGAGAGGAAGAGTACCACCCGAAGTGTTGGCCATGTGGTCAATGTTGATCATCACGTGCTCCTCATCCACATCGATGCGACGTGCCACAGCACTCTCGATGCGGACATTAGCCTGATGAGGTACTATCCACGCAATGTCATCCTTGGTGAGGTTGTTGCGCTTAGCCACTGTCTCAACAGCATTTGACATGTTAGTCACTGCATGCTTGAAGACATTGCGACCCTCTTGGTATACGAAGTGGAGACGCTGGTCTACAGTCTCGTGGCTTGGCATGTTTGCAGAGCCACCGGCTGCCATATGAAGGAAGTTGTAGCCTGTGCCGTCTACGCTGAGATAGCTGTCCATAAGACCATACTCCTCTTCAGTAGCTTCCATCATCACACATGCAGCTCCATCACCGAAGATAGGGCAAGTGTTGCGATCCTCATAGTTAGTCATAGAAGACATGTGGTCGCCACCACACACGATGATTCTCTTATAACGCCCGCTGCGGATGAAGTTGGCTCCTGTCTCCATAGCATAGAGGAAACCGGCGCAAGCAGCTTCCATGTCAAAGCCGAAAGCTTTCTTCAGGCCAAGATTACCGATAACGAGCGAAGCAGTTGAGGGGAAATGGTAGTCAGGCGTTGTGGTAGCCACAATGACGGCCTCAATACTGTCAGGGTCAGCACCAGTCTTGTCGAGCAACTGCTTTACAGCCTTTGTCATCATAAACGAAGTGCCCTTGCCCTCTTCAGGCTTGAGGATGTGTCGTGTCTTCACACCGATGCGCTCCATGATCCACTCATCGCTTGTATCAACGATAGTAGACATCTCCTCGTTGTCGAGGATATAAGTAGGAACCCATCCGCCTACACCAGTTATAACAGCATTAATCTTTCCCATAAGAAAGGATTTTTAATTAGATTGCAGCCTCCTTGACAATAGCCACCTTACCACGGTAGTAACCGCAAGATGGGCATACTGTGTGATATACATAGAATTCGCCGCAGTTAGGACATACAGCGAGTGTTGGAGCAACTGCTACGTCGTGAGTTCTTCTCTTTCTTGTACGAGTCTTTGACTGTCTTCTTTTAGGATGTGCCATTTTCTTGTTATGTTTTTATTGTTTATCTTTTAGTTTTTTCAGTGCCGCCCACCGCTCGTCAACAGGCTCCACATCTTCGTCGCCCATAGACTCACCGTTGGCTTCACCATATTCTCTGTCTGAATCCATCTCTTCCTCATCCTCCGCTCCACTTCGGGTGGATTGATGCTTGCTGAGTTCGAGCATCATCGCGCTGTCACATTCTCCAGGTTCGTGACAACACGTCATCGGCATGCTGAGAGCAATAAATTCATAGATGAACTGCGCAAGGTCTATTCGACCTTCGGCCTCAGGCACCACAACGCATTCACCGTCATCAGAATACTCTTCACCAAGTTTGACCTTAAGCACATCGCTTGTCTCAATCCGCACATCGAGGTCGGCGAGGCATCGGTCGCACGGTACAGTGACAGTACCTGAACTATGGATACGAAACTTCACAATCGTCCCTGCGCTGATACACTCTACCTTGCAGGCGAGCGACCCGCGCTGTATGAGTCCGTCTATGGCAGCAAAAAAGTCATCGCCAATAGAATACTCAAAGGTCTTGCCCTCGAGTTCAGGACTCAACAAGTCGACTGTATATGTATCTAATGTACTCATTCGAGGTGCAAAGTTACTAATTTATTTTATAAGAATAATGATTATGACATCACTTTTTCATTTTTTAGGCTAAAATCTCATTTAAACCCTATCAAAATGCATATCGACGTATCATTTCTGCACTACAACGACACACATTCACTCCACAGAACGAACCTTTGGGAGCTCGATACGGAATGTTGTTCCCTGCCCTACCACAGAATCCTTCACGAAAATTTTACCCTTGTGGTAGTCCTCAACAATTCTCTTGGCCAAAGAGAGTCCAAGCCCCCATCCGCGTGTCTTCGTAGTGAAGCCAGGCTTAAACACAGTGCTGAAATTCGACTTGGCAATACCCTTGCCCGTATCTTTCACTTCAATGCAGACATAGTCATAGCCATCCTCCACATATACATCAATCTTTCCGCTTCCCCCCATAGCGTCAACAGCATTCTTGCACAGATTCTCTGCCACCCACTCAAACAGACTGGGTATCAAGTCAACCACAACAGGCTCGTCTGGGAAATGGCTCGTGATGACCACTTTGGCAGACACACGCTTGTCCATATATTCCACCACCCTGCTCATCACCACAAGCAAGTCAGTAGCCTTAGGCTCGGGAATAGAACCAATCTTAGAGAAGCGCTCTGCTATGCACTCAAGCCTCTTTATGTCCTTCTCCATCTCTGGCAAGAGCACATCCTCAGGATAGGAATCCCTAAGCACTTCTATCCAAGCCATCAAGCTCGATATGGGTGTGCCCAACTGATGAGCAGTCTCTTTAGACAGACCGACCCACAGACGATTCTGTTCTGACCTCATAGCTGAAAACAAAGCAAAGATAGATATCATGACGAACAGTACCACAATGCCAAGCTGGATGTAAGGATATATAGCCAATCGCTTGAGCATCATCGACTCGTCATAACATATACCTATATAGTCATCCGCTGGATCATCCTCGTCAAGAGCAATACGTATAAATCTGCCAGAAGCCCTATACTCCTTAGCAAGACGGGTAAGATAAGCTATAGAATCCTCTCCTGCCTCAAACTGCCTGCCCACATTGCGAGCCGATAGGGCCCTGCCATCAGTGTCAACAACGATGACAGGTATTGTATGATTGCCATTGATGACTTTAAGCACAAGATTGAGGTCTGTATCTTCGTCAGCCGAATTGAACGACCTCATTGCCTCGGCCCACACCTCCATCCTGTTTCTCTCCTCTGCCTCAAGATCGCGAATCAAGAAATTAGAAACAAGCAGTGAAGAGATAGCTATCAAGATAGCCACCCCAACTAATATATACTTGATGTTTCTGATTTTTTCAAATAGATGCATAAGGTCGAAAAGAACGTTAAGAACGAGAGGAACGCCAAGAACGAGAGGAACGAGAGGAACGTCAGTAACGATAATGACGTTATGAACGTAATGAACGTAATCAACGTCAATCACGCCTCTCTCCCCCTCCTTAAAACTCAAAGAGGCACTCCCGGAATTATCCGCGAGTGCCTCTCCTTGAAAAGAAGGCGGCGACCTACTCTCC
>JAEDNQ010000201.1 GCA_016302435.1 Bacteroidaceae bacterium
TAGCATTCAAGGCAAGCTTGATGCTCTGCTCTCACTTGCACGAACAGTCAGGGCGCACAAAAAAACCTCAGGCATCTGCAGGCAATGCGTTTTGTGCCAACGCTTGCCAACAAATACCCAAGGTGATATTTATCAATAACTGGCCTTACTTATATATCAAGGCAAAGGCAATGACGTGTTATCTGATAACCTTGACAGTCTTCTCACCCATCTTGACAACGTTGATGCCCTTCTGGAGAGAAGAACGGCGTATACCGTCGATTGAATAGAACTCAACGGCTGCACCTTCAGCATTGGTTACGACAGAATCCACACCTGTGTCACCTGCACCGATGGCGGCTCCTGCAGGCACATCTGTTGAGTCGTATGTGAGAGTCCAGTTGTCGAGCTTGAACCAGCCCTTACCGCTTCCTTGAGCCACACCATCACGGTCGATGTTGTTGGTGCGGAAACCGAACTTGAGTTCGCCCTTCTCAGCAAGGCCGAAGGTGAGAGATACGCGATGAGAGTAGTCGCTGCGTGGAGCTTCACACTCATGTCCAGCGTAGGTGAGGTGCTTGACTGTTGCGTCTGGAGCGAGAGCGTCTATTTCCTGTGCTATAAGAGCATCCTCAGGCATGTTATTCTCGTAGTTGCCCTCGTATGAATACATCTCCACGTAGTCGTTGGCGAATATGCGCTGAGTAGTGATGCAGTAGCCTGCCCAGTTGTACTGTACGAGCACGTCGCACGTGAGTGTATATGTACCGGCTGGCATGCCCTTGATAGTCTGAGAGAGTTCGACTTCAGGAATGTCAGATGTCCAGATGCCCCAGAGGTGTTCTCCGTCAGAATACTGGTTGGTCACGATAGTGCCGTCTTCAAGTTCCACGTTGATGGGGTCACCACTGTTGATAGCACACCAGTTTGGCACTCCAGCCTGTGAGATTTCAGCAGCAGTCTGTGTCTGAGTACCGTTGATGTAGAGATTCCATCCCTTAGGTGCATTGGCCACACCGTCCGAGTTGGCATTGTTCTGGTTGGAGAGATCCTCAAATGAAGCATTCTTGATGTACTCAGTGAGCACAGAACCTGGTTCGACGTCGTCTGACTGTATGCAAGCGTCGAGAGCTTCATCGAGTTGGTCAGAGATGGCATCCACCTCTGCGTCATCAACGACAGACGCGTCATCATATTTCTCCTGCACTTCATAGATGACATCTGAGTAGTCGCCCACGCCAGGCTTGTTGTCATACTGCTCCATGAGACTGAAGTGCTTGTCGAGCAGTTCAGCAAGTCTCTGATAGGTCTTGATAGAAGCTGAAACCTCTGCCATGACGTCCTTGGCTCCCTTGATGCCAGCAATGATTTCCTCCTCTGAGCTTGCCTCTGTAATGTTGCCAGCTGAAGCTATATACTCGTCGAGCTTTGTGGCTGTGCCTGAGTACATTGGTTCGCCCTGATAGGTGTCGAGAGAGGAAGCGAAGTGGTTGTAGACTGCATAAGCGTCGGCAGAGTTGTAGCCGAGGGTCTTGATGGTGAAGTTATCCACCTTGAACCATCCGGCTCCTGCGTTGGAAGCCATAGTGAATGTAGCAGCGAGATTGTTGTCCGTGCGAACGCCAAAGGTGAGTGTGCCGTCATACACGAAGGCTCTGACTGTGACAGGTCTCATCAGACGATCAGTTGCCAGCCTCTCGTTGCCTGCAAAAGCATAGACCTCGTTATTGTCGAGCTGGCTGAGGTCGTAGTCTGACTCTGAGGCGTAGTATGTAGAGTTGAGATTACCGAAGATGCGCTGAGTAGTGAGGCGTGAGCCGCTATTGTCGCCAGCCATAAGTCCTGCTGTTATCTCGTATGTGCCGTTGGCAAGACCAGTGATGGTCTGTGAAATTTCATAGTCAGGTATGTTGGATTCCCAGAGTCCGAATGACTGCAATCCTTCCTTTATATCACCCTCGCTGTCACTATTGACACCATGCCAAGCATTGATACCTGCTTTTTTCACATCGTCAGCTGTCACAGCCTGAACACCGTTGATGTAAACATTCCATCCGTAAGGAGCCCCTGCCACACCTGAAGTTTCAGAGCCGCCCTGAGCTGACAGGTCTTCAAAAGACATGTTTGTGCCGAGAGATGTGATATCACCGCCACTGATAGAGTAGTTAGCCTCTGCCTTCTTGAGGGATGCGAGGGCTTCGTTGAGTTCTTCGGCAGCAGTCTTTGTGTCGAAAACGGCCTTTGCTGCTGCGATGGCTGCAGCAAGAACAGGGTCTTCTTTTTCGTTGAGTGCTATGGCTGCATCTATCTCCTTGAACAGAGCAACCTTCGCATTTATCATATTAGTGAAGACAGCCTCATCGAGTGCGTCCATGCTCTCTGCCTGTACGTAGGCATCTGCCATGACCTTGTATGTAGCGTTGAAGCCTTCGGCATAGTCTTCGATAGAGCAGTAGCTGTCGTAGAAGTTGTTGATGAGTCCAGAGAATTTGACATCATCGTAGTAGGCATCCACTTTGTCAACAGGGACAAATCCCCAGTTGAAGGATGTGGAGTCGTTTGCCTCAAAATAGATGTCGCCCGATGTATCATCTTCTGTTTCTTTGATGCCGCCCACGCAGTCTGGATACCAAGGTCCGGCATAGTAGGTGATGACAAAATACTGGCTACCATTGTTCAGATGCATGCGCATATCCTTTGTAGGAGTGTTTTCAGCCATTGAAAGCATGGCAGTATTGTTGCCTGCGTCAGCGATGAGGTTGAAGAAGCCATTACCCTTTGCGTCGAGTTTCCACTTGGCCTCTGTTTCCATATTGCCTCGGACATTGGCTGTACCATCGGGTATGCCCATGTAGAGGGTGACATCGACAGTTTCTGTGATGGGGTTATCGTTTTCGTCAAAGTCTCCTGTCTCTTGAGTGTTGGAGACAGTACGGGTGAAGGACCATGTGCCGTCCTGATTGTCTACTGCTGTGAGGGCATAGTCAGCATACTTGGAGTCCTCCTTGCCAAGGAAGTACACAGAGCCGTCCCAGCTGGTTAGTGACATGTACTGTGAAGCAGTCTGAGCCTTGTTGACAAGGATGTACTGCTGACCTGCGACGGGAGTCTCAGGCATGACCCTTGGGGTCACTTGCGCATAGGCACATGTAGCTAATGCGCACATGGGGATGAGTAAATAATGTCTCATAGAAAAACAAAGTTAG
>JAEDNQ010000026.1 GCA_016302435.1 Bacteroidaceae bacterium
GCCTGCGCGGCTGCGAGTCTTGCGATTGGAACACGGAATGGAGAGCAAGAAGCGTAGTCCATGCCTACCTTTGCGCAGAACTTGACAGATGATGGTTCGCCTCCGTGCTCGCCACAGATACCTGTGCGCATGCCTGGACGAACAGAGCGTCCCTTCTCTACAGCCATTTTGATGAGCTGGCCTACACCATTCTGGTCGAGTACCTGGAATGGGTCTACCTTGAGAATCTTCTTCTCGAGGTATACGGGGAGGAAGCTGGCGATGTCGTCGCGTGAGTAACCGAAGGTCATCTGAGTGAGGTCGTTTGTACCGAATGAGAAGTACTCTGCCTCGCTGGCGATGCGGTCGGCTGTGAGGGCTGCACGAGGAATCTCAATCATTGTGCCTATCTCGAATGGAATCTCTACGCCTTCTTCGGCGAAGACTTCCTTGGCTACCTTCTGGATGATTTCCTTCTGCTGCTTGAGCTCGTAGAGGATACCGATGAGTGGCACCATGATCTCTGGATGTGGGTCGAAGCCTTCTTTCTTGAGCTGGCATGCTGCACCGAGGATGGCGCGTGTCTGCATGGCTGTTATCTCTGGGAAGGTGATGCCGAGGCGGCAGCCACGGTGACCGAGCATTGGGTTGTTCTCTGCGAGAGAGGCTACGCGCTGCTGGATGACTTTGACGTCTACGCCCATCTCGTCGGCCATTGTCTGCTGTCCCTTGATATCGTGTGGCACGAACTCGTGGAGTGGTGGGTCGAGCAGGCGAATGTTGACGTGGAGTCCGTCCATAGCCTTGAGGATGCCGTAGAAGTCGGCCTTCTGGTATGGGAGGAGCTTGGCGAGGGCTTTCTCGCGTCCTTCGACTGTGTCGGAGAGTATCATCTCACGCATGGCGATGATCTTCTGGTCGTCGAAGAACATGTGCTCGGTACGTGTGAGTCCGATACCCTTGGCTCCGAAGGCGCGTGCTACCTGTGCGTCGTGTGGTGTGTCGGCGTTGGTGCGCACCTGAAGCTTGGTGTATTTGTCGCAGAGGTCCATGAGGGCCTTGAAGTCGCCTGAGAGTTCGGCTGCCTTTGTGGGTATCTCGCCAGCGAAGACTTGTCCTGTTGTGCCGTTGAGTGAGATGTAGTCTCCTTCCTTGTATGTGACGCCTTCTATCTCAACTGTCTTTGCCTTGTAGTCTACGTTGATGGCTCCTGCTCCTGAAACGCAGCACTTGCCCATGCCGCGTGCTACTACGGCTGCGTGTGATGTCATACCGCCGCGTGCTGTGAGGATGCCTTCTGCTGATGCCATACCTGCGAGGTCTTCGGGTGAAGTCTCGATGCGCACCATGATGACTCTGCGTCCGTTTTCGTGCCATGCCTGAGCGTCGTCAGCGTGGAAGACAATCTGTCCGCATGCTGCTCCTGGAGAGGCTGGGAGTCCCTGTGTGATGGCTTTGGCCTTCTTGAGGGCGTCTTTGTCGAAGACTGGGTGGAGGAGTTCGTCGAGCTTCTGTGGCTCGCAGCGCAGGATGGCTGTCTTCTCGTCGATGAGTCCTTCGCGGAGGAGGTCCATGGCTATCTTGACCATGGCTGTACCGGTGCGCTTTCCGTTGCGTGTCTGGAGGAACCAGAGTTTGCCTTCCTGTACGGTGAACTCCATGTCCTGCATGTCGCGGTAGTGGTTCTCGAGCTTCTTCTGGATGTCGTTGAGCTCAGCGTAGAGTGCTGGCATGGCTTCTTCCATAGATGGGTACTTGGCTGCGCGCTCTTCTTCTGAGATGCCTGCGCGCTCTGCCCAGCGCTGTGAACCGATTTTTGTTATCTGCTGTGGTGTGCGGATACCTGCCACGACGTCTTCACCCTGTGCGTTGATGAGGTACTCGCCGTTGAAGAGTGCTTCTCCGTTACCTGCGTCGCGAGAGAAGCATACGCCTGTGGCTGATGTCTCGCCCATGTTGCCGAATACCATGGCCATGACGGATACGGCTGTTCCCCATTCGTCTGGGATGCCTTCCATCTTGCGGTAGAGGATGGCGCGTTCGTTCATCCAGCTGCGGAAGACGGCGCAGATGGCTCCCCAGAGCTGTACGATTGGGTCTGTTGGGAAGTCCTGTCCGGTCTGTTCCTTGATGGCTGCCTTAAAGAGTTCGACGAGGCGCTTGAGTGACTCTACGGAGAGGTCTTTGTCGAGGACTACGCCCTGCTCTTCCTTGACCTTCTCGATGATGGCCTCGAATGGGTCTATGTCTTCTTTGTTGACTGGCTTGAGTCCCATGACTACGTCGCCGTACATCTGCACGAAGCGGCGGTATGAGTCATAGACGAAGTGTGGGTTGTTAGTTTTCTTAGCCATGCCCTCAGCTACCTCGTCGTTGAGGCCGAGGTTGAGGATTGTGTCCATCATGCCTGGCATTGAGGCGCGGGCTCCTGAACGTACGGAAACGAGGAGTGGGTTGTTGACGTCGCCAAACTTGCAGTTCATGAGTTTCTCGACATGTGCTACAGCGGCATTGACCTCGTCCTGGAGAAGTTCCTTGATTTTTTCCTCTCCTACTTCATAGTACTCATTACAGCAGTCTGTAGTGATAGTGAAGCCTGGAGGCACTGGAACTCCGATGAGGTTCATCTCTGCAAGGTTTGCGCCTTTGCCACCGAGAACTTCGCGCATCTGCGCGTTTCCTTCGGCTTGTCCGTTGCCGAAGGTGTAAACTCTTTTCTGAGCCATAAACGTTCTTTTGTTTAATTTTTAAGGTTAATAAATGTATGATGTTTCATGTGAGTGTTCCCTTTCTATGTGGTGCATTTCTGGGTCTGCTGAGTGGAGCGGCACGGGGGCTGGGTGCTATGCCGTTCATTGTGTTTTGGTGTTGTCGGCAACGTGTGTTGCTTTCTAAGGGGCAAATATAGGTTGTTTTATTGAAATGCCAAAGAGTTTGGGCATTTTTTTTCAAAAAAACTTATTTGCCGGAGAGTTTTCGGATAATATCCTTGTTTAAAAGCTGTATGCGTTGACTTTTTCGCAAGTTTTCTTGTATGAGTTCTTCGGCCTTGTTGTACATGTTGCGGAAATGTTCGTTGAAGAAGTTTTGGATGCGTCGTTCGGCATCTGGCACACCTTCTTCTTCGGGTGCGACGCAGAGGAGTCCGCTGGGGACGAGCGATACTTCGACCTTGGAGTCGGTGAGTATGGGCTCGCCGTCGTAGTGGACTACTCCGGGTTTGGCTCTCCGTATGGTTAGGGACTTGCACCGGAAGGTCTTGATGCGTGAGTTTTGCTCTATGGTGCCGTTGACGAGCTGGAGTGCCATCTGTGGTGCTTCGAGGGGTGTGAAGGGTTCGATGATGGTGAGGTCCATGAGTCCGTCACGCACGGAGGCAGAGGGGGCTATGTAGATGTTGTTGCCATACTGTGAGGCGTTGGCGCAGGAGATGAGGAAGGCTTTGCAGGATTTGTGCTCTTCTTCCTCTCCGTCTCCGCTGACGATGTCCACGTCGTAGGTCTCGGGATGGTAGCGTAGGCTGCTGTTGAGGACGTTCTCCATGTATGATACGGGACCGCGTTTGCCAGACTCGGCGAACTTCTGGGAGATGAAGGCGTCGAAGCCTACTCCGCACGTGCAGAAGAAGGGGTGGCTGTTGACGAGGCCGTAGTCCATGACGTGGGTGACGCCTCGGTTGATGATCTTGATGGCGCTGAGGGGGTCGGTGGGTATGCAGAGGTGGCGCGCGAGTCCGTTGCCTGAGCCGGAAGGGATGATGGCAAGGGCTGTCTGTGTATGTATGACTCCGCATGCGACCTCGTTGACTGTGCCGTCGCCACCTATGGCGCATACTATGTCTATGCCGTCGAGGGCTGCTGTCTTGGCTAACTCGGTGGCATGGCCGACGTGTTGGGTCATGGCTATGGTGTAGTCGTATTTGCTGTGGTCAATATGTTCATCGATGAGGCGTAGGACAAAGTTTTTGCCTGATGTGCCTGATATGGGGTTGACGACGAACATTATTCTCTTCTTGTCTGGCATATTTATATATATATGTGTGTATATATGTGTGTTGGTTTTATCTGATGGAGGAGGGTGGGCTGAGCTGGGACAATGGGGCTGACTTGTGTGGTGGGTCGGCTGGGCTATGTCTGGCCGGGGGCTCATTGCGAGGGCTGTTGTGTGGAGGATGCTGCACGCGCAATTTGCACGCGGTAATGCATCTTGGATTTGAAAAATGTATGCAAAAGTAATATTTTTGAATCAAATCATCAAAATATTAGCGTGTTTTTTGTGCTAAAAAAAATTTTTTTACCAAAACATAGGTGATAAGAGTTCTAATTTTACTAACTTTGCAGCGATTTTGTATTTATTTACACACGAAAATAATATAACAACAACAATAGCGTGCATCTTTCGGCTCGAGTCAGCTGCCAGAGTTTTCATGTGAGATGAATGTACAAGAGGCTGCCCTCGTGTCGGAACGCACTTATTAACTATGGGTTTATTACAAGAAAGAATGAGTAAGTACAGAGAGCCGCAGAAGTATATCAGAGCGGGTATCTATCCTTACTTCAGAGAAATCGACAGCCATCAAGACACGGAGGTGACTATGAGTGGCAAGAAGGTCCTTATGTTCGGTTCAAATTCTTACATGGGACTGACCTATGACAAACGTATTTGCCAAGCCGCCATTAACGCAATTGAGAAGTACGGGACAGGATGCGCAGGATCACGATTCCTTAATGGGACGCTCGACTTGCACATCCAGTTGGAGAATGAACTTGCTGAGTTTGTCGGCAAGGAAGAGGCTCTCGTCTATTCCACAGGTTTCACGGTGAACTCAGGTGTGGTCTCGTGTCTGACTGGACGCAGTGACTACATCATCGGCGATGACCGCAACCATGCGTCTATCGTGGATGGGCGACGTCTTTCGTTCTCTCAGTTCTTCCACTACAAGCACAACGACATGCTTGACCTGGAGCACCAGCTCATGAGGTGCACCCCAGATGCGCTGAAGCTCATCGTCATTGACGGTCTCTTCTCCATGGAGGGAGACTTGGCCAAGCTGCCTGAGATTGTTGCCCTCAAGAAGAAGTACAATGCTACTATCATGGTGGACGAAGCTCATGGTCTCGGTGTCTTCGGACGACAGGGACGAGGTGTGTGCGACCACTTCGGCGTAACAGACGATGTTGACCTCATCATGGGTACATTCTCCAAGAGCCTTGCCTCAATAGGTGGTTTCATCGCTTCTGACAGCGACACCATCAACTGGCTTCGTCACAACAGCAGAACTTATATATTCAGTGCCAGCAACACACCTGCTGCAACAGCTGCTGCCCTCGAGGCTCTGCACATCCTGCAGAAGGAGCCTGAAAGACAGGAGAACCTGTGGAAGATAACGAACTATGCCCTCAAGCAGTTCAGCGAGGCGGGATTCGAGATAGGCGACACAGAGAGCCCTATCATACCAATATATGTCCGCGACGCCTACAAGACATTTGAAGTGACGAAGAAGGCTTTTGACAAGGGTGTGTTTGTCAACTCAGTTGTTCCACCTGCATGCGCTCCACAGGACACACTCATTCGCGTAGCTCTCATGGCTACACACACTAAGGAACAGGTAGACAGATGTGTGTCTATTCTTGTTGACGTGTTCAACGAACTGGGTCTGCTCCGCAAGAAGTAAAGGACTCGCCTCTTTGGCAGTCTGCAAAAAGACAAGAAGCATGACGATTTCCGTCTCTCGCTCCAGGTGAGTCAGAGAGGCTGAGACAGGTAAAATAAGATGTGGGGATGAGTCAAAAAACATTGAGGCATATAGATACGATGCTGACAGTCTTTTTGACCCATCCCCATTTATTTATATAAGGTAATTCAAAAAAGAATTGTAATTGATATAACCTACCATAAACAAGAGATACCATTCAACTTGACAATCAAAGGAATATGCTTACACTCAAGTTAATTACAGAAGAAAAAGAAAGAGTCATCAAGGGACTGGAAAAGAAGTGCTTCAAGACTGCAGCAGAAGCCGTGGAGAAAGCCATCCAGCTCGACAAGACTCGCAGAGAAGCTCAGACACAGCTTGACGCCACTCTCGCCGAGAGCAAGAAGATGGCTGCCGTCATCGGCAAACTGATGAAAGAAGGGAAGAAGGAGGAGGCTGAGGCCGCTAAAGCAAAGGTGGCTGAGCTCAAAGCTGATGCCGCTAACCTCGAGAACACAAAGAGCGAGGCTGAGAAGGAGCTGACAGCCCACCTCTGCACAATACCAAACATACCGTATGACGAAGTGCCAGAAGGAACATGTGCAGAGGACAACGTCGTTGTCAAGTCTTCGCTCCGCGAATGCCATCCCGGCGACACTGTGGGCAACTGGGACACTGTGCCTGCTAACGGCGAGGCCAAGATGCCACACTGGGAACTGGCTAAGAAGTATAACCTCATAGACTTTGACCTCGGTGTGAAAATCACAGGAGCAGGATTCCCTGTCTATGTGGGCAAGGGAGCACAACTGCAGCGCGCCCTCATCAACTTCTTCCTCGCCGAAGCCAACAAGGCTGGATATACTGAAATCATGCCTCCTACTGTCGTCAATGCGGACTCTGGATATGGTACAGGACAGTTGCCTGACAAGGAAGGACAGATGTACCACTGCGAGCTCGACGACCTCTACCTCATCCCTACTGCAGAGGTGCCAGTGACCAATATATACCGCAATGTCATCCTCGATGAGAAGGATCTGCCCATCAAGAACTGTGCATACACTCAGTGTTTCCGTCGCGAGGCTGGTTCTTACGGCAAGGACGTGAGAGGTCTCAACCGCCTTCACGAGTTCTCTAAGATAGAGATAGTGCGCATCGACACGCCAGAACATTCGAAGGAAAGCCATAAGGAGATGCTCGACCATGTCGAAGGACTGCTGAAGAAGCTCGAGCTGCCATACCGTATACTCCGTCTCTGCGGCGGCGACCAGAGTTTCACTTCTGCCATCTGCTACGACTTCGAGGTGTATTCCGAGGCTCAGGGACGCTGGCTGGAGGTGTCGTCTGTTTCCAACTTTGACACTTATCAGGCCAATAGACTCAAGTGTCGCTACCGCAATGCTGACAAGAAGGTGCAGCTCTGCCACACACTCAACGGTTCTGCTCTCGCCCTCCCACGCATCGTGGCATCCATTCTGGAAAATAACCAGACAGAACAGGGCATACGCATTCCAAAGGCTCTCGTGCCTTACACTGGCTTTGAGTATATCCAATAGCAGCTATTAAAGCTATAGCAGCTATTAAAGCTATCTCCCGCCATATACAAACTTCTAATATACAGTATATTTATCATTTCGAATCATGAACAAAATCATTAAGAAAGAGCAGTTCAGTGAGAAGGTCTTCAAGTTTGTAGTTGAAGCTCCGCTCATTGCCAAGTCTCGCAAGGCAGGCCACTTCGTCATCATCCGTGTAGGAGAAAAAGGTGAGCGCATGCCACTTACTATCGCTGACTCAGACGTAGAGGCAGGCACCATCACGCTTGTCGTTCAGTCAGTAGGCCTTTCATCAACCAAACTTTGCCAGCTCAACGAGGGCGACTACATTACTGACGTCGTGGGTCCTCTGGGTCAGGCCACTCACATTGAGAAGTTCGGCACTGTCGTGTGCGCCGGAGGCGGTGTGGGAGTAGCTCCAATGCTCCCTATCATCAAGGCTCTTAAGGCTGCTGGCAACAAGGTCATCTCTGTCTTGGCTGGCCGCACAAAGGAACTCATCATCCTCGAGGACGAGGTGCGCAAGCATTCTGACGAGGTCATCATCATGACCGACGACGGTTCTTATGGTCAGAAGGGCGTAGTGACAGTAGGTATAGAGCAGGTCATCCAGCGCGAGAAGGTGGACAAGTGCTTTGCCATTGGTCCTGCTATCATGATGAAGTTCTGCTGCCTCCTTACTAAGAAATATGATATTCCTACTGACGTTTCGCTCAACACTATCATGGTCGACGGAACGGGTATGTGTGGCGCATGCCGCATCACTGTCGGCGGAAAGACTAAGTTTGTCTGCGTGGACGGTCCTGAGTTTGACGGTCACGAGGTTGACTTTGACGAGATGTTCAAGCGCATGGGCGCATTCAAGCCTGCCGAGATGGAAGATATGCACAAGCTCGAAGAGCACGTGGAAGGAGCATGCCAACTCACAAATAAGGTGGAAGCACAGGCTGATGCCTCTGGAATGACTACTGACACTCCTCTCGCTGAACTTCTCGATCGCAATGCCGCATGGCGCAAGGAACTGGCTGGCAGCATGAAGGCTAAGGAGAGAGGAGAGATTGCTCGCTGTGTCATGGGCGAACTCGACCCTGTATATCGCGCCACCACACGCACGGAGGAAGTGAACACTGGACTCACAGTGCAGCAAGCACTCACTGAGGCTAAGCGTTGTCTTGACTGCGCCAAGCCAACATGTATGGAGGGTTGCCCTGTGTCTATCAACATACCATCGTTCATCAAGAACATAGAGCGTGGACAGTTCCTTGAGGCTGCCAAGGTGCTCAAGGCAACATCGGCTCTCCCAGCTGTCTGCGGACGCGTATGTCCACAGGAGAAGCAGTGTGAGAGCAAGTGCATGCACCTCAAGCTCGGACATCAGGCTGTTGCAATCGGCAACCTCGAACGTTTTGCTGCTGACTTTGAGCGCAACTCAGGAAAAATGGCTCTCCCAGAGTGCGCACCAAAGAACGGCATAAAGGTTGCCATTGTAGGTTCAGGACCTGCTGGCCTCTCATGTGCTGGCGACCTCGCCAAGGCTGGATATGACGTGACTGTATTTGAGGCGCTCCATGAGATAGGCGGTGTGCTGAAGTATGGCATACCGGAGTTCCGTCTGCCAAACGCCATCGTTGACGTGGAGATTGAGAACCTCGGCAAAATTGGTGTCACATTTGTCAAGGACTGCATCATCGGCAAGACGCTCACAATCCAGCAGCTTGAGGCTGAAGGATTCAAGGCTGTATTTGTGGCTTCGGGTGCTGGTCTGCCAAACTTCATGGGCATACCAGGCGAGAACTCTGTAGGCGTAATGTCATCTAATGAATATTTGACTCGTGTCAACCTCATGGACGCTTCCAACCCAGAGTCTGACACTCCAATCATCAAGGCCAAGAGCGTGATGGTTGTGGGCGGTGGCAACACTGCCATGGACTCATGCCGCACAGCAAAGCGCCTCGGAGCAGAGAGGGTCTTCATCGCCTACCGTCGTTCGGAGGCTGAGATGCCGGCACGTCTCGAAGAGGTGAAGCACGCCAAGGAAGAAGGCATAGAGTTCCTCACACTCCACAATCCTATTGAATACATAGCCGACGAGAAGGGCAATGTGAAGCAGGTGAAGCTTCAGGTTATGGAGCTCGGAGAGCCTGACGCATCAGGACGCCGCTCTCCTGTGCCTGTAGAGGGTAAGATTGAGACTATAGACATCGACATGGCCATCGTGGCTGTAGGTGTGTCACCAAACCCACTCGTGCCAAAGTCTGTAGAGGGACTTGAACTCGGCCGCAAGAACACTATCGCTGTCAACGACAAGATGCAGTCAAGCATTCCTACTATCTTTGCCGGTGGTGACATAGTGCGCGGTGGAGCTACTGTCATCCTCGCCATGGGCGACGGACGCAAGGCTGCTGCCAACATTGACGCTATGCTCAAGGCACAGGCATAATATACCCCTATGGCTACAGTAGACGACAAGAAAGTGATATTCTCGATGGTCGGAGTGAGCAAGACCATTCAGCAGAATCAAAAACAAGTGCTCAAAAATATCTATCTTAGCTTCTTCTATGGAGCTAAGATAGGTATTATCGGTCTCAACGGTGCTGGTAAGTCCACGCTGATGAAGATAATAGCGGGACTGGACCAGCAGTATCAGGGCGAAGTGGTGTGGAGCCCAGGATATACTGTCGGATACCTGCCTCAGGATCCACCGCTCAATGAGTCGAAGACTGTCAAGGAAAACGTCATGGAGGGAGTGCAGCATGTCTATGATGCTCTCGCGGAATATGACCAGATAAACGACAAGTTCGGTCTGCCAGAATACTATGAGGATCCTGACAAGATGGAAAAGCTCATGAACCGTCAGGCTGAACTCCAGGACATCATCGACTCTACAGACGCATGGAACATGGACTCTAAACTGGAGCGAGCTATGGACGCTCTCCGCTGCCCTCCAGGTGACTGGCAGGTAGACAAGCTATCTGGTGGAGAGCGCCGACGTGTAGCTCTCTGCCGCCTGCTGCTCCAGAAGCCCGATGTTCTCCTGCTCGACGAGCCTACCAACCACCTCGATGCAGAGTCCATCGACTGGCTGGAGCAACACCTTCAGCAATATGAAGGCACCGTCATAGCTGTGACCCATGACCGCTACTTCCTCGACGATGTGTCGGAGTGGATACTCGAGCTCGACCGTGGTGAAGGTATACCATGGAAGGGCAACTACTCTTCATGGCTTGAGCAGAAAAGCAAACGTATGGAGCAGGAGGAGAAGACAGCATCCAAACGCCGAAAGACGCTGGAGCGAGAGCTCGAATGGGTGCGCATGGCGCCTAAGGCACGTCAGGCCAAAGGCAAGGCGCGACTCAACTCCTACGACAAGATGCTCAACGAGGAGCAGAAGCAAAAGGAGGAGAAGCTCGAGATTTTCATCCCCAATGGTCCTCGACTCGGCAACAAAGTCATTGAGGCTGTCCACATGCAGAAAGCCTTTGGAGAGAAGACTCTCTTCCATGACCTCAACTTCAACCTTCCGCCCAACGGTATCGTAGGCATCATCGGCCCTAACGGAGCTGGTAAGACAACTCTCTTCCGTCTTATAATGGGGTTAGAGACACCCGACGGCGGTAACTTCGAAGTTGGCGACACGGTGAAGCTCAGCTATGTAGACCAGCAGCACAAGGATATAGACCCTGAGAAAAGCGTGTACCAGGTCGTGAGCGGAGGCAATGAGACCTTACGTATGGGCGGCAAGGACATTAATGTCCGCGCCTACCTCTCCCGATTTAACTTCAACGGAGCCGACCAAGAGAAGAAGTGTGGCGTGCTCTCTGGAGGTGAGCGCAATCGTCTGCATCTTGCCATAGCGCTAAAGCAGGAAGGCAATGTGCTCCTCCTCGACGAGCCGACCAACGACATCGACGTTAATACTCTCCGCGCCCTTGAGGAAGGTCTTGAGGCTTTTGCCGGATGCGCCGTGGTCATCAGCCACGACCGCTGGTTTCTCGACCGAATCTGCACTCACATCCTTGCCTTTGAAGGCAATGGTGAAGTGTTCTTCTTCGAAGGCTCATACACCGACTATGAGACTAACAAGGCCAAACGACTCGGTCTCGAAGAGCCAAAGCGCATACGCTACCGCAAACTCATGGACGAATAAGAGTGAAAACTATAGAAGCTATAAAAAGCTATAGAGACTATAGAAAGCTATATAAGCTATATAAAGCTATAGAAAGCTATAGAAAGCTATAGAACCCACCTTAAGTCAAATAAAGCAGCAAGGAAAAAATCATTCCTTGCTGCTTTTTCTGTCTTATAGCAGACGTGGGTATCAGTCGAGTACTCTCTGACGGCAAAACATGCCGCTGAAGACCTCATCAATATTCTCTACGGGTTCATCGAAAATACCAAATACACTTGAGCCGCTGCCAGACATGCTGGCATATACGGCTCCAATGTCGTACATGCTGTCCTTGATGGCCGCTATCTCAGGATATTTGGAGAAGACACTGCGTTCAAAGTCGTTGATGACCGTGTCCTTCCATGTCTCAAGAGGTTGGGCAAGGAGTTCGGGCAGTGGTGTGTCGGGTCTACGTACATTGACCTTGGCATAGGCATCCTTGGTAGAGACAAAGATGTCTGGCTTCACCAACACAAGGTGTTTGCCTTTGAGACTAAAGGATACAGGGTGGAACTCATTGCCTATGCCTGTAGCGAAGACAGGTGTGTCCTTGATGAAAAACGGACAGTCTGCTCCGAGTCTTGTGCAGTAGTCTTCCATCTGCTCGTCGGTGAGTCTGAGGTCAAAACGCTTGTTGAGGGTTTTGATGGTAAAAGCCGCGTCTGACGATCCTCCGCCAAGTCCAGCACCTGTAGGTATGTGCTTGTACAGACCGATGCTTACGGGCGGAAGATTGAAGTCGTGTTTGAGCATCTTAAAAGCTCTCACCACGAGGTTGTCCTCTGGCGAACCGTCAAGAATAGTACCTGTGATCTTGAGTTTGTAGCCGCATTCAGGGACATTGCCCTCGTCTAAAACCTTAATCTCCAAGATGTCCTGCAGTCCTATAGGATAGAACACAGTCTCCAGGTTGTGGTATCCGTCTGGTCGTTTCTCCACGACATTCAGACCTATGTTTATCTTGGCGTTGGGATATACAATCATGGGAAATCGTTTTTGTCTTCATGAATAATATTGTGGGTGGCGCCTGTATGGTCAGATGGTCTTTTGTGGTACACGACGCTACTCTTGTGGTACGGCTTGTTTACTTCAAGTCAGTGACCTTGATGACATCCTTGTCGTTGTAGTCAAGATTCTCGCCTGCCATACCCCAGATGAAAGTGTAGAAATATGTGGCGCTGGCAGCATGGATTGACCATTCGGGAGACATGATGCCCTGCTCATTGTGAAGCCATACGATGCGAGATTCCTGAGGCTGTCCCATCACGTGAGCGATGGTTTGTGTCTCTGGAAGGTTGAAATAATAGTAGGCTTCGATGCGGCGTCCATGAGTGTGGGGGGGCATGGTGTTCCACACAGATCCTGGCTCGAGCTGTGTGAGACCCATCTGGAGCTGGCAAGGTCCTTCTTCCATGGCTGTGTTAACGATGAGCTGGTAGATGGTGCGGCGGTTTGATTCTTCTATAGAGCCGAGGTTGCTCATGACCTTAGCCTTGAGTGACTGCACTTTGCCGTTCTTGCGTCCGTCGAGAGTAATCCACTGTGTCTTGTAGTGCTGGTGAGCCACGGCTGAGTTGATGTAGAACTTAGCAGGCTTGCTCGCATCTTTTGAGCGGAAGATAATCTCCTTATTGGAGTCGATGGCATTGCCCTTCTTGTCCTTGCCGAGGTTGCCGCGGCCGATATAGAGGGCTTCTTTGGCACCGAGAGGATATTCTACACCGTCTACGATGACGATGCCGTCTCCCGCTGTGTTGATGATGCCTATCTCACGGTTGTAAAGGAAGTAAGGAGCCTTGAGAGCATCGAAGGTCTCGAGCTTGAGGTCTTTGTTGACTGGCATGGCACCACCGAAGATGAATCGGTCATAAGCAGAGTAGGTCAGATTGATTTCGTCTGCCACCATGACCTTCTCCATGACGAAGCGTTCGCGGAGAGTCTTGGTGTCATAGTGCTTGACATCTTCTGGATGACAGGCTGTCTGGAACGATACTTTTACTTGCGCATTGCCTGTGAGGGCTGCTGCTGCACAGAGAGCAGCGAGAAAGAATTTTTTCATTGTTAGTTATTGTAGTTAAATTAGTTATATCATCACTTGTTGATGCGCTTACGGTTCCATATCACCAGTCCGACAGTGAGGACAGTAAGCACGCCCGCACCTATATAGCTTAGGTAGCGCATGCAAGCATAGATGAGGAAGGCAAACGGAGAAGAAGCAAAATCGAGAGCGCCTGCCTTGAAGCCTTCAGGCACACGCACTGCAGCATCGTCGGGATGGGCTGCGCTTACCTGATGGGCAGCGGACGTGAAGTCTCCGCTCATGAGTGTGACGAAGTAGAGTCCTATGGCTATGACTACGAGGCCGACTATGAAAGACTTGACCACATTGCCCTTGGTGTAAGGCAGAATCATCACGAAGACATAGAACATGCCTGCGAGGGATGCGAGAGGCAGGAATTGGTTGCCGGGAAGGAATACCGCAAGCACGAGAGTGACGGGAATGAGGAGAAGGCTTACAATTAGAGTAGTGGGATGTCCTATGACGAGGGCGGGCGACATGCCTATATAGAACTCCTTCTTGTCGCCAAACTTCTTCGCTATGAGCTGGCGTGTAGTCTCGCTGATAGGTTTGAGACCTTCGATGAAGAGGCTTGTGATGCGAGGGATGAGTTCCATGACAGCACCCATCTTAATGCCAAGTCCGAGTATTCCAGGAATGCCGTCTACTACAGCCTCCCATGTTGGACATGCGAAACATCCGATGGCGATACCAATGATAACACCAAGGAAGAGAGGTTCGCCAAAAAGTCCGAACTTCTTTTTCATGCCCTCAGCGTCGATGTTCAGCTTGTCAAAACCTGGAATGAGGTCGAGGGCCTTGCCAATGACAATGGCGAAGGGGGTAAAACCTTGGCAGAAAGGTTGAGGGATGGAGATGCCCTCCATGCCTGGATAGAATGACTGGAACTTCTTGGCTGTGAGGTCAGCCATGACGAGTGTTATGACGTAGCAGATGATGGCAGCGAAGAATCCCCATCCGAGCGAGTCGGTCAAGAAGAATACCACAGCTCCGATGAAGGCAAAATGCCAGTAGTTCCACAGGTCGATATTGACTGTGCGTGTGCATCCTAAGAGGAGCAGGAGGAGATTCACTCCAAGGCACACTGGGATGATGAAAGCACCCACTGTTGTGTTGTAAGCTACAGAAGCAGCTGCTGGCCAACCCATGTCGAAGACGTTGAGTTCAAGGCCATATATCTCTACCACCTTGGCGAGTGCTGGACCGAGAGAAGATGTGAGCAGTCCTGTGATGACACTGAGTCCGACAAATCCGACTCCGACATACAGTCCGCTCTTGAGCGCATTGGAGAATTTGTTGCCTATGCACACTCCGAGCACGGTAAAGATAATAGGCATCATCACGGCTGCTCCGAGGCCAATGATGTAAGCGAAAACTTGTTCCATGATAAATTAGTTAGTTTTGTTTTTAGTTGTTATAAAAGATATTGTTGCTTTCTGTGTGAATGTACTGTGAATAATAATATCCGCTGTGCATGTGGGCGAGCGATATTATTGTGATGCAAATATACATAAAATTATCGAAAGATAATCCTGTTTTGAAAAAAAAAAACATTTTCAAGTCATATAAATATACGATGAGGAAGAAAATACTCCAGTCCGCAACAATTTTTAGCTTATTTCTTGTGCTATTTCGTCAATTCTTGTGCTGCAAGATGATTCTCAAGTCTCTCTCGTATTGCTTTGCGTCATGGAATACGATGCCGTGCATGCCCATGCGTGTGGCGGCTTCTACATTTTCGGCTTTGTCGTCGGTGAAGACGCACTCTGAGGGGTGAAGGTGGTAGCGGTCGAGGAGGCACTGGTAGATGGCTGGTTCTGGTTTGATGGTGTGTACTTCGGATGATATGATGTGGCCGTCGAGGAGACGGAAGATGTCATATTGGCGCATGGTGTCGTGTACTTTGCTGCACCAGTTGGTGAGTCCGTAGAGGTGGTAGCCTTCGCTTTTGAGTTGGGTTAGGAGTGTGCGCATGCCTGATACTTCTGCGGTTACTATCTCGGTGTAGTGGCGACTGAAAATGAGAATCTCGTCTGCGAAGTCGGGGTAACGAAGGATGAGCTCTTGCATGAGTTGCTCGAAGGTGTAGTCTCCTCGGTCGAGCCTCTGGGGAAGTGAGTCGCTGTAGAGAATGGTCATGACGGTCCATCTGCGCTGTTGGTCGGGGATGAAACGGGAGAAGAAGGCTTCGAAGTCATAATCAACTAAGACTTTGCCGAAGTCGAAGATGAGGTTATGTATGTTGTGCTGCATTGAAAATAAAGACTTTAGTGATGTGATGGTATAGAATGAGCCCGGGGAGACCGGGCTCATATTGTTTGGCAATCCCCTTGTGGTGTGGGGGGGGCTTGTCATTGTATGTTTTTTGAGAGGGGTTACTTTGAAGCGTTGTAGTACTTCTTGTATGGTGCTGCGAGCGCGCTCTGCTGTGTGTTGTTGTAGAGGATGTAGAGTGACTCTCCCCAGAGTTCTGGATCTTCTGGATTGGCTGCCTCGAGTTGCTTGAAGAGGTTGATGGCTGCTTCCATGTCGTCTTTCTTGGATCCGTTGTTCTGGGCGTGCATCCATGCTGAGCGTGCTGCCATGAGGAGGCACTTGGGCTCACTGGGGTATTTCTCGCTGGCCTGCATGAATATGTCTTTGGCTTTGAGGAAGTCTTTGCCTTCGAAGGCGAGCTGTCCTTCCATGAGGTAGGCGTTGACAGCGTTCTCATTGTCAGGATATTCTGTCTTCATGATTTCGGCTGCCTTGCGGAATCCGTCGATGTCTTCCATCTGGAAGCAGTTTTGCATGAGGATGACGACGAAGGTGGCGCGTGAGGAGGCTTGTTCGGCGTCGCCCTTGAGGGCTTCTATGCCTTGCTTGAGGTATTCGTTTTGCTTTGCCTTGTCGCCCTTCTGGCTGTAGTAGTTGGCGAGTGACTGGTAGGCTATGCCCTTGTATGTGGTGGACATGAGGTCTGTGTATGCCTCTACTATCTTTGACTCGGGTGCGTCTTTGAGGTTGAGGTAGGACTGGGCGCGGAAGGCCTTGGCGTAGGTAATCCATGATGGGAGATCCTTGTTCTCGAAGTCTTTCATGAGGTTTGACTTTGTCATGATGGCAAGGTATTGCTCTGCGTATTTGGCTCCCTTGGCAAGTTCGGCCTGGTCGTCGCTGTTGGATGCGTTTTGTGCTGCCTGAAGTATCTGGATTGTGCCGTTGACGGCGTAGAGCTGATATTGTGTGTGCTCTTTCTTGTACTCTTCGGGCTTGATCTTTGTGTCGAGGGCGAGGAGTGAGTCGTACTTGACGGCGTAGGTGGCGAGTTTTTGGCAGCTGGCGATGAAGGACTGGCGGAGGGCTTCATTGTCTGGGTCTGCCTTGGTCTCGTTCTCGAGTTTTTTGAAGTATTCGAGTTCTATGCTGGCTGCTATCTTCCATGTGTCGTGGTCATCGCGAGTGTATTCGCTTTGTATGGCTTGCTCGAGGAAGGGGAGGGCTGTGGCGAGTCGTTCGAAGTCTGTCTCCTTGCGTCCGTACTGTGCGTTGGGGATGGACATCTCGTAGGTGTTGCGTGCCTTCTTGAAGGCGTTTTTTGCCTCTTTCATGGCTTCTTTCTGTGCCTTGAGTGCTTCCTTGTCCTGTGCATTTGCGCCTGATGAGAGAAGCATGAGGCAGCTGAGGAGGATTGCAATCTTTTTCATAATCTGATGTTTTTTTGAGGTTTTAAATATAGGTAACTTTACTCGTTTGTTGTGTCACTATGTTGTGTCACTCTGTCACTCTGTTGTGAGTTGCTCGGTGTCTGGCTGCTCGGCGTCCGGTTGCTCGGTGTCTGGCTGCTCGGCGTCCGGCTGCTCGGTATTGATGTCTTGTTCATCTTCGTCGGGCTGGTCGCTGTGTTCGACCACGCAGACGGAACTGATGACGTCGTTGCGGCGTTTGATGTCGATGAGCTGTACACCTTGGGTGTTGCGTCCTGACTTCTGTATGTCCATGACGGCAAGGCGGATGGTGATGCCGCTCTTGTTGATGATCATGATGTCATCGTCTTCGGTGACTTTCTTTATGGCAACGAGTTTGCCTGTCTTTTCAGAGATATTGATGGTCTTGACTCCTTTGCCGTTGCGGTTGGTGACGCGGTATTGGTCGATGGTAGAGCGTTTGCCAATGCCTTTTTCTGAGAGGACGAGGACTGTTGGGAGGGTGAGGAGCTCTGATTCGGTGAGGTCCTCGGCTGAAAGTGTAGTCTCATCGAGGGTTGTGTCATCGAGGGTTGTGTCATC
>JAEDNQ010000202.1 GCA_016302435.1 Bacteroidaceae bacterium
TCTTCTATCTCCTGCTCTTTCTGCTTGGTGACTTCTTCTATCTCCTGCTCTTTCTTAACGGTGACTTCCTGGATGGCCTGTTCCTTCTGCACTGTTATCTCTTCTATCTGGGCAACGTGACGTCGTTCATTTCTACGCAAGAGGTAACGGACTGCGAGGAAGAGGAGGAAGAGGAAGAGGAAGCAGTAAATGGTCTGCGAGATGGGGTTCCAGTAGAATGGCGGTGCGATGACGATGCGCAGGACGGCTTCTTCTGACTGCATGCCGTCGTTCATTGTGGCGCGGACATGGAGGAGGTAGGTGCCGGGGGAGAGGTTGGTGTATGTGACGCTGTGGGCATCGGACTCGGCCCACTCCTTTTCAAAGCCTTCGAGGTAGTAGCTGTATGTGATATCCTTGGGGCTGAGGTAGCTCATGGCAGAGAAGGAGATGCGGAAGACGGACTCGCGGTAGGAGAGGTCGAGCTGCTTGAGGCTTGGCAGCGGGGCTGGCAGGAGGTCGGAGCCTACGGGCACAGGACGGTTGAAGACCTCGAGGTCGGTGAAGATGACTGTTGGCTTGACGGGGTTGCTGCGCATCTCTCGTGGCTGGAAGGAGATGAAGCCTTCGGTGGTGCCGGCATATACGCGGCCTTCGCGTGTGCAGTAGATAGCATCGGGCATGAAATTGATGTTGGCTATGTTGCCGCCGCTCTTGTACACTTTGAGGACGCTGTTCATGCTGAGTGAGTAGCAGATGACTCCATTGGTTGTCGTGAGCCACAGTTTGGAGTCGACATAGGCTATGCCGTAGACACAGATGTGCTCTTCGCCGAGCCAGATGCGTTCAAACTTGTCTGCCATGCGGTCATAGCGGTAGAAGCCGTTTGAGGCACCGACCCAAAGGTCGCCATCGGTGTCTTCGAAGAGGGTGTTGACAGTGACGGGGGTCTCGGGAGTCTCGTTGCCTGCATCGAGGTCGAGGTAATGTTTCCACTCTCCCTTCACGTTTTGTCGCCAGAGGCCGTTGCCATCAGTGGCAAGCCACATGCAGTCGACGCAGTCTTGAAGGATGTCGAGGACGGGCACACCGACGTCCTTTACGGGTGTGAAGGTGCGTGTGGCGGCATTGTAGTGGGTAACTCCGCTGAAGGTGCCGACCCATATTGTGCCTTTGCGGTCTTTGTAGATGGCGTAGGAGCTGCGGTCGAGTGCGTTGCCGTCTGCATCGCGGAAGACGGGGACATTGTCGACCTTCATGGTCTTCAGGTCTACGATATCCATACCTTGCGAGTAGGTGCCCACGTAGAGTATCTCACCGTCACGACAGAGGGCGTGGGTGTTGTGGCTGCTGCCGTCTGGACCGAGGGGGACGCGGTTGAAGAGGTGTGTCTCCGGGTCATAGTAGCAGAGGCCTCCGTCGTCGCTGGATATCCAAAGTCGGCTCTGGCGGTCTTCGCAGAACTTGTTGATGACGTTGCCGGAGACGGAGTTGGCATAGTTGCTGTGGACGCAGGAGACGAAGTTGGTGGATATGGGGTGGGTATAGTTGACTCCTCCGTAGTAGGTGCCTATCCATGTGCCGCCTTCCCTGTCTTTGAGTATCGGGTACACGAAGTCGTCGCTGAGGCTGGATGCCATATAGCCCTCGCGGTTGTACACTTTGACTTTGCGGTCCTTTATGGTGAGGACGGCGAGACCGCGGTCGCTGCCGACAAAGAGCATGCCTGGCTCGACCTCAAGTATGCTGTGGGCATTGGTCATGCCTGTCTGTTCGGCTGTGAACTCCACACGCGCTTTGTGGAAGGACGGGTCGAAGCTGACGACAGTTCCGTCCCACAGGGCTGCCCACATGGCACCTTCTTTTGTCTGGGTGAGTGCCAAGGTGCGGATTCTGCCGGGTCCCTGTTCTGAGAACTTAAGGTCGTAGTTGACGAAGGTGTCGTTATGGTACTGGTAGACGACCAGGTTGTGTTTGTTCCAGTTGCTGCTGGCCCATATCTGCCCTAATTTATTTATATATATGTGTCCGTACATGACGGTGGAGTCGGGCGTGGAGATATGCTGGAGCTGTTCGGTCTTGGTCTGGAGGCGGAAGATTCCGTCTGTCATGGTGGTGAACCATAGCTGCCCCTTCCCGTCGTACTTCATGTCGGTGATGTTGAGTTCGTCGTAGCGGTGTCCCATATCGACGAGGTCAATCTTCTTGACGCGGTCTTTGTCGAGAAGATACATATATAGGCCAGAGGATGTGCCTATCCAGAGTGTGTCTTTGCCTGCGTCCATGCATGTGACAGCAATCCCAAGGGTTCCCTTGAGCGTGACAATGCGGTGACCATCGAATCGGTTGACACCCCGTGAAGTACCTGCCCAGACAAATCCGTTGTCATCTTGAACGAGTGCTCTCACATTGTTTGAAGACATGCCCTCATTGATGCTGTAGCGGCTGAATGCCACAGACGAGCTGAGGGGATCAGGAGCCTGTGCTGTCGTCCTGATGGCTATGAGCAGGGTGAGAAGCAGGGGCAAAAGGAGTTTTCCTTTAGTATTCATATCATGGTATGCTTTGATGTGTTGAGGTAATAAATGGCTCTCGGGCAGGAAACATGTTCCGCCCTCTCATGCCAATTTCGGTATTGTTGCTTGCAAAGTTAATGAAAAAAATCGTACAACCACCGCAAATTTCGTGCAAAAATCGCTCAAAACAGATGATTTGTATTATTTTCGTATAGTTTTAGACTATTTTGGCATGCTGTTATGAAAAAAAGTCGTTACTTTGCATCAGATTTCTAAAGGATATGTTTCATAACCTAAAGAAACAACACAATTCGAAAGTTGCAATAAACTTGAAGAATGGAGATTCCGATAGGCAACTGATACTGTTCGATTCTATACACAAACGGAATTTGTTAGATTAGTCTATCACCATAAAGAAGCTATTAAGCTCCATAAAAACAATAAGTGTAAGTTCATGCCCGACCCTTCACGATGGACATCGCTGAGATAGGGCGTTCATATATGGTTAGTATTTAATTAAAAATAAACAAAAAGATAAAGACTAAAGATAACTGACTAAGGATAATTGTTAACTCGAAATGATTAGATAGTAATATATAATAGGTGAAAATTGGTAGGGAGAACGGAACGTGAGTTTAGTTCTCTCTTTTATATTTTTATATA
>JAEDNQ010000203.1 GCA_016302435.1 Bacteroidaceae bacterium
TTGGGGGCAAAAGACGGCGAAGAAAGCCCTTTTTGCCCCCATATATTTATCATTCTCGCAAGTATAGAGAAAAAATGCCTTAAAAACATTGATTTTTTTTCCCGATAGTTTTGGTGGCTAATGAATAATTCCTATATTTGCACCGAAAAAATTTATCAACAACAAATCAATTTAATGTTTAACCTCTAAAATTCTAACTTTTTATGGCAAAGAAATGGGTATGCCCAGTATGTGGCTATGTATATGAAGGTGAAAATCCACCAGAGAAATGTCCTCAGTGCAAGGTTCCAGGAGAGAAGTTCAAGCTCAAGGAAGAGTCTGAAGGCCTCAAGTTCGCTTGCGAGCACGAGCTCGGCAGTGCAAAGGCTATTCCAGAAGGCGAAGAAGGAGCATTCGTTCTCCAGGGTCTCAAGGATCACTTTGCAGGTGAATGCACTGAGGTAGGTATGTATCTCGCCATGAGCCGTCAGGCTGACCGCGAGGGTTATCCAGAAGTGGCTGAAGCCTTCAAGCGCTACGCCTTCGAAGAGGCAGAGCACGCTGCCAAGTTCGCTGAACTCCTTGGCGACATGGTATGGGACACAAAGACAAATGTCAAGGCACGCATGGAAGCTGAAGAAGGTGCATGTGCTGCTAAGCTCGACATAGCAAAGGTGGCAAAGAAGCTCAACCTCGACGCTATCCACGACACAGTTCACGAGATGGCTAAAGACGAAGCACGTCACGGAGCTGGTTTCCAGGGACTCTGGAACAGATTCTTCAAGTAATATCCTGATTCCCGTAACCCCACAAAAATCGAAACACTATGCAGAAATATGTTTGCGACGTATGCGGATGGGTTTACGACCCTGAAGTAGGTGTGCCAGAGGCAGGCATCGAGCCAGGCACCGCTTTTGAAGACCTTCCAGCAGACTTCGAGTGCCCTCTCTGCGGAGTAGGCAAGGACGAATTCTCTGAGACAGAATAAGAACCAGCATTCTAAGGTAGAGCGATGCACGGCAGTGCCTTCACGCAAAGAAGACAGGTCGTGCATCGCCTTGTTTTTATCATCTCACCGACACATACAGACACTCTCAGCTCTCCCTCTGCGAGTGACCAACACTTTGCCCAAACCGACACAGCCTACACACACACTACAGCTATAAATGAAGATAAGAGACATCAATCTGGGTGACAAACCTGTAGTCCTCGCTCCCATGGAGGATGTCACCGACCAGGCCTTCCGCCTCCTCTGCAAGGACTTTGGCGCCAGCATGGTATACTCCGAATTTGTCAGCGCCGATGCCCTCATACGCTCCGTCAACAGGTCGATAGAAAAAATCAAGGTCGACGACAGAGAGCGTCCTGTCGCCATACAGATATACGGACGCGACGTGGCCACCATGGTCGAGGCTGCCAAGATAGTCGAAGGCGAAGCCCATCCCGACATCCTCGACATCAACTTCGGATGTCCCGTGAAGAAGGTGGCAGGCAAGGGAGCAGGTGCTGGCATGTTGCGCACACCGCAGCTCATGCTCGACATCACGCGCGAAGTCGTCAAGGCCGTCAGCCTGCCCGTCACCGTCAAGACACGACTTGGATGGGACGTTCCCTCCCTATACGACATCCCACAGGACTGGCAGAGCCTGTCACCTGAAGACTCCTCCCCCATACCTTTCATCCACAGCCTTGCGCTCCGCCTCCAAGACTGCGGCATAGAGGCTCTCACCATCCATGGGCGCACACGCAGCCAGATGTACCAGGGCGAAGCCGACTGGACTCTCATAAAACAAGTCAAGGCCGACAAGCGCATCACCATTCCCATCATCGGCAACGGAGACATCTGCTCAGCCGAACAGGCAGCAGCTGCATTCGACACCTATGGAGTGGACGCCGTCATGATAGGAAGGGCCACCTTCGGTCAGCCATGGCTCTTCAAAGATGTACGCTCCTACCTCGACCACGGCACGCACGACTCCTCGATGACACTTGAGTGGAAAATCAATGTGCTCAAAGAACAAGTCAGCAAGAGCGTGGAATACTCTCTCAGAGAAGATAATGCACTCAAGGAACGCAAGCGCACCGAACTCGGAGGCATCATCCATGTGCGCCGCCATCTCGCCAACAGCCCCATCTTCAAGGGTATACCAGACTTCAGGCAGATGCGCATCAAGATACTGCGGGCAGAGTCACAAGCCGAACTCTTCTCTCTCCTCGACCAAGCGTACCTGCTCATCAAACAGCATCAGCAGACGCTATAACACCTCTGTTGTTCCACTACCCACCATCATCCACCATCATACAAAACTCATGAACAAAGTCTTTCTCATATTCACACTCCTCCTCTCCACCCTCACCCTCAACGCACAAACCGCCACCGCCAACCGCCGATGGTTTGTCGGCGCACAGGCTGGATGCAACTATGCCGTAGCGGACAACATCACTGACCACTCGGCCGTCAAATATCTCTCCGATGCCATCGGACCCAGCTGCGCCATCTACGCAGGCACCTTCCTCACCCCCACCATCGGATGCCGAGCGTCCTTCAGCTACTCCCACGTCAACAACCGTGGCGACGTCGAGTACGTCAGCACCGAAGACTTCAAGAACAGCTTCGAGGGCAATGGCTACTACCACTTCGACTCCTTCGAGATAGGAGCAGACGCCCTCTTCGACTTCACAAGCATGAGCAAGGCCCACACCGACGACTCCTTCCACGTACTGGGCTTCGCTGGCTTAGGACTCTGGCATACATCGTCCAAGTCGCTCACAGAGAGAGACAGAGCCACTATCGACTCTGATGAAGCCATAGCCATCATTGCAGGAATAGGCAGCAAGACTTCCGTCTCCTGTCGACTCGGCATCATAGCCGACTATAAGCTCTCTTCCCATCTGTCACTCAACATCGAAGGCAACGTCAGCGTCATGGGCGACACCTTCGACGGCATTGACTACGACGAACCCCTCGATTTCCTCTTCCGAGCACAAATAGGAGTGTCTTACCTCTTCTGATAATAGCAAATCAGCACCCTCATGCAACTTTTTCCAATAAAAGCATCATTGAATCAGAAAAAATAAACTATCTTTGCACCACAATAGCTCCTAAAGCTCCTATAAGCTCATAAGCTCTCTAAGCTCATAA
>JAEDNQ010000027.1 GCA_016302435.1 Bacteroidaceae bacterium
TTTATCTCAGGAACGTCGGTATATGAATTAGCCATTGATTTCTGATGTGTTGTATTAAGGTGGGTTCTATTAATTCGCTTTGTCAGATTTTCGATTTATCTCTGAGTGCAGAGTGTCAGTTTTTGAGGGAGCGATGCGGGCATCGTGACCGATAAAACTGACAGTATGCGCCAGAGAGAAACGAAAAGATGACAAAACGAAACCCATAATTTCAAAATACTTTTTCGGTGGGAATTAATAGAACCCACCTTAAATATATATATGTGTGTATAAGCTCTATGCGTGCCGCTGAGCCTTGGGGCGCGGACGCATTATTTAGAGTTCTTCTTGTAGTACTTGATGAGCTTTGGCACTACCTCCTCCACTGTACCGTTGATGATGTAGTCGGCTATCTGGTTGATGGGAGCCTGTGGGTCGGAGTTGATGGAGATGATGATGCCTGAGTCTTTCATGCCTGCCACGTGCTGGATGGCGCCTGAGATACCGCAGGCGATGTATACCTTTGGACGCACTGTAGTACCTGTCTGGCCTATCTGGCGGTCGTGGTCAATCCAGCCTGCGTCGACAGCGGCGCGGCTTGCGCCTACCTCGGCATGGAGTTCCTTGGCAAGTTCGAAGAGGAGGTTGAATCCTTCTGGGCCTCCTACGCCGTAGCCGCCAGCGATGACGATGGGTGCGCCCTTGAGGTTGTGCTTTGCCTTCTCCACGTGGCGGTCGAGGACCTTGACCACATAGTCTGTCTCAGGAACATATTTTGCCACGTCGTGCTTGATGACTTCGCCCTGGTAGTTTTCGTCGAGTATCTCCTTCTTCATGACGCCATCGCGCACTGTTGCCATCTGTGGACGATGCTCTGGGTTGACGATGGTGGCGATGATGGATCCGCCGAAGGCTGGACGAATCTGGTAGAGCTGGTCTTCGTAGTGCTTGTCGACCATGTTGCCCTCAGCGTCCTTGACTTTCATGTCGAAGGAGCCAATCTCGAGCTGGGTGCAGTCGGCTGTCAGTCCTGAGTGGAGGGCTGAAGAGACGCGTGGACCGAGGTCGCGTCCGATGACGGTAGCGCCAAGGAGGCAGATCTGTGGCTGCTCCTCCTTGAAGAGGTTGACAACGGCGGATGTATGAGGAAGAGATGTGTAGGGGAAGAGGCCCTCGGCATCGAAGATATGCACTCTGTCAACACCATAAGGCAAGACTTGCTTCTCTACGCCGTCGAGGCCTGAGCCTACGAGGACAGCCTCAAGCTGCACTCCGAGCTTGTTGGCGAGTTTGCGACCTTTGGTGCAAAGCTCCAAACTTACGTCGGCAACCTTGTTGCCTTCGAGTTCACAATATACAAATACGTTATTCATTATCCTATGGTGTTAGATTCCATGAGTTCAACAATAAGGCTTTCGACATCTGCATCGCTGGATGTGAGAGTCTTGTTTTCCTTGGCCTTGAAGACGATGCTCTTCACTGCCTTCACGTTTGTTGGTGAGCCTGCCTTGCCTATCTGTGCTGGGTCGGCCTCGATGTCGGCTGCTCCCCAGATAGGGAACTCTCTGTTCTTGTTGGCCCAGACGCGCTTGACATTGCGCACGCGGCATGGTGCGGCGGAGCCGTTGACTGTGACGACGATGGGGAGTGGGCCTTCTACGGTCTCAACGCCTCCGTCGATGTGGCGCTTGGCTACTATCTTGCCTGCTTCCTTGTCGAGGGAGATAATCTCCTCGGTATAGGTGATCTGTGTGAGGCCAAGCTTCTCTGCTACCTGTGGACCTACCTGTGCTGTGTCGCCGTCGATGGCCTGGCGTCCGCAGAGGATGATGTCGTAGCCGCCAACCTTCTTGATGGCCTGGGCGAGGGTGTAGGATGTGGCAAGGGTGTCAGCACCGCCAAGTGGGCGGTCAGAGACGAGGATGCCTTCGTCGGCTCCTCTGAAGATGCCTTCCTTGAGCACTTCGGCTGCCTTGGGCAGACCCATGGTGATCATGGTAATGGTGGAACCTGGATTAGCGTCCTTGAGGCGGAGTGCCTGTTCGAGGGCGTTCAAATCCTCAGGGTTGAACACGGCAGGAAGGGCTGCACGGTTCACGGTACCCTCTGGAGTCATTGCGTCAGGTCCGACATTGCGTGTGTCGGGTACCTGCTTTGCGAGTACGATGATTTTTAAACTCATATTTTTATAGATTGTTTATTTATTTTTCAAGCTTTGCTTGTGTGGCTGATATCTATTGGAAAGATGTGTATTGGTCGGATGTTTTAGGTCTTTTTGTGCTTTCGGTAAAGTACAAGTAGTTGCAAATTTACGGATTTATTTCTATATCATCGCAATGAAAACAAGAAAAAGTGCCCAGAATCTAAAAATCTGAGCACTCAAGAAGCACAAAAAGGCTTTTTTGTGCAATTTGCTTTATTTAAATGAAGAAAGTATTGATGCGATAAGTGGGAGGATGAAATGGTCTGTGGGTCGGATGTTGATGAGGGCTGTGGAGTTGTTTTTGCTGCCGAGGCCGTCGAGGGTGTAGTATTTGCCGGGGTAGCCGAAGCCCATGTTGGCATGGAAAAGGCCGTCGCTGCTGTAGCCGTCGACGACGAAGGTGTGGCCGCCGCTGGAGTATATCATGGGCAGGCCTTCGTCGAGCTGCTGGCGCAGGAGGTCGCTCCACTCGTCGTCTGTGTATTTGTTGCGCGGCATGAGCTTGATGTCCTCATCGTAGCCGAAGAAGTCGACAAGGGCAGACTTGGCGTAGTACTCGTTGGAACCTGAGAAGGAGGGGCTGTAGTCCATCCATACGGACACGCCGCAGTGGTAGACGAGTTCTGCCACGGCTGTGGGGTCCGTCTCCATCTCGTCCCAGCGGTAGCAGGTATTGGCGAAGTCGGCTGTGAGCTTCTTGCCCTTCCACGTGTAGGTGTTCTTGCCTTGACCGTGGAGGGGATATTTGTGATAGTTCATCACTTGTGCCATGGCTATAGCCACACATCCGGCAAGCATGTTGTCGGGGCACTGGTCATTGTATGGTGAGGTCTGGCTCCAGGTGGTCTGGATGAGCGGCTCGACCTGTGCCTCAGCGCAGAGGCTGAGGCTCAGGCTTATGGCTGCTGCCAGTATGGCTGAAGGTCTCATTGCGCAATGTATTTCTTGTCTGAGCGTATCATGACCTGTCCCTTGGCAGGTGTGGCGACGGGACGGCCATAGAGGTCGTAGGTGGGGGCTGAGATGGGCTGTATGCCATCGGCAGGGGACTGCACGCCTACAGTTGAGGAACTAATGGCGAGCAGGCTTCCGTTGGCTGTCTTCTGGTTGAGGGCTACCAATGTGCCATGAGCTGCCACGCCAAGGCAGGTAAGGTCGGCATACTGTGGGAGAAGGGCTGAGGAGGCGCAAGAGAAGTTGGTAGTGCCTACGACGAGGTAATTTGTGCCGCTGAGTGCCGCCCCTATGGATTCTCTGTATTTGTCGTTCAAGGTTGCCATGTCGTCGCGCTTGGCTCCAGTGATGTATGCCCAAGATGTTGTCATGCCGTCGGTGCTGATGGCGGCAGCGAACTGATCGGACCAGAGGTCGGGCACAAGGTTGTCGCCGAAGGGAAGAGGTGTGCTGACATGCCCAGCCAGATAGATGTTGCCGTCTGAGACGCACATGGATGTTATCTTGTTGTTGACGTATGAGCGAGATGAGTTGGCTGCTCCCACCTTCTTGATGTCCGCCTTTCCGTCGCGGAGAGTGAGCAAGATGGCTCCATACTCCTGTTCGTCGGCTGTGAAGTTGAAGGATACGTTTTGCTTCTCTGCTCCAATGGCTATATCGATTGAACCACAGGCAAATGCAGCAGCATAGAGGGCTGTGCCGTCGGTGGTGAGGCAGATGCTCTGCGGACGCATGCCGTTGGTGTTGACGGCTTCGCTGTTGCGCATGTCAGCTACAGTCTCAGCTGCGGAGAGGTCATCGGCTGAAGCGGCAAGGATGGCAGCGCAGTTGTTGTCCCAGAAGCCGAAGGATGACTTGACTGTGCCGTCGACACTGATGGCATCAACGGTGTAGCCTCCGAGGTAGGTGAAGGACAGGTATGCCTTGCCTCCCATGACGGCTATGGCTGTGGGTACGACACTGAGGTCAGACTCATAGGTGTCTGTGCCGGCATAGGTGCTGTTTGGCTTTGGCAGGATGGCTTTGGCTGCCACGAGGTGGCCAGAGGTGTCATATTTGGCCATGAAGGCATTGACCATGTCGTGGGAGAGGGTGGTGCCTGCCAGAGTGGCAGTGTTAAGGTCGCGGCTGCCGAGGATGATGTCGTCAGCGAAGGTGCCCGTCACGTAGACAGCATCGGAAGTGGCTGTGACGGCTGTGATGTGTGCGGCTCCCTGTATGCCTACTGTCCATAGAGGTTTCTCCTGCTTGTTGTCCACAGCGGAGAGGTAAGCGCTGGTGGCTATGTTCTCTAAGATGTCGTCGCCTATCATGACCATATCGTCATAGAGTCCTGTCTGGTAGACGATGGTGCCGTCGGGGCTGAAGGTCACTGGGGCTGCTACTGGTGCATACTTACCTGAGTAGGATGTGGCATCCTGCAAGGTGGGATAGTTGTAGTCTCGCGCCTGAACGGATGTCAGGGCGGTGAGGAGGGTTATTCCTAAAATAATCTTTTTCATCATTGGAAACAATTTTCAATTTATAATTTACAATTTATAATTTACAATGTTGACTTTGACGGAGGCGGGACCTTGCCTGCGCTTTATCGCCACGGAAGGGGAAGGAAGGGCAAGACATCACTCACGCAGGAGAATCACTCTTCTCCCAAAGAGGGATTGGCATTGATAGCTTCTGAAGGTATGGGGATGGTATATCGGCTATCGTTAGCCTCGAGAGTATATGTTTGTCCGTCGTATGTCTTTGTTATGGATGGCTGGGTGGTGCGGCGGAGGTCAAACCATCGGTGTCCTTCGAAACAGAGTTCGTGGGCGCGCTCTTCCAAGATGCTCTCTGTGAGTTCGTCGGCATCTTTTGCTTCCATCTCGCTGAGGATGGTGGGCTGGAGGGCTGGCATGTAGCGAGTGGTTATGAGAGGTTTGAGGTAGGTTATGGCAGTCTCTGTGTCGCCGAGCCGGGCTGCTGCCTCAGCTGCGGTGAGGTACATCTCCGCTGAGCGGAAGGTGCTGCGGCACAGAGGGTCTCCGCCTTTGAGGAGAGTGTACACTCGGCTTGTCTGCGCTTTGAAATATCGGTTTTTGCGCATGTCGCCCGTGCGATAGGTGGCGATGAAGTCAGTGCTTGGTGCTCCTATGCCTTTGTATGCTGACTTCATGACTTGCTCTAAGCAGACGATGGCTTCGAGGCTGGTGTAGTGGTCTGGCATGGTGTAGGAGTTGGTGGTGAGGTCTTCGAGTGCTGGATGGCTGTCGATGACGGTCTTGGCGGCATCGAGAGCTCCCTGCCAGTTGCCCATGTAGAGGCACACTCTCGCTTCGAGGGCATCGGCTGACAGACGGTTGAAGCGGTAAGACAGCTGCGGTTCCCAGGCCTCTGTAGTGAGGTAGGTCTTAGCTGAGGCTATATCACTGACTATCTGGTCATATACCGCTCCTACGCTTGAACGAGGCAGAACGAGCTCCACGTCAGCCACAGTGGACAGAGGCACAGAGAGTGTGGCTGAGGGGTCGCACTTGGTATAGGGCTGTCCGAAGAGGTTGACAAGGACGAAGTGGGAGTATGCTCTGAGCATGTATGATTCACCGACGAGTTGGTCAATGTCGGCTTTGCTGCCTTCGGTTATCTCGTCTCGGTGCTCGATGACATAGTTGGCTATGTAGATGGTGTGGTAGAAGCGTCGCCAGTTGAACGAAGAGGTGTTTTCGTCCTGTGCCACATCTTGCCATCGCCAGATGTCGAAATAGGAGTTGAGGTCTTCGGCTGTGGTGATGGCAGGGTCGAGGGTCATCTCGTCGGAGCGGAGGGTGGTCAGAGCTCGGTCGTCGGGGAAGTTGTTGTAGACATCGGTGAGCAGTGCTCGGTATTCCTCACATGTCTTGGCTATGACCTTGCCTGTGGGCTGGATGTCGAGAAAGTCATCGCATGACGTGAGCAGCATGGATGCCAGAAGAAGAAGGATTGTATATGTATGTCTCATGTGTGTGAACTATAGATGTATATGTGTATGCTTTAATGAGCGCAAGAAGGAACTTGACGGAAGCAGACCAATGGTGGTCTTGTGCTCTTGACTGAGAGAAGCCGACCAGTGCCAGTCTCGTGCTCCTGCCTGTGAGAAGGCTTAGAATCCGAGGTTCAGTCCGAAGATGATGTCTTTGGAGACGGGCTGGGCGTAGGGATTGCCCATGGTCTCAGGGTCGAGGTAGTTGTCGTAGTTGCTGGATATGACGAGCAGGTTGCGTCCTTCTATGCTCGCAGAGGCATTTCTCACTCCGAGCTTCTTGAGCCAGGGCATGTCGAACTTATAGGCTAAGCGGAGGCTCTGCAGGCGCATGTAGTTGCTGTCCTTCACCCAGAGGTCGAGCATGTTGAAGAGGTTGAGGTCGTGATATTGCACATATTCGGCTGGGCGGTCGGTGGAGTTCATGAGCACAGGGTACTTGGCTCCGGGGTTGGATGGTGTCCAGCGGTTGAGAACGTCGTGGTTAGTGTTGAGACCGCGGTCGAAGGAGGTGGAGTTGTATGATGGGGTTACTCGTACCTTCATGCCGAGGTTGAACGTGAAGTTGATGCCAAGCTGCCATTGTTTCCAGTCGATGGTATTGATGAATCCGCCTGACACCTTGGGGTCGACGGTGCCCATGTATTTGTAGAGGGAGCGCTGCTCGGCTGCTGAGAGTGTGGAGGCACCGTATTCGTTGAGCTTGAGGAGTTCGGTCAGTGTCACGCTCTTGCCGTCAGCTCCTGCGAAGAGCGGATAGCCCTCGGCATCGAGTCCCTTGGTTTCCAAGGCGAAGATGGCACCTACAGGATAACCTTCCCTACCTGGGTAGGTGGCATTTTCCGCCACAGTCTCCCGTAGCACCTTGTTCTTGTTGAATCCGAGATTGAGGTTTGTCGTCCAACGTAGGTCGTCTCGCCAGATGTTGCGTGTGCCTATGGCTATCTCCCATCCGTAGTTGTCCATGGTGGCCCAGTTGATGGTGGTGCTGCTGAAGCCAGTCTCCAGGGGCAGCATCTTGAGGCCAATGAGGTCGGAGCTATGGCGGTAGTAGTAGTCAACACTCAGGCTGAGGACATTGTCGAAGAGTGCCATGTCGAGGCCTGCATTGACGTTTTGTGTCTTTTCCCACTTGAGCGAGGGGTTGGGGGCTGTCTCTGCGCTGATGACATATTCGGGTTTGCCGAGTATGCTCTTCTGGTCGTAGGTGCCTATGAGGTAGGGCGAGGTGTTCTTGTCTATGTTGCCCTGTATGCCGTAGGACGCTCTGAGGCTGAGGTTGTCTATCCAGCTGACAGGTCGGAGCCACTCTTCCTGCTTGGCTCGCCAGAGTCCGCTGACACTGTAGAGGGGGAGGAAGCGGTATTTCTTGGCTATGCCAAAGACATCAGAGCCATCGAAGCGGACGGATCCGCCGAGGGTGTAGCGATTGGAGAATGTGTAGCTTCCTGTTGCAAACCAGCTGACATAGGCATTCTCCGTCTTTGTCTCCCTGTGGAGGGGGAACATGTCGGCGGCATTCTCCGAGGGGAAGTATACAGTCTGGCTGGTGAGAGTGCGAGGGTCATAGCCATAGGCGGCAGAATAGGTGGTATTGGCATCTATGTGCCTTATCTCCGAACCGACCATGAACTGCATGCTGTGCTGGAGAAACTCGCCAAAGCTGTGGTCTGCCTCTATCATGCCCTTCCATGTCCACTGCGATGTGTGTCCCTCCGTCACCTTGTGCATGCCGCCCGTGGTGGGGAGGAAGGGGCGCTGACCGTCGCTGTAGGAGTAGAGGGAGCGTTCGAGGTCTTTGCGCATGGCGAAGGAGTTCTCGCCTGCATATTTGTCTATAGTGCTGGCTTCGACCTGGAGTCCGAGCTGGGTGGTGAACTTGAGCCAGCGGAAGAGCTTCAGTTCGGCGTCGAAGATGGCCATGACCTGACGGTCGGTGCGCTCGTGGGAGGTGTTGGCTCTCTCTTCGAAGATGTTGAAGTCGAGTTGGCTGTCTTCCTTGCCTCCCTGCACATTGATGTCGTAGACATAGTTGCCATCAGCGTCGAAGGGTGTGAAATAGGGATTGGCAAGACGACTGTAGTATACAGGGTTGACGAATCCGTTATAGTCGGTCATGAAGGAGTGCTGCTTACGTTGGCTGGCAAAGAGCGATGCTCCTATCTTGAGGATGTCGTTGATGCGCACGGTGGTCTTCAGCGTGGTGTTGAAGCGGTTGGCATCGACTCCTCTGACGTTGCCCTGCTGATCGTAGTAGCCTACAGAGGCATAGTATGTGGCTTTGTTGCCTCCGCCGCTGATGCTGAAGCCGTACTCCTGAGCGAGTGCTGTGCGCATGAGTATGTCGTTCCAGTCGGTGTTGACATTGCGAAGGCTGTTGATGCGCTCCTGCGCCTGTGGGGTGAGAGCTCCCCACCCTCCTGCCTTGTAGCTATCCACCTCGCCCATCGAGGAGAGGATTCGGTAGACATCACCTTTGTTTTCGCGGAAGGTGTAGTCGGAGTGCAGGAGGTCGAGTTCGAGGTTGACTTTCTCGTTGCTGTTGAGGAGGTTGAGTCGGTCAAGGTCGATGTTGGGGCTGCATGTGAGCTTGGCGTTGAAGTTGATGACGGGTGCTCCAGCCTTACCTCTCTTCGTGGTGATGACGATGACGCCATTGGCAGCTCTCGCGCCATAGATAGCTGTGGCTGCGGCATCCTTGAGCACAGTGATGCTCTCGATGTCGGCAGGGTTGATGCCAGCGATGCTTGTCTGGTAGAGGTTGTCTATGTCTTTCAGCTCGTCGGTGGAGGGCACGTCTGTGCCTTCAAGCGGTATGCCGTCGAGCACCCACAGGGGGTCTTGGCTTCCGTTGATGCTTGATATACCTCTGATGCGTATCTTCAGCGGAGCGCCTGGAGCTCCAGAGGAGGTCACAGTGGAGAGGCCTGCCACTTGACCTGCTAAGGCTTGGTCGATGTTGTGCACGGCTCCGACTGTCGCCTCGTCTATCTTGACTGTGGTGGACGAACCTGTCATCTTGCGCCGGTCTATCTTCTGGTAGCCGGTGACGACAAAGTCGTTGAGCTCAAGGTCTTTGGCTATGTCCTTGGCCTTGGCTGTTGAAGGGGTTTTCTGAGCGGTAGTGTCGGGAGGTGTGCTCGACTGAGCTGCCGCCATGCTTGCTGCGGCCAATGCCGCTATTGTCAGTAGTGTCTTTCTCATTGTTGAAGGAGGTATTTAGGGGCTTTCGGTACTAACGACAGGAACGGTATTAACGACACGAACGTTATTTACGTTACGAACGATTCTAACGTCACGAACGATTCTAACGTCACGAACGACTCTAACGTCCTTAACGTTACTCTCGTCCTTAACGTTACTGACGTCCTTAACGTCATTAACGAAGCTATCTTTTCTTTACAGCCCGAGGGCGGTGTCTATTCTTTTGACGATGTCAGCGAAGTGCATCTGCTGTAGTGTTGCTCCTGTGCCGGCATGCGCCTTTGCGAACTGGCGTATGCGCATCAGCTGTGCGCGCTTGATGCTTATGGGGTCGCTGAGGCGGTTGATGGCGATGCCTGAGAAGGACAGGGTGCGTGGCTTGGTGGAGAGCTGATGCTCGCTGCAGCACAGGCCGTTTTCACGTTCTCTCTCCTCGTAGAGCGACTTGTTGATTTTCACTCCCTCATTTTCTGCGGCGGCGGTGATGAGAGCGTCTACCATGGCTTTCTGCACGTAGCGCTCCATGAGGTCGGGCTGCTGCCTCTTGGCGAAGAGGGAGTTGTAGAGCATGTCCATCATTTCCTTGGCAGTGAAGGCTTGCGCCTTGTTTTCTTCCTCATTGAGTGTCATGCGCATGATGCGCTCGTTGTTGAGCAAGTCCCAGATGATGTAGTTGACCTCATACTTGTAGGCTGTGGATGGATGTTCCTCTCTCTTGTTCTTCAAGAGGTATGTGTAGCGGGCTGCCGACGGAGAGAAGAGCCATTCGGGGTAGGTCAGCACCTCATCAATGATATATTGAAGGGCTTCTTTCTGACGGTCTTTCTCCACATAGGTGAAGGAGGGTTTGCCATCGCCCATGCAGGTGTTATCTAAGTATATGCCACCGATGTTGGCAAGGACGTGGTAGCTGTAGAGGTCCCACTGCGAGATGACTATACGCCAGAGGTCGGAGGCATCGTCCCATGGCTGGCAGAACTCATCGGTGCGTGTCCACGCTTCGAGTTTGGGCATGATGCGCTTGAGGTTGGCTATGCCATAGCGGGCACTCTTCATGCTGTTGTCGCCAAGGTCTTCGCTGAGGGCCCTGGGGTCGACAGCCGACCTGTAGTCTTGTGTCTCGCTGTAGCGGTATTCCTTGCCAGCATGTCTCTGGAGGAGTTCTGCAAGAGGCTTCTTGGCTTCTGCCTCAGAGGGGTACCAGCGGTAGCCCCATTCGATGGCCATGAGGTCGTAGGGACCTATGTGGGGGGCGAGCATGGTCACGCCGTCGCCTGGCTGCGCTATGTAGTTGAAGCGTGCATAGTCCATGATGCTGGCAGCTGTGCCTCCCACCTTGTCGGTGAAGGTCTTGCTGCGCAGGGAGTCGGTGGGGTAAGCGGCGGAGGCTATCATGTTGTGGCGCAAGCCGAGGGAGTGTCCCACCTCGTGTGTTGCCACGAAGCGTGCAGCATCATTGACGAGGACATCGGGAATCAGAGGCTGTCTCACTCTCGGGTCGATAGCTCCGGTCTGCACCTTCAGCCAGCTGGTGAGCAGCGAGCGCACGTTGTGCCACCAGATGATGTCGGCTTCGAGTATCTCGCCGCTTCTCGGGTCAACGACACATGGCCCCATGGCATTGGCCTTTTCGGATGCGGCGTATGTGAGCACGGAGTACTTCATGTCATCGTTCTCACTCTCTATGCTGTCTGTCATGTCGGCAGCCATGATGGCATTTTTAAATCCGGCTCGCTCAAAGGCTACCTTCCAGTCTTCTATGCCCTGGCGTATGGCAGGCTTGATGGACGCTGGTATGCGCTGGTCGAGGTAGAAGACGATGGGCTTGACGGGCTCTACGAGTTCGCCCCTCATGTATGCCTCCTTATCTTTGGGTTCGAGTCGCCAGCGGTTGATGAAGTGCTTGGTCTTCACGTCCTGCTGGTCGTCGGAATAGCAGAGGCGGCTCTCTGTGAAGTAGCCCACTCGCTGGTTCTCCTCTCTTCCTTCCATGGGGGTCTCGTCGAGCAGATAGATGGACGAGGAGACGACAACGGAGACATTGACTTTCTCTGTGCCTTCATATACCTTGACTGTCTGTTCGCTCAGGGCTGTCACGCTGCGTGGGTGCGACTTGACCTCAATGATGCGGCTGAGGTCGGTGACGGGCGAGTTGTTGATGTTTATCTTGTGGAAGACATCGTTGAGGCAGTTGTCTTTGCCGTTGAAGAGCTTGTCGACGGGGAAGATGACTGTGGCAGAGTCGGTGCCAACGGCTCTCACCTTGATGGATGCTATGATGGGGTCGATATAGTTTTCGCTGACAGAGCGAGCAATAGCTGCATTGCCCTCAACGAGAGGTGTCACTCTCTGCTGGCGTATGACAACAGTCTTTTCTTTCTTGTTCCACTCAAAGCGAATGGTCTGGTTCTCGTAGTTGATGCCTTTGTTGACTCCGCTCTCATTGAGTTCCTTGGGCACTTGCTGCAGGCGGTTGACAACAAGAAACTCGCGTCCGAGCAATGAGGTGGGCAGCTCGAGGAAGATGGTGTCCTTCTTTTCGATGACGTTCATCACTCCCCTCATGTTGACCGTGTCGCTGCCAGTGAGCAGACAATATTCCGACTTGGGCGGTGTCGGCGGTGTCTTGTCTTTTTTCTTCTTGGCATATACAGGGACTGCCATAGAGGCTATGGCGGCTGCTAAGAGCACTGTGTGTGTAAGTTTCATAAATATTGGTGCGTAAATTTGTTAGTTGTGTGAAGGGTGGTGAGATTGCGGCAGATACCCAACTTCGTGGCATGCAGTGTGGCATATTGCGCCTCTCATGTTGCAAAGTTACACATTATTATATATATCAGCATCATTTTGACAATATTTTTGATTGATTATTATCTTTTCTGCAAATATATGTCTGATTTTGAAGACACAGTGTGCATCAAAGTGTCAAAGCGCATATCTGATGGCATAGAGCGGCACATCCTCCATCCATTCCTCTCTTCTATTGTCGGACTTGGAAGAACGGATTAGAGTGCAAATTATTCTTGAACTACTGGAAGCGTATTCATCAATTCATACAGATATGCAGGGCTTTGAACGTATAGCTCACCTTCCTCATCCTGAAGAGCAGCCATGAGCGGAGAATTGTACACACGTTCCATAGCCTGTTCTATGGAACAGCCTGTATCTTCTATAACATACTTTACCAACTCACTCAAAGCATAATCAGTGAGATATGTGGCTATCTGATGGTGGTTAGGCATGTTCATAAGCATTCGACTTTAGTTTTGTGGAGGAAGCGCAAAGACTGCTCAGTTCCCAAATAATATTGCTGATCAAGGTATCTGTCCTGAAGTATCATGCCAGTGACCCTCCATTCTTTTGACACACGACAAGCAGGTCATCGATGGTATCGTCCATAGATTGAAGATGCTCTACGTCATAGAACTCTATAAGGAACGCCAGTCCCTTGTGTTCGTGCAGATAACGGAATGCAGCCTGCCGAGTCATAGAAAAACGTCGGCCAAAAGCATTTATGCATGCCGTCAAAAAAGGTATCTCGTATTTGCTCATCGTCGTTATATTATATACACAGTGCAAAAATACAAAAAGTTTTTCGATTGCCAAGCAATTAAGGAGTTAAAAGTATAAAACGCGGCGGAAAGTTATATTATCATATTGGTTTCAGCCATACATTTGGTATTTTGAGTGGAAGAATAATTCTTATTTGAGAATGAATGGGTGATGTGGTTGGACAGTAATGCAACAGACATGTGAGAGACATTTACCTACAGTCACATGCCTCCCACATCCCCACAAAAACACAAAGGGTGCAAGGCCAAAAGCCTTGCACCCTTGTCATTATCGTATGTCAGTGATGTTATCGGATTGATACACCTGAAGACATTGTCTTAACGCCGTTCTTGTAGATAACTACACGACCGTTCTCAACAACCTTGCGGTTTGCCTTTGCACCGGCTGCAACACCGTTGATGCCATCAGGCTTTGTCACTGTGAGCTTCACGTCATCGAAGTAGATACGGTTAGACTGTCCAGCCACCTCTGAGAGGTTGAACGCGATAGTCTTCATGCCAGTTGGCCAAGAAGCGTCGATAGTGACAGTGCCAGCGAATGCAGTCCATTCTGTAGTGAAGTTGACATCACCTACAGCCTGCCAGTGTGCATACTCACCTGGATTCTTGTGGAGCTGAGTACCTGAAGTCTGAGCTCTGTCAGCGCGTACCTTCATTTCGAGAGAGACAACGTCACCAGCAGCGAACTCCACATCGCTCACGATGAACAGCTGTGCTTCCCAAGTTTCCGCAGCATTGTCGTTAGTGATGACCTCAATGCATCCATTCTCTGCATTTGTTGGGTCAGCAACGAAACGAGCAGTAGCTACGTCTATGCGATTGCCGTCAATGTACTCGTTAACCTTGAACTTGTCTGCAATATACCATGCGTCTGGCTCAATTGGTTCTGGCTCCTCAGGTTTAGCATTTGTAGTGAATGTAGCTGTGAGCTCACCTGCCTCGAACTTCTGCTCGAACACGACTTTTGATTCGCCTGTTTCAAGATCGAAGTATGATACAGAAAGAGAGTTGATAGCGATAGTGTATTCAGTGCCGTATTCAAGACCTGCGATATAGATGTTACGAGCGTCCTTATCGACATCGAAGTCTGTTTCGCCATTGATTGGTTCCTTACCCTCTGCTGTCACTGTGTAAGAGATAGAACCAGCAGGCATAGTGAGTGACTCGTCAACAGTTGCTGTATAGCCGAATACTACAGGGAATGTGCCATCTTCGTCGATAACAGCGTCCTCTGCAACAGTAAGCGTCATGTTCTCAACCTTTGCGAGCTCTGGCTCAACTGGCGCTTTCTCCTCGCGTCCAATCTTGACAGAAGTGACTGTTGTATTTGCCCAGTTAGCACCCTTGATGCAGTGGAGGTGAGCGAAACCGAAGTTTGCTACTATCTTCTTCACGTCGACAGTGTATGTCTTTGAACCGTCGCCATTATCAACCTCTGTCCAGTACTCCGCAGCATCGCGTGGAAGTTCAACATTGACAGTACCATTGTCTTCTACTCGGTTGAAGAGCATACGTGGAGTACCGTCTGTAGCAGTGACAACCATATTTACAGCGTCGCTAAGATCAACATAGTTAAGGTAATGAACGTTTCCATCACCAAATGGAAGGCCTGTTGATTCGTTGAGCACAAGCGTAGTTGGGCACTGATTTACCTTCTCACCTGTAGCGTCAGCTGCTGACCATGTGTAATAATCTTCAACAGCGAGGTCTGTGTATACAAGCACTGGAGCTGGAGCGACGTATTCGGAGATAGTCCATGCAATGAAGCCGTCAGTGGTTTTCTTGTTTCCGTAGCATGTAGAGCCAGCAGCGAAACCATCTTTTGTATTTGTTCCGAGGGAACCGTTCTTACCATTAATGGTATATGTGCCATCAGCAAGAGCAGTGATTGTCCATGCTTCACCCTCTTCTGCGGTTGCGCCGAGACTCCATGAGTTAGCACCTGTGTAGTATATACTTTCAGTGCCATTAGAAAGAGCGAATTTACCACCTTCCTTAGCAACAAATGTGATAGGAGTACCTACTTCCTCAATAGAAATCTTACCCTCTACAATGCTGAGTTGGAATGGAGAAGCCTCATCAGATGTCTTGAGTGAAAGTGTGTACTGCTTGTCCGCTGCAGGAACATTTACAGGAGTTTCTTTGTAAGTCTTAGTAGCGGCAGCAAGAGCTGCGATAGCTGCTGCAACTTCTTCGTTTGTAGCTTCTGCGTTGTCGCTTACAGCCTTTGCTGCTTCAACAGCGGCAGAGAATGTGCTGAATGCCTCCTCTGGAATGAGGAAGAGTCCGTCACCTACACCAGCCTTTGCATCAACGATAGCCTGTGCAGCGGTAATGTCAGCTGCGAGTGTCTGCTTAGCGATGGCTACATTGTCAGAAGTAGCGAGGAGAACAGGCACACATACACTCATCCACTGATATTGAGCTGTAGCCTCACCTCCGACTGTAAGAGTGACTGATTCACCTTCTTCTGCTGTTACTTCAAATGCGATATAGCGGTATTCCCATCCACGACCAGCATTTTCGAAAGCGTATGTTGCTGATGGGTCGAAAGTAGCTGTACCGTCAGTGGCAATACCATAGCCTTTGTCACCCTTTGCAGGGAAGATCTGAGTCTGGTCGTCTACCTTAATATAAGATGTGCATACAGTGCCTGCAGAGTTACGACCGGCAGCGTAGATAACATACTTACCCTTTGGAAGGTTGACAGTTGTAGTCTTGCTATTTGTCCAGCTTGATTGTCCGTACTGATCTTTAGCCTGCTCATAATAAGTAGATGTGCTTGTTCCATCCCAGTGCTGTCCCTTGTTTGAAGCCATGCCTCCTTCCCATGCATCGAATGCAGGAATGAGAGAGCCAGCGTTCAATGGGTATGCAGCGAGAACAGATTTGTACTCAGCCTCCTTGACAGCCTCAATAGCTGCAGAAACCTCAGAAGCAGCGAAAGTCTTGCCTTCCCATGCTGACACGTCTACACCAAGAAGCTTAGCATTGGCTATCTCGGTTGTGAGTGGTGCAAGGTCTTCATCTGAAGCTACTGGACCAAGGTAAGTGAGTTGGAAGTTGTCTTCACAAATCCAGTTGCCAGAGCAGCCGATAAGCTTAGTACCAATGACAATCTTTCCATCAGTAACCACTGTTGACACTGTAACAGTCTCACCATGAGCTGCTACAGCAGTCTTGTCATCATTAGCCACGAGGTAGAAGCCTGTGCCTGGAACGCTGTTGTTGCCCTGCTCCATGTTGTGCATCTCTGCTGTGAGAGTATACTTACCATTTGGCATGTCTGTTAGAGTCTGGAGGAGTGAACCGTCAGAGAGTTTGCCTGGAGCAGGAGTCCATCTTTCCACGAACTTATCGCCTGTTCTCTGAGCAAAGTTGTAGTTCAAAGCAATGGCACCACCATCAGTTGAAGTCCATCCTTCAAGTGTACCAAGCTCAAAGCTTGGGTTAACAATAGCGCCAGTCATGTTAGCACCTGCTGTTGTCTGAGCTTTTGCTGCAAGAATGTAAGCAGCACGGAGTTCTGCTATGTTTGCATACTCCTTGTTTTCATACTTAGCAAGAACATCTGCTGCAACTGCAGCACCAGCTTTGTCAAGATTAGCGTATTCTGCGTTAACAGCCTGACAAGCGTTGACGACATCAATAGCAGCGTTTACAGCGTCGGCAAATGCATTAAGATCTGCGCTTGAGTCGAAAGCTGCTTTTGCTGTCTCAAGAGCTTTGATAGTCTCAGTAGTACGAGCAGCGGCTATAGCCTGTTCATATGCAGCCTCAACTTCTTCCGGAACATAGCTGGCATGATATGCTGTGTATGCTTTCCAGTATACTACAGATGTGGAAGGACGGGCATCTGTTGCGTCATAGCCAAGATAGATGTCGCGACCAACATTGTGGAAAGAGAAACCTTGTCCTTCTACGTATTCAACGTCCCAAACGGCAAGATTTGGACCGTCCTGGCCATGTTGGTCATTCATTCCTGCAAGGCCGAAGATGACATCGTTCACACCTGCAGGTTGCGTATTGAGATAAGCCTTTCCGCCTGCCCAGCCTGGTGTGGCACGCTCATCACCGTTAAGGTTGAATACTTGGAAGATCAAATGTCCATCATAATCAATTGCGCTAAGAAATGCGCCATTGTTAGATGTCAGACCGTTAACAAGGTCCGTCATCTTGAAGTCCCAAGAAGTTTCTCCACCTACTCCAGGAATATAAAGCATCTTTCCATCTGCATTTTGCAGGATGACTTTCTTAGACTTTAATTCCTCGAGCGATGTTACTTCGTTATCAAGACCTGTGGACTTGACAACCTTGTCGATGGCACTTGCGCTAAGGCAAACAAGCATTGCTGCAATCACCATCAGACCTTTTAGTAGCATTTTTCTCATAAGTAAGATGATTTTAAGTGAATAAATAAAAGATTAATTAATAG
>JAEDNQ010000204.1 GCA_016302435.1 Bacteroidaceae bacterium
CATCAAGCTACGTATCAACACTTCAGCAATGTCACAAAAGACAAAGTACATCCTATCTATCACGATATTCATCTCCGTCCTTGTCATTGACCAAATAATCAAGGTCGCTGTCAAGACGGGGATGTATCTTGGTGAACGCATACATGTCACCGACTGGTTCAGCCTCGTCTTCGTGGAAAACAACGGCATGGCCTTCGGATGGGAGCTGTGGGGAGGCAAGCTTTTCCTCACACTCTTCCGCATCGTAGCCGTCATCGCCATCGGATGGTATATCTACCGCGAGATAAAGGCCAAGTGCCCTACGGGTTACATGATATGCACAACACTGATAGCAGCAGGAGCAGCAGGCAACATCATCGACTGCATCTTCTACGGCATGATATTCAACAATCCCCCCCGCCCTTTAGTAGCCGAACTGCAACCATGGGGCGAAGGCTACGGTCAGCTCTTCTACGGCAAGGTGGTAGACATGTTCTACTTTCCCCTCGTCACATGGGAGATGCCGACATGGATGCCCATCTACCCAGGCGAAGAATGCGTATTCTTCTCGCCCATCTTCAACTTTGCCGATGCTGCCATCTCGTGCGGCATCATCGCACTGCTGCTATTCTACTACCGACGACTCTCACACATTCAGATAGGAAGGGGATGAAACATACATCATCCCCCTCCTCTGTTATGTTTATCACTGGAAAAATTGCCCAGTCCATCATCACATTTCCCTCCCCACCATCAACGTATGAAAATACTTGCCCCAGTCATCATTTTCCTGCTCCTCATGCAGATGCTCGCCTCGTGTGACGAACGCCCAGAGGGTGTGCTCACCAAGAACGAGATGGAAGAAGTACTCTACGACTACCACCTCGCCCTTGGCCTCATAGAGCGTCTTCCCACAGCCGAGAAGGAAAAGAAAGCACAAGAATATATCGACGCTGTCATGGCAAAACACCAAATATCGGAAGACCAGTTCAATCGTTCGCTCGTATACTACAATCGCAATGCCAAGGAACTGAACCAGATATATAGCAACTTGAGAGAACGCTATTCTGTTCAGAATGAAGCCCTTCAGCTTCAGACAGGCAATAACAGCATGACAGCCATCTTCACCACTGGAGGAGACACAGCCAATCTATGGCAGACCTCGCCCGTCATAGTGCTGCGCGACCAGGACATAGCCAACAAAGAGAGCTTCACCATCAAAGCAGACACGTCCTATCGCCGCTACGACCAATACATCCTCACGTTCACACCTGCCTTTGCAGGTCTGACAAGCGAGGACTACAAGACCAATCTCCACGTAGGTCTCAGTGTCATATATGACACAGGCCACCACATCGGCATCACCCGTACAACAAAGAGCAACAACACCATGCAGCTCACCCTTGAGACCATCAGCGAAGACAAAATAAAATCCATCAGCGGATTCTTCTACTACACGGGCAAAACATCGGGAAAGAGCCTGTGCATTGTCAACAATATCAGCCTCGTGCGCATGCACCGCAAGGAAATGCAGGCCGACACTCTCAGCACAGACTCTCTCGCTGCTGACTCTGTCTCTTCAGACTCTGTCATAAACGACTCTCTACCCGACGGTCGAATGACCGTGCCCATCCACGAACGTCTGACACCAGAGGAACTTCGCCAGCGAAACCGCTCAGACAGACAGATAAAGATACAAGAAGCACCATCAGTGCGCACACCCAACTCCATCGGCCCACGCCGACGCAAAGCACCTCCTGCAAGAAGATGACACACAGACGTATAGCAGCATCGAAGGTGTATATCGTAGACGACAAAGGGACATTCGAGGCATATACAAACCACATCGTTGAGACGGATGGCGGACACTTCATCGGCCACTGCCCTCTCATCGGCGAACCTGCCATGACTGAATGGCTGGGCGGCACCATTGTCATCTCAGAAGAAAAAATTTCCCACTACCACCGTGTGCTTGACATCACAGAGATAGTGGGAAAATAATCCTTCTGATTCACCATGGACATGTGAACACATGAGCATTCGCCTTGGACATGTGAAAACATGAGCATTCGCCTTGACGGTAAAACACATGCTTATTCACCTTGGCCTTCTGAACTCGTTGCACACAATGGCGGTAGCAATCGCCACATTTAGCGACTCAGATGTAGAAGAGCCTGGTGGGTAATTGGGGATGAAGAGTCGGTGAGAAACATGTGCGGAGACAGGAGCTGACACTCCCCTGCCTTCATTGCCCATGATGATGACACCGTGTGAAGAGAGCTGTTGACCGTGGATGTCGTCGCCGTCGAGAAAGGTGCCGTAGACGGGTATGGAGCTGTCGAGCGAATCGAGCAACTGCGGCAGATTGGCATAGTGCACCTCCACTCGTGCCATGCCGCCCATGGTAGCCTGCACCGTCTTGGGATTGTATATGTCGGCCGATGCATCAGAGCAGAAGATGTGGCGGATGCCAAACCAGTCGGCTATACGCACGATCGTGCCCATATTGCCAGGGTTCTGCACATCGTCGAGCACAAGGCAGAGGTCATTGGCTGCTACCTCATTGATGTCGGCATCCGACTGACGCTGACGAAAAATGGCAAGCACCTGCTGAGGTGTCTCCTGAAAACTGATGCGACGCAACTCTTCCTCACTGACCTCGTCGACCTCTACTCCTTGGAAGACAGCTGAGGAAAGGAGCAGAGCATTGTCAGAAAGCCAAGCCGCGGTGGCTGCCACGTAAGTGAGGTCAAAAGAGCCGATGAGGTCGCCCACGAGTTTTTTGCCCTCAGCCACAAAGACACAATCCGCCTTGCGGTATTTCTTCATCTCAAGCGAGCGGATGTATTTTATCTTGTTCTTGCTTATCATTGTCGATATGTATTGGTATATATATAAATATGTGTTTGACAAATGGGGAGTGATGACAGAAAAGGATACAAAAGTAAGGAATAAAGTTTAAACAGCCAAACACATGGCTAAAAAAATGTACGGCAAGCCCAATATACGGCGGACGAGCCAAAATATCGTGCATAGTGTTTGACAAATCAAAATAAGTCATTAACTTTGCATGGAGACCTTCACATGAGGTCGCTTAC
>JAEDNQ010000028.1 GCA_016302435.1 Bacteroidaceae bacterium
TATGAAGAAGCTATTTGCAGCATTGACCATTGCGCTATCATGCGCATCAGCATCAGCACAAGACCTCTCAGGTACATCCATCTATGACCGCATCGGCCACGGAGAAGACTCTGTAGCTGTTCTCGGCAGCCTCAGCCTCTACCAGGAAGCCTTCAAGGAGCAGAACTGGGCAGACGCCATCGAACCTTGGGAGTTTGTTTTCAACAAGGCACCTCTCTCCATGATCCGCGTCTACACCGACGGAGCATGGATGTTCGAACAGCTCATCCAGAAAGAGACTGACGCCGAGAAGAAGAAGGAATATTTCGATAAGCTCATGGCCATCTATGACAAGCGACTCGCCAACCTCGACGCGCTCAATTCCTTCGCCACACCAAAGACTACATCTACAAAGGGTAACATCATCTGCCGCAAAGCGTATGACTACTACAACTTCTGCCCCGCAATGAAGAACGAAGAGGCTTACAAGATGTTCAAGGAGGGAATCCAGGACATGGGTCCCAACACTGAGGGATTCGTCCTCTGGTCTTTCATCGCCTGCTCTTACCAGCGTTTCATGGCCAACAAGGAGAACATCGACATCCGCCAGCAGTTTATCGAGGACTACATGCTCACCAACGACATCTGCGACAGACTGCTCGACCAGGCAAAGGAGTTCCCCTCACAGGTCATCCCTGCCGACACTACATCGGAAGACTCAACAAAGTGGGTTGAGCAGGTCATTCTCGCTCCTGAGGCTCAGACTATCATCAACAACTATCAGCCTGTGCAGTTCAGCGCCAACGACCTCTTCGTAAAGTCTGGCGCCGCTGACTGCGAAGCTCTCGAAAAAATCTACTCAGCTCAGGTGGAGGCTAACAAGACCAACCTTGAATATCTCAACGCTGTCCTCGCCATCCTCAACAACTTCGAGTGTGACAAGTCAAACATCTACTATGTGGCTGCTGACTATGCCTACCAGATAAACAAGACTCCTCAGGCTGCCATCGGTAAGGCTTCACGCCTCCTCAAGGAAGATAACGTCGACGGAGCTATCCAATATTTCGACGAAGCCATCAGCCTCGAGTCTGACGATGCCAAGAAGGCTAAGTACTCTTACATCGTGGCTGCTCTCCTCTACAAGAAGGGTAACCTCGCTCAGTGCCGCGCATACTGCCGCAAGACTCTACAGTACAATCCTTCTAATGGCGGCGCTTACCTCCTCCAGGCAAGCTGCATAGCCAGAGCGGCTTCGGGCGACCACCTCCAGAAGAGCTACTACTACTGCCTCGCCACCGACTACTGCAACAAGGCCAAGTCTGTCGACCCAGCATCGGCTGCCAAGGCCAACAAGCAGGCTGCCGGATATGCTGCTCACTACTACCCTAAGAGCGAAGCATTCTTCGCTGGCATCAAGGCAGGACAGAGGGTCTCTGTGGCTGGAGAATCCACTACTCTCCGCCTGCGCTAATGCAAGGCGCACTTTTTTCAAGGATGAAAGCTAACGTATCGCATAATCGCATAATCACATGATTTATAAGACATCTCTTTTCAGCATTGCAGCAGTCCTCTCGACTGCTGCAATGTTATCATTCCAGTCATGCAGCTCTGACGACGACAGCCACCGACCAGACATAGGAGTGAGGGACTCACTGCCCACACTGAAGTCCATCGGCGTGAGCACGCTCATCAGCGACTCGGGCATCATTCGCTATAAGATGATAGCCGAAGAGTGGTTCATATACGACAAGAAAGACCCACAGTACTGGTCGTTTGAAAAGGGACTCTTCATTGAGCGATTCAACGAGTCTTACAAAGTTGATGCCTTCATCTCTTGCGACACGGCTTACTTCTACAACCAGCGAAGCCTCTGGGAACTCCGAGGACGAGTGCTGGTAAAAAACCTCAAAGGCGAGACTTTCAAGACCTCTCTCCTCTTCTGGGACCAAGCTGCCCACCGCATCTACTCCGAACGCTACATGGAGATAGACGGAGATACACGCAAGCTCGCTGGCTACAACTTCAGCAGCAATGAGGAGATGACCGACTATATCATCCATGCGTCCAAAGGTCAGTTTCCCGTCAAAGACGACTCCCCCACTCCTGAGCCTGACCCCGAACTCATCACTCCGACTGACAGCATGAAGCAAGAGTGACATGCCGCTAATCCCCACATCACACAAAAAGAATGAAAACCTTGACCATCACCACCAACGTGGAGGAGCTGCACCCCAGCGAACTCTCGGAAGAACAGAAAACACTGGCAGACCACGCCGTCCGAGCCACATACCGTAGCTACTCCCCCTACTCCCACTTCAGCGTCGGAGCTGCCGTGCAACTTGCCGACGGCACCATCGTCAGCGGCAGCAACCAGGAAAACGTGGCTTTCCCCTCGGGCTTGTGCGCCGAACGCACCGCTCTCTTCTATGCCAACTCTCGCTATCCCGACCAGCCTGTCTCACGCCTCTGCATAGCCGCTCGTGACGACAAAGGAAGGCTAACCGATTCTCCCATCTCTCCTTGCGGTTCCTGCCGCCAAGCGCTGCTCGAAACGGAGCTGCGCTACAAAAATCCTATCGAAATAGTCCTTGTGGGCGCAAACAGCTCGTACATCATACACAGCATACACGACTTGCTCCCTCTGTGCTTCGACTCCTTCTGAACTACCTTTCACCCTCTCCTCTTCACACCAAAACCTCTCACACGCATTTTCCGTCCCTTTGATAAATAAAGCAGTCAAAATACATATCTATTTCCTATTCATTCTACAAAATAAATGCTAACATCAAAAAAAACAAGTTTTGTATACAGTCATGTCACGAGAAATGACTAACTTTGTGGCTCGTAAGAATTCTCAATAAGAATTTTCTCAATCAATAACTATTCACACCATATTATTTACGACAATGGCTGACATCAAGAAAATCAAGACTGCTCTCGTTTCAGTATTCCACAAAGACGGACTCGACGAACTGCTCGCCGAGCTCAACAAGAACGGCGTAAAATTCCTCTCTACAGGCGGCACTCAGGCTTTCATCGAGAGCCTCGGCTACCCTTGCCAGAAGGTTGAGGACTTGACTACTTATCCTTCCATACTCGGAGGACGCGTCAAGACTCTCCATCCAAAAGTCTTCGGAGGAATACTCGGACGCCGCGAACTCGAAAGCGACCAGCAGGAAATGGCAAAATATGAAATTCCAGAGATAGACCTCGTCATCGTTGACCTCTACCCCTTCGAGGAGACTGTGGCAAATACCAATGACGAGCCTACCATCATCGAAAAGATTGACATAGGCGGCATCTCGCTCATCAGAGCTGCTGCTAAAAACTTCAACGACGTGGTCATCGTGCCAAGCAAGGCTGAATACAAGCCTCTGCTCGACATCGTCAAGGCTCAGGGTGCAGAGACAACAAAGGCTCAGCGCAAACAGTTTGCCGAGCGCGCCTTTGCCACATCAAGCCACTATGACACTGCTATTCACAACTATTTCGCAAAGTAAATTCACCACATAACACGAACTTGACATTATGGGATTTTTCTCTTTGACACAAGACATAGCGATGGACCTTGGCACAGCCAACACCATCATAACCTGCAATGGCAAGATTGTAGTGGATGAGCCTTCCGTTGTTGCTCTGGACAAGAAAAACAACAAGATGATTGCAGTCGGCAACAAGGCAAAGATGATGTATGAGAAAACTCACGAGAACATACGCACTTGCCGCCCACTGCGTGACGGAGTCATCGCTGACTTCTACGCATGCGAACAGATGATGAGGGGTCTCATCAAGATGGTGAAGACGGGACACCACCTCTTCACCCCTTCTCTGCGCATGGTCATCGGAGTGCCATCGGGCTCAACAGAAGTCGAACTGAGAGCCGTGCGCGACAGCGCCGAACACTCTGGCGGACGTGACGTATACCTCATCTTCGAACCTATGGCGGCTGCCATCGGATGTGGCATTGACGTGGAAGCACCGGAAGGACAAATGATAGTCGACATCGGCGGAGGTTCAACCGAGATAGCCGTCATCTCGCTCGGTGGCATCGTGACCAACAACTCCATACGTGTGGCAGGAGACGAACTCACAGCCGACATCCAGGAATACATGTCGCGACAGCACAACGTGAAAATATCTGAACGCATGGCTGAACGAATCAAGATCCATGTGGGCTCAGCCCTCACCGACCTTGGAGACAGCGCTCCCGAAGACTTCGTCGTATACGGACCTAACCGAATCACTGCCCTGCCTATGGAAATAGCCGTTTGCTATCAGGAAATTGCCCATTGCATCGACAAGACTATAGCAAAAATAGAGACTGCCGTGCTGCAGGCTTTGGAGAACACACCACCTGAACTCTATGCCGACATAGTCAAAAACGGCATCTGGCTCACTGGCGGAGGTGCGCTCCTGAGAGGTCTCGACAAGAGACTCACCGACAAGATACAAATACCATTCCATATCGACGACGACCCTCTGCGCTCTGTAGCAAAAGGCACTGGCATAGCACTCAAAAACGTCAACAACTATCAGTTCCTCATGAGATAATGCGCTATGCGCTCACTAATCGATTTCATAGTCAAAACAAAGCACTGGCTCGTATTCATACTGCTCGAAGCTGTCAGCCTCGTCTCGCTCTTCAGCACAACAGGATACCCCAGAAGCGTATACTTCACTACTGCTAATGGCATTGTAGGAGCTACCTACGACGTCATTAGCAGCATTACGTCATATCTGAACCTTCAAGAAGAAAACAGAAAACTCGAAGCCACAAACCAGCAACTGCGACAGCAGCTGCTACACATGCAAGAGACACTCGACACCATCAAGGGCGACACAACACAGCGCATGCCCTCACTCCCCACACGCTACAACCTCGTGCACGCGCAAGTCATCAACAGCAGCCTGCACAAAAAGCACAACCTCATGACCATCAACAAGGGCGAAGCCGACGGCATACGCCCAGAGATGGGAGTCGTATGCTCACAGGGAGTGGTAGGTGTAGTCTACATGACCAGCCAACACTACAGCATCGTCATCCCGCTGCTCAACGAGAAAAGCAAGACAAGCTGCCGACTGCGCAAGTCCGAATTTTTCGGCTCTCTCATCTGGAAACAAGGCTACTGCAACATAGCGCACCTCAACAACATACCTCGGCACGCTAAAGTGCAGAAAAACGACATCGTAGAGACTAACGGCTACTCCGACATCTTCCCTGCAGGACTGCCCGTAGGCCAAGTGCAGCAGATAGACGACTCCGACAGCGGCACCTCATACATGATCAGAGTACTACTCTACGTCGACTTCACCACACTACGGGAAGTGTCCGTCATCACTAACTTCTCATCACAAGAACGACAATCCCTCGAAACAGAAGCGTCGAACTACGACGACACTAACGACAACACATACTCCGAAACTCGAAACAACAAAGCCAAAGAAACGGACAAATCAAAAGACTCTCAAAAAAATAAAACCACCACCCCTTCAACATAGCCCCACACATTCTATACAACATAGACCCTTCAACATAGCCCCACACATCAAGGAGACAATCGTATGAGCTCAAACATAATCATGCGCACATTGCGACTTCTGTCGCTCATCATTCTTCAAGTGCTCGTATTCAACAACATGCACCTCTTCGGATTCATCACTCCGCTCGTCATCGGCTACATGCTCCTCTGCTTCAGCCACGACACCACAAGAGTGTCCCTCCTGCTATGGGGATTTGCCACAGGACTACTCCACGACATGTTTGCCAACACAGCCGGCATGGCTGCAGCATCCATGACCCTCGTAGCCATGATACGCACACAAGTAGCCGACATGTTCTCCCCACGAGATGCAGCAGAAGACTTTGTCCCAAGCGTGACAACCATGGGCTTAGGCAAATACTTCCTCTATGCCCTCCTGCTCATGACAGTCCTCCACACCACCTACATCATGCTCAACACACTCTCGTTCGCCAACATCTCTCTCACTCTCATAAGCATAGGCAGCAGCTCACTCACAGCCACCATCCTATGCGTCCTCATCGACATATTCACCCACCCAAGCCGTCAATACCGATAGGTTGAAACCTTGTAGACAAGTGCCGCCTTGCGGATGCTGACAACACAAGCCGTCAAGACCGATAGGTTGACATACTCTCCCTCCCCGCAAACAACAAATCCAAGTCGCCAAAATAAACTCTCACCCACGCTCCCCCCAATGAGAAAGCACAGATACGAATACCGCAAATACACCATCGGAGGCATAGCACTCATCATAGTGCTCTGCTACATCGTCCGTCTCGCTTTCCTCCAGCTGTCCGACGGAGAGTACAAGACCAAGGCTGACAGCAACGCATTCCTCAACAACGTCATCTTCCCCACCCGAGGAGTCATCTACGACCGAAACGGCGAACTCCTCGTCTTCAACCAGCCGGCATACGACATCATGGTCGTGATGAGAGAAGTGGAAGACCTCGACACTCTCGACTTCTGCCAAACTATCAACATATCAAAGGAAGAGTTTGACACACGCATGGCCACCATAAAAGACCGCAACAAAAATCCCGGCTACTCCACCTACACACAGCAACTCTTCATCTCACAGATACCAGCACAAGAGTACAGCATCCTACAAGAGAAACTCTTCCGCTACCGTGGCTTCTACGTCAGAGAGCGCACCATCCGACGCTACGCCACCGACCATTGCGCACACGTCCTCGGCGACGTGGCAGAAGTCTCACCCAAAGACGTGGAGCGAGACAGCTACTACGAACCAGGCGACTACATAGGCAAACAAGGCGTCGAACGCAGCTACGAAACCGAACTCAGAGGAGTAAAAGGCGTAGAGATACTGCTACGCGACGCAAGAGGCCGCATACAGGGACACTACCAAAACGGCGAACACGACCGACGACCCATACCAGGCAAAGACCTCACCCTCTCCATCGACGCCAAGCTCCAAGCCCTCGGCGAGAGACTCATGGAAGGAAAGATGGGTGCCATCGTCGCCATAGAGCCCAGCACAGGGGAAGTGCTCTGCATGGTCAGCTCGCCAAGCTACGACCCACACCGCATGGAAGGAAAACAGCGAGGCAAGCAGATGATGGAGATGCAGCGCGACCCCATGAAACCCATGCTCAACCGAGCGCTCTCCGGCACCTACCCACCTGGTTCCACCTTCAAGACCTCACAAGGACTAACCTTCCTGCAAGAAGGAATCATCACCCCGTCCACACCCTTCCCCTGCGCCCACGGATTCCGCTTCGGCCGCCTCAAGCTCGGATGCCACTCCCACGGCTCCCCTCTGCCGCTCGAACCAGCCATAGCCACCTCATGCAACGCCTACTTCTGCTGGGGACTATACCACATGCTGGGCAACCGCAAGCAATACCGCACCACACAAGAAGCCATGACCACATGGAAAGACTACATGGTGTCCATGGGATTCGGCTACCGACTCGGCATCGACCTGCCAGGAGAAGCACGAGGCATGATTCCCAACGCAGAATACTACGACCGCAGATTGGGCAAATCATGGTCAGCCCTCACCGTCATCTCTATCTCCATCGGACAAGGAGAAGTCACTCTCACACCTCTACAGATAGCCAATCTCGGAGCCACCATAGCCAACCGAGGCTACTACATCACACCCCACATCGTCAAGCACATCCAAGACGGCGACATTGCCGACAGCCTCAAGACTAAACACTACACTAAAGTAGACAAGCAAAACTACGAATACATCGTCTCAGGCATGAGGCGAGCCGTGACAGGAGGCACATGCCGAGCAGCCAACAGCCTGCAATACGAAGTGTGCGGGAAGACAGGTACAGCACAAAACAGAGGCCATGACCACTCCGTCTTCATGGGATTCGCACCAATGGACTCCCCAAAGATAGCCATAGCTGTATATGTCGAGAACGGCGGATTCGGAGCTACATACGGAGTACCCATCGGAGCTCTCATGATGGAACAATACATCAACGGACACCTCTCCGAAGCAAGCGAGAAAAAAGCCGAATCTTTCCAAAGCCGCTCCATCAACTACGGCACACGAGAACGATAGACACTTCCACGCCCCCATTCTGACGCATCACACACATCGATACTCACATCGATTCACACATCGATACACACATCGATACACACATCGATACACACACACGAAAACAATAACCGTCCCACCCCTTCAGGCATCAAAAAAATCACACCACATGGAACAAGAACGAGGAACCAAAGGCATATTCATGAGCATAGACTGGATTACCATCAGCCTCTATATCATACTGATAATATGGGGGTGGTTCAGTGTGTGCGGAGCCTGCTACGACTTCAACAACCCCGACCTCTTCGCCTGGTCCACCAACTCAGGCAAGCAAATCGTCTGGGCAGGCACATCCATCGTCCTTGCCACAGTGCTCATGCTCATAGAAAAACGCTTCTACGACACCTCAGCCTACATCATCTACGGCTTCATGATGCTACTACTCCTCGTCACAATCTTTGTCGCCCCCGACACCAAAGGCTCACGCTCATGGCTCCCCATCGGGTCGTCCATCAAGCTCCAGCCAGCCGAGTTCGCCAAGTTTGCCGTCGCACTGGCCTTAGGAAAACTCATGGACCGCTACGGCTACAACATCCACAAGACAAGGGACATAGCCATAGCCATAGCCATGATCCTCTTTCCCATGCTCCTCATCATCTGCCAGAAAGAGACAGGCTCAGCCCTCGTCTACCTCGCCTTCTTCCTCGTGCTCTACAGAGAAGGCATGACTGGCTCACTACTCTTCTGCGGATTCGCCAGCGTCATATACTTCGTCGTAGGCATGAAATTCAGCGACGACTACTTCCTCTCCATGCCCGTCTCCATAGGAGAGTTCACCGTCCTCCTCCTTGCCATAATCTTCACCATCGGCATGGTATGGGTATACTGCCGCAACACCATGGCGGTGCGCATCATGGCCCTCACAGCCACAGCCACCATCACACTCTCCCTGCTCTTCTCCGCCTACGTCATACCCTTCGACGTCTGCCACATCATGCTCGGACTCTGCATACTCATGATACTCTACATCCTCGGACTGGCATTCCACACCCACCTCCTGCGCTACCTCCTCATAGCCCTCTTCGGCATCCTCTCCACCTCCCTCTTCTACGTCAGCAACACACTCTTCGAACACCTCGCCGACCACCAGCGCACACGCATCGAAGTGCTCCTCGGCAAAAAAGACGACCCACGCGGAGCAGGCTACAACGTCAACCAAGCCAAGATAGCCATCGGCTCAGGCGGACTGACAGGCAAAGGATTTCTCAACGGCACACAAACAAAACTCAAATACGTGCCCGAACAGCACACCGACTTCATCTACTGCACCGTAGGAGAAGAAGAAGGCTTCATCGGCTCAACAGGAGTGCTCATCATCTACCTGCTCTTCATCTGGCGACTCATAGCCGTAGCCGAACGCCAACCCGACACCATGGGGCGAGTCTACGGCTACAGCGTCCTGTGCATCTTCCTTTTCCATCTATTCATCAACGTCGGCATGGTCCTCGGACTCACCCCCGTCATAGGCATACCCCTGCCCTTCTTCAGCTACGGAGGCTCATCACTGTGGGGATTCACCATCCTTCTCTTCATCCTCCTGCGCATCGATGCAGAGCGAAACTTGAAAAGGCACTGACACACCCAATGAGTAGTCCATGCTTAAACAAAACACATTGACACATCCTCAAAATAAAGTCACGTCAACACACCACAGAACGATATAAAGGCAATAAAGCCCTACAATTATTCATTTTTTGTTTTAACAACACATGTATTACAAACAACGATTCAACAAGGCAGAAGTGCTCCGATGGTCACAATTCTCGCGCCACGGCGACGCCATCTTTCTCACACTGAAGAGAGAGGTACTCGTCGGCGTCCTCAGCGTTGCCACCCTCACAGCAGCCTGTCCCGACTCGTCAGCCGCTCGCATGTCAACAGCCTCCAGCTCCCCACATGCAGCCGACGAAGACAGCCTGCAAGCCTCTGCCCTCGAAGACAGCAGTCCTATCGACATCAGCTGCCTCGAGACAGGCGACTTACTCTTCAACGTAGTAAGTCCCACACGCGACGGTGTCGCCGCCGCGATAGTAGATGTGACTGAAGGCTACGACCTTCAGCGAGTTTCCCATGTAGCTATCGTTTGTATAGAAGCTGATGGCACCATTTTTGCTCTCGAAGCGTCATCAGCCCACGGCGTATGGCTCACTCCCATCGACTCTTTTTTAGTGCACAGCGACCACAGCCCACAGGGCTTGCCGCTCGTCCTCGTCGGAAGGCTCAAAGACCAGTCCTCCGCCGCTGCCTCCGTGTCCAAAGCCAAGGAGTACATCGGTCGCCCATACGACCATCAGTACCTGCCAGGTGACTCCGCGCTCTACTGCAGCGAACTGGTCCACTACAGCTACACCACCTCTGACGGCACCCCCATCTTTCCCCAGCAGCCCATGTCCTTCCACGACAAGAGCGGACAAGTCACCCCCTTCTGGGTCAACTACTACCGCCGCTGGAACATGAAAGTGCCAGAAGGATGGCCAGGCACCAATCCTGGAGCACTCAGCAAGAGCCATGCGATTGACATCATAGGCCGCTTTTTCTGAACAAGAGCACCCCAAGCGAGAAATGCCCGCCTTGTCCACAGACAAAGCCAAGCTTCCCAAGCTCGCCATCCACGCTGCTCTGTTCAGCCTTTCGGGCTTCCCAAGCCCGCCATCCAGGCTGCTCCGTTCAACCTTTCGGGCTTCCCAAGCCCGCCAACAAACAACAAACGTACACAACTTTTAAACACACAACAAACATGAAGAAACTCACCCTTTTCGCCGCCATCCTCATGGCGACCACCCCCACATACTCACAAGACACCACCGTCATCAAGACCATCGACCTCTCCGCCGCCGAAGTGACCGGCACACGCGCACCCCTGCCAGCCGACAAAGCCGTGCGCCTCGTCCAAGTCCTCGACCGACAAGCCATCCAAGCTTCAAGCGCCCAGTCCGTCAACGACCTGCTCAAGCAAGTAGCAGGAGTCGATGTCCGCCAGCGAGGAGCCTTCGGCATACAGACCGACATCAGCGTCAACGGCGGCACAGAAGACCAGCTCACCGTCCTTATCAACGGCATCAACATCTCCAATCCCCACACAGGCCACCTCACCTTCGACCTCCCCGTCAACATCGACGACATAGAGCGCATAGAAGTCATCGAAGGGGGAGCCAGCCGAGTATACGGATGCCAAGCCTTCTCAGGAGCCATCAACATCGTCACACGCACCGATAACGACAACCACCTACAAGCACATGCCTACGGAGGCTCATACGGCACTGCAGGAGCCAACGCAGGCCTCACCCTCACCACCTCCGACTTCAACAACCGCCTCAGCGGAGGCTACGTGCGCAGCGACGGCGGCACCTACAACGACGACTTCAACAAAGCCAATGCCTACTGGCGAGGACGATACAGCAGCGACCACATCCAAGCCACAATCCAAGCTGGACTCAGCACCATGAACTACGGAGCCAACACCTTCTACGGCACAGGCTCCGACTCACAGTATGAAGAAAACCGACGCTACCTCGTCAGCGCCAGCGCCGAATACAAAGGTCAAGTCAACATCCCCGTACAGCTCTACTGGAACCGCTCCCTCGACCACTACGTCTGGATGAGAGCCAACCCCGAAGCCTATCAGAACTTCCACCAGACCAACGTCTACGGAGCCAACGCCGGAGCCAACACCACATGGACCCTCGGCAAGACAGCCATCGGCATCGAACTCCGTCGCGAAAACATCCTCTCCACACGCCTCGGCAAAGAACTCCCCGAAGGTGAGCAGCACAAAGTGCCAGGCCACAACGCATACTACAAATACAAGGACGGACGCACCAACCTCGGCCTCTATCTCGAACACAACATCCTCATCGACAATGCCACCATCTCCCTCGGCCTCCTCGCCAACGACAACACAGCCGTCACAGGAGGCATGCGCCTCTACCCCGGCATCGACATCTCATGGCGACTCGGCCAGATGAAACTCTTCGCCTCCTTCAACCAGAGCCTGCGCACACCCACCTACACCGACCTCTACTACAACGGTCCGGGCCTCGAAGGCAACAGCCAGCTCAAACCCGAAAAGAGCACCGACTGGCACGTGGGAGCAACCTTCACAGCTGAAGGCTTCAACACACAAGTCAAAGCCTTCTACCGCAAAGGCACAGACATGATCGACTGGGTCAAAAAGACAGGAGAGACCGTCTACACCACAGCCAACAGCGACATCGACAACATAGGAGCCGAGATGCTCACCTCTGTCGACCTCGCCCGACTCCTCCCCTCCACCCCTCTCCGCCAACTCACACTCGGCTACTGCTACAACTTCAAACACAGAGTCAACACCGAGCAGCAAGCCTCCTACGCATCGCGCCTCACCTTCTTGCGCCACAAGCTGACAGCCACCCTCCAGCACAACGTCTTCAGCCACCTCGACGCACAGTGGAACCTCACACTCAAAAACCGCCACGGAGAGTTCGACAACGCCAAGACTGGCCAGACACAGAAGTACGGCACTTTCGCCACACTCGACCTCAAGCTCACCTGGACACGCCCACACTACAGCCTCTACCTGCAGGCCAACAACCTCACCGACTACGCCTACTACGACTTCGCCAACATCCAGCAGCCAGGACTATGGTTCATGGGAGGACTAAAACTCAACCTCGGCCTCTGAGCCCCTCTCTCCTATCAAACCGCAAGAGACCATACAGACATACAAAGTCTGACACATAAACAGGCGAAATATGTCCTATATGTACAGAAAGAATATCTGAAAGGATATTCTTTCTGTTGCTTTACACATAAGTTACACCAAAAATTCGTACCTTTGCACATATTTCAGCACTCCATGAATAAGATATTACACATTATTATATTTATAGGCACACTGCTCATCCCCCTTCCCCTGACAGCAGACGAGCCCCCAGCCCCCACAGCCGACGGCGGACGCTTCACCGTCGTCCTCGATGCAGGCCACGGCGGAAAAGACCCCGGCACCATCGGTTCCGTGCGCTCCCATCGCGAAAAAGACATCGCATTCAACATCACAATGGAAACCGGACGCATGCTCCAGCGCCACCACCCCGAGATACGAGTCGTCTACACACGCTCCACCGACACCTTCGTCGAACTCGGACGCCGAGCCGAGATAGCCAACAAAGCCAAAGCAGACCTCTTCGTCTCCATCCACGTCAACTCACTGCCCAAAGGCTCCAAACAAGCCTACGGCGTGCAGTCATACACACTCAGCCTCAAGACAGCAGAGACAAACCTCGAAGTAGAGAAACGAGAAAACTCCGTCATAGCACTCGAAGGCGAAGCAGCAAAAAAATATAACTACAACATGTCGGCAGAGAGCAACATCATGTTCGAACTCATGCAAGACCACGACATGAAAGAAAGCGTAGCCTTCGCCCAGCTCGCACAAAACGAGATGGTCCGCACCGCACGCCGACGCGACATGGGAGTACGCCAAGCCAACCTCGCCGTACTCCGACTTACCTACATGCCCAGCGTGCTCCTCGAAGTAGGCTTCATGTCCACACCAGCCGAAGAACAATACCTCGTCTCCTCAGCCGGACAACGCCAACTCGCCAGCAGCATCTACAACGCCATCGTCAGATACGTCGCACAGCGACAAGGCAACAAGGTCAACACCGCCACCCTTGCCTCACCCACAGCCGACGACACACCATCAGCAGCCGCTGACGACACACCCGAAGCCGACGACACACCAGCCGCCACACCATCCCGCCGCCAGCAGACACCAGCACAGCCGTCCACCACAGCCCCACGCACCGTCTACCGCATACAAGTGCTCTCTGGAGCCGTCAAACTCAAACCAGGCGACCGGCAATTCAAAGGACTCAAGTGCGACATGCACCAAACAGGCGGACGCTACATCTACACCTACGGCAAGGCAAACACTCTCAGCGAAGCCAAAAAACTACGCAAATCCATCCTGAGCAAATTCCCCGACGCCTTCATTGCCACCTTCAAGGAGTAGCACACCACAAGCCCTCCACCTGAACATCCCACACCAACACCACTTACTTCATACACACATACATCAGTAAAAGGAAAAAACCACACCCGTCAAATACATACACTCAACATGAAAGTCAGCAAAGAAATCCGCATCGGCCTCGTAGCCGTACTTGCCATTCTCATCGTATACGTAGGCATCATCTTCCTCAAAGGCCTAAAACTCTTCAGCAACGACGTCTCCTACTACGTCCAGCTCAGCGACGTACAAGGCATGCCCACCGCATCCGACGTCAGAGCCAACGGCCTCAAAGTCGGCACCGTCAAAGCCATCAACTTCGACCAAGCCAGCCAGCAGCTCATCGTAGAAATCAATGTCAACCCCGACTTCCGCATCCCACAAGGCACCACCGTCTACATGACCAAAGAGATGCTCGGCAGCGCCATGATGAACCTCAAGCTCGGACCCGACCCCACACACACCATCAACGTCGGCGACACCATCAACGGCACACCCATGGTCGATCTCATGACAGCAGCAGGCAACATGCTCCCACAAGTCGAAAACATGCTGCCCAAGATTGACTCCATCCTCACAGCCCTCAACACCATCGCCAACGACCCAGCCCTCGCCACCTCACTCCACAACATGGCAGACATCACCACCGAGCTCAAGACCACCACGGCACAGGTCAACTCTCTCCTCACAGGCGACGTTCCGCAGCTCATGACCAAGACAAACAACATCTGCTCAAACCTCGAATACACCACCGGACAACTCCGAGAAGTCAACATACCAGCCCTCGCAGCCAAGGCAGACACCACACTCACCTACGTCAACAACCTCGCCTTCCGCTTCGACACCTCCATGAAGAGCAAAGACTCCTCACTCGGCATGCTCATGAACGACAACTCCATAGCCCTCCACGTCGACACCACCATCATAAACATGTCACGCCTCCTCGAAGACTTCAGACTCCACCCCAAGCGATACGTCCACTTCTCACTCTTCGGCAAGAAAGATAAATAAAAAAGAATAAAAATATATTGACGAGGAAAACAACAAAGGAGGGTGTTATTTAAATTCAGTTTAAATAGCATTCCCCTTCACCTCTCACCACGTGCAACACCTAAACAACTACAATCACAATCCATTACGTGTGAAACACAATTGCAACATTTGCCCTCTCCACCCAAATATCTCAGTCCGCAACTATCTATTCTACCATACATTACACATACGCAAGCCCATATTGCCCACCCATCCATCTAATAAACCTAAACTCCTATAAACAAAGGATTTTCAGCCACAACGAAAAATCATACTACTAAAAATATTTGGTCATTACGAAAAAAGTTCCTAACTTTGCACTCGATTTCCGTACATACCCCTTTGGACAATCGACAACTGCACTCAATAACCAAGACAACAATCAAATTCAAACCATACAACTCTCATCAATGGAACAACAGACATCACTCATGTGGGATAAATGTCTCAGCATCATCCGCGACAATATCACACCCGAGCAATACTCGGCCTCCTTCGCCTTCGTCAAGCTCCACAGCTTCGTCGACGGCAAGATGGTGCTTGATGTTCCAAGCGAGTTCGTGAAGAAATACATCGAAGACAACTTCCTCCCCCTCATGGCATCCACCTTCCGACGCGTCTTCAACGACAGAGTCAAATCACTCTTCTACAACGTCACAGTGGCAAGCCAGCAGCAAGGAGGAGCAGTCATCGAGAAGACAGACATAACACCACGAGTCGTCAATGGCGAACCACGCCAGGACGCACGCAAGAGCCCCGACGACCTCACCGCACCACAAGTGCAGGACCTCGACTCCCAGCTCATCCCCCACTACCGATTCGACAACTACATCGAAGGCGAAAGCAACCGACTCGCACGCTCAGTCGGCGAGTCCATAGCCAACAACCCAGCCCACACCTTCAACCCCTACTTCGTCTACGGACCCTCAGGCTGCGGAAAGACCCACCTCATCAACGCCATCGGACTCCGCATCAAGGAGCTCCACCCCGACATGAGAGTCATCTACCTCTCCGCCCACCTCTTCACCGTCCAGTACACCGATGCCGTCCGCCAGAACAAAGTCAACGACTTCATCCGCTTCTACCAGACCATCGACACACTCATCATCGACGACATACAAGAGCTCTCCGGCAAGACACAGACCCAGAACACCTTCTTCCACATCTTCAACCACCTCCACATCAACGGCAAGCAGATTATCCTCTCAGCCGACCGTCTGCCTATAGCTATCGAAGGACTCGAAGACCGACTGCTCACACGCTTCAAGTGGGGAATGCAGGCAGAGATAGAAAAACCCACACAAAACCTCCGCCTCGGCATCCTTGCCGCCAAAGTAGAAAAAGAAGGACTCAAGATACCATCCAACGTCCTGCGCTACATCGCCGAAAACGTCAGCGACAACGTGCGCGACCTCGAAGGCATCATCAACTCCCTCATGGCCTACTCCGTTGTCTACAACAGCAACATCAACATGAGCCTCGTGCAGAAAGTCATGCCACGCTACGTAGTCAAGGAAGAACATACCATCACCATCGACGACGTCAAGCAGTGCGTCTGCAACATGTACAACCTCAAAGTCAGCCAGCTCGACTCACGCACACGCACACAGCAGATAGCCAAGGCACGACAGATAGCCATGTACCTCGCCTCCGAACTAACAGGCAAGTCACACGTCCAAGTCGGAGCCAACATAGGCAACCGCAATCACGCCACCGTCATCCACGCCATAAAGCAAGTCAAAGACATGATGGACGTAGACGAGACAACACGCCACGAGATAGAAGAACTCACCTCCATGCTCAAAGCACAAAGATAAGTAGAACAAAGATTACACACACAACTATCAAGCACTCCTACTTACTCTCCAACACCATAAGAAAAAACTATCAGTACCAAAAAGGCCTCGCGTCCCACTCCCATGAGACACGAAGCCTTTTTGCATTTATGGTAGGTTCTATAAATTAGCATTGAAGGGATTTTTTCGCCCACGCGTACCAAGATGTTGCGTACTGGGCAATCTGGGAAGAGCATATCTCTCATCATAAGTAGGTGT
>JAEDNQ010000029.1 GCA_016302435.1 Bacteroidaceae bacterium
CTTAAATTTCACATATTGCGTCGTCGTGTATGTACCAGAGGTAGCCCCTGACTTGGGAGTAGCCAAGGTCGGAGAGGAGATGCATGTAGTGCTTCACCTGCTTGACGTTTTCTGACGGTGGGGTTGCCGTGCCGTCTTTTTTGTGTTTGATGACTCCTTGAGCCGTCTTGTAGTCGATGACGATGGCTTGCTTGTCTTTGATGATGACGCGGTCTGGGCGTTTGGTGACCATGAGGTCGGTCAGCTCGTCTGCTTGGCCTATGTGGGGGCTATAGAGTATGGCACGCTCATTGAGCACTGTCCAGTCGGGCGAGAACCATTCGGGATGGGTGGTTGAGACGCTGCTTATGAGACTGGTCACATGTTCTTGGGCTTGCTGTGCGTCGATGAGGGAGGAGAAGCATCCGCGCGATTCCATCAGGCTGATGACGTGGGGGATGTCTTCTATGGTGTGTATCTGTTGGAAGATGGCATGGTAGAGATTACCGAGGCTGATGAGGCGAATCTTCTCTGAGTGTTGCTTGAGGGTGTCATCGTCTGAGCCAGAGGTTATGAAGAGGTCAGACTCGTAGCTCTGCCTGAACTCTGCTATTGAGGGATGGGAGACGAAGCGGACGGTACAGGGATGGTGGGGAGCATCCATGATGTTGGCCGATGACTCTATGGACTTGGCGGATGTGGGGACAATGGTTCCGAAGTCCCATAGGGTGGTGCTGTCGTCGAGTGGGTTTTCGACCATGTATGGTGGCATGGAGTGCAGGAGGAAGGACTGGACACTGTCGATGGTGGATGCTTCTGATTTTGAATTGATAGGTGCTTCCGATTCAGCAGTGTTTGTCGCTTCTTGTTCTGAAGTGATAGGTGCTTCAGCATCAGGATTGTCTGGCGCTTCTTTATTTCCTGTGAGGATGACGAGGTTGTGTTTTGCTCGTGTGAAGGCTACGTAGAGCAGGTTGATATTGTCGACGAGTGTTTTGAGTTCTTCTATTCTGCGGTCTTCGGCGAAGATGCTGTCTGGTGTGGCTCCACTGACGTTGATGGGCAGGAGAGGCATGTCGTTGTAGGGTGCTGAGTTGGGGACGCACCACATTATTTCAGTGTTCTTGGGTCGGATGGACCAAAGGCATGAGGGGATGATGACGGTATGGAACTCCAGTCCTTTGGATTTGTGCATCGTCATGATACGTATTCCGTCGGATGAAGCGTTGGGAATGGTGACTTCATGGAGGTTGTCGTCCCATTGCTCAAGGAAGTTGTCTATGGTGGCAAGTTGGTCGTTGCAGAAGTTTTGCAGCATGTCGTGGAAGCAGAACATGTATGCGTCCTGTCCTTGCAGCTTGCTGAGGTTGAAGATGTTGTATATCTCCTCTACTTGCTCTTGCAGGTTTTTCTGCTTGAGCTTCAGGCGTTCTTGCTTGCTGAAGGCAGGAGGTAGGATGGGTTCCAGTTCTTCTTCTGTGCCGAAGTCTTTTAGAGTCAGAGTCTGGCACAGCCCATTTTGTTGCGGCATGATGATGTACTTGCGGTAATTGTAGGCAAGAGTGGCGAGGTGGATATTGGTGGCGAGGGTAGCGAGAGCTCTGAGTGCGCTGATGATGATGGTGACTGTGGGAGATGCGTCGAGTTGGAAGGCCTCGTCTGAGACTACTTTGGTGTCAACGATGTCTTTGTGTTCGTTGAAGTAGTCGCAGATGGCAGGTATCTCTTTGTTGTTGCGCACGAGGATAGTGATGTCGCCTGGTTGCACACCTGCATCGACGAGGTTGCGGACGGAGTGCTGTATGCGTTCCATCATGATGTTGTCGATGTCGGGCGATGTGATGTTTTCGACTCGTATGAATCCTGTATGTTCTTCTTTCTTTGCTATCTGTGCCACGTCCCCGTATGCCGTGATGAGGTCAGGGCACACGCTGGTGAGTTCCCGAACAGCATTTTCGAAGAGAGCATTGTTGAACTCTACTATGTTGCGAGAAGAGCGGTAATTGTATTTGGCTGGTATGTTGCTGATGTTGTCTTGCAGTTCGGGGTCATGCTCAATGTTGTTCAGGATGCGCCAGTCGGAATTGCGGAAGCGGTAAATGCTTTGTTTGACATCGCCGACGATGAGGCATGAGCCGCCAGCTGCGAGGCTGTTCATTATGAGAGGTCGGAAGTTTTGCCATTGCAGTGTGGACGTGTCTTGAAACTCGTCTATCATGATGTGCTTGATGGTGGTTCCTGTCTTCTCGTAGATGAAGGGTATGTCCTGGTCGTTGATGACAGCGTTGAGGAAGTTGGCTGTTTCGGCAAGGAGAAATCTGTTGGCATCGTTGTTCTGTTGCTTCACGGTCTCGCTTATCTTGTTGAGAAGCATGAGAGTATATATGTGTTTGCAGATGGCCTGGACGGTGTGCAGGTGTGAGGCATAGTCGTCGTGGAGGTCGAAGAGTTGCTGTAGCATGGGCATGAGCTTTTCTTCGATGGTGGGTAAGATGACGGCTTTTTTCTTTGAACTTTTCTTCGCCCACAGGTCTATGTTGGTGGTGAAATCGTGGATTGTGGAGGAGAACGTACCTGATTTGTTTCCTGAAGATTCGATGATTTTGTAGTCAGCCACTTTTTCTAAGAAAGAGACGATTTTTTTTGAGCCGTCGTTGGACAGGAAGTCGATGTCGTTGATGATGTCGAGCATTTGCTTGGCGAGGTCAGTGACGTATGGCTTCTTTTTGTCTACGAAGTCAAGGATCTCTTTTCTGTAGATGTATATCTTGCTGATGTTGGTTATCTTGCGTCTTACTTCCTCTCCGTGTATGAGGTAGTTTTCCTTGAAGATGTTTTCTCCGAAGTCTTTTACTGTGTCTTCAACTTTCCATGACGCATTGGCATGTATCTTCTCTTCTATGAAGTCGATGATAGAGCGGAACTCTATCGAGTCTTCCTTAAGGTCGTAGATGATTTTGTCCACAGCCTCTGCAAGCACCTGCTTTTGGTCTATTTCGACGCTTATGTTTGTTGGGAGGTCGAGTTCGTTGGCTATCTCTCGTAGTATTCCCTGGAAGAAGGAGTCGATGGTCTCGATGTGAAAGCGGCTATAGTCGTGTATGATGTTTGAGAGTGCGTCTTTGGCTCTTTTTCGCAGTGTCGTCTGGTCTATGTCGATGTTGGCAGAGCCAGTCTCAAATGTCATGGAGGGTGTTTGCGCTATGCGTTTCACGGTTCTGAGGATATTGTCCACGTAGCCGTCGGCAGATGGTAGAGAGTGCGCTATGCCGTAGAGAGTGCTCAGTATGCGCTGTTTCATCTCGGCTGTGGCCTTGTTGGTGAAGGTCACGGCGAGTATGTTTTGGTATGCCATGGGGTTTATGGCAAGGAGAGATATGTATTCGACGGCAAGTGTGAAGGTCTTGCCTGAACCGGCTGATGCTTTGTATATCTGGAGGGATGTGGGAGTGTTGGTCATGATTGTTGGCTTTTATTTGTATGCAAAATTACGTATAAGGTTTTATATGACCAAATGTTTTGGAGGTTATTTGGTGGTGTGTCAAAGGTTTTTGGATGTTTGAGACTCAAAGATGTGGATAGGTGAATGTGTCGGTTGTTCGGATGAGGGCGGAGGAGTAGCACGAAAAGAAATGGCTGCAAGGAGGTGAGTCGCTTGCAGCCATCTGAGTGTTTGTCGTGTTTCGTTGTGTGTTGAAATGAATAGTTATTTGTGTTCCATCAAATCTTGTCGAAAGCCTGTGAGAGGTCGGCAATGATGTCGTCAATATGTTCGGTGCCTATTGAGAGTCGGATGGTAGAAGGTGTGATGTGCTGTTCTGCCAGTTCCTCAGGGCTCATCTGTGAGTGTGTTGTGGTGTATGGGTGTATGACGAGGCTCTTGACGTCTGCCACGTTGGCGAGCAGTGAGAAGATCTGTAGAGAGTCGATGAACTTCCATGCTTCCTCTTGTCCGCCATTGATTTCGAAGGTGAAGATGCTGGCTCCTCCGTTGGGGAAGTACTTAGTGTATAGAGAGTGGGTAGGGTGTGAGGGCAGTGCAGGGTGGTTGACTTTGGCTACCTTAGGATGGTTGGCGAGGAAGTCCACGACCTTGAGTGCATTCTCCACGTGACGCTCTACGCGCAGTGAGAGAGTCTCGAGTCCCTGAAGGAGGATGAAGGCATTGAAGGGTGAGATGGTGGCTCCTGTGTCACGAAGAATGACGGCACGAATGCGTGTGACGAAAGCCGCTGCTCCTGCCACGTCGGCGAAGATGGCTCCATGGTAGCTTGGGTCTGGCTTAGCGAGAGTGGGGAACTTTTCGGGCTGAGCCTTCCAGTCGAATGTGCCACCGTCAACGATGACTCCGCCGAGAGAAGTGCCGTGTCCGCCGATGAACTTTGTTGCGGAGTGCACCACGATGTCTGCTCCGTGTTCGATGGGGCGGATGAGGAATGGTGTGCCGAAGGTGTTGTCGACGATGAGCGGTATGCCGTGTTTGTGTGCTATCTCGCTGACAGCGTCGAGGTTGGTCACGTCGGAGTTAGGGTTGCCGAGTGTCTCCACATATACCGCCTTGGTGTTTGGCTGTATGGACTCCTCGAGCAGCTGGAGGTTGTTGACGTCGATGATGGTGTTTGTGATTCCTTGTGTGGAGAGAGTGTGTGTGATGAGGTTGTATGAGCCTCCGTAGAGGTTGTCGGCTGCCACGACATGGTCACCAGCCTGAAGTATATTCTGGAGTGCGTAGGTGATGGCTGCAGCACCTGAAGCTACTGCAAGTCCTGCCACACCGCCTTCGAGGGCTGCTACTCTCTGTTCGAAGACTCCCTGTGTGGAGTTGGTGAGTCGTCCGTATATGTTGCCTGCGTCTCTGAGTCCGAATCGGTCAGCTGCATGCTGCGAGTTGCGGAAGACGTAAGATGTTGTCTGGTAGATGGGCACTGCTCTTGAGTCAGTGGCTGGATCTGGTTGTTCTTGTCCTACGTGAAGCTGTAGTGTTTCGAAGTGAAGTTTGTTCTGTCCCATAATGTGTTTTGTGTTTTATTGTTGTTAATAATGTTTTTTTATTGTGTTGTAAATAATAATATGCTTTTAAGAGCTGTTTGTTATTATTTTCGATGCAAAGTTACGACTTCTTGTGATTTCTTACAAACAATTTTGATATTATGGAAAATCTTCCTAATTTTGCACTCGCTAATAGAATGTACGTTCTTTTAGATATGTCAAATCAATACTCAAACAGAATGGCAGATACATTAGACAAGACAGACATCAACATCCTGCGTGCCTTGCAGGAGAACGGCAGACTCACTATCAAGGAGCTTGCCCAGAAGGTTAATCTCTCCTCCACTCCGGTCTTTGAGCGGCAGAGGCGTTTGGAGGGCAGTGGTTATATAAAGAAGTATATGGCGGTACTTGACGCTGAAAAGCTGAATAGAGGCTTTGTCGTGTTTTGCAATGTCAAGATGAAGCAGCTCAATAGAGAGATAGCTCATGACTTCATGCGCATCATTCAGGAGATACCAGAGGTGACGGAGTGCTACAATATCTCCGGCAGTTTTGACTATCTGCTGAAGATACACGCTCCTGACATGAAGTACTACCAGGAGTTTGTGCTCAATGTTCTTGGTACTATCGACCATCTTGGCTCGTTAGAGAGCACGTTCGTCATGTCGGAGGTGAAGCATACGTATGGCATCAATGTGTAGAGGCGTATATATATATAATAATGTGTATCTGTTGAAGTACGTTCGAACAGACACGTGGTGATTTGTACTTATGAACAAGATTATTTTATTTCTGAAGAATTGGACATTGCCCATAGCCATGCTTGCAGGAGCTTTAGGCTATTGGGGCTATGTGAGCATACCGGCTTTGAACGGTACGCATGAGGTGGTGAACAGGGCTATTGGTTATATTCAGCCATTGCTGCTGTTCGCCATGTTATTTGTGAGTTTTTGCAAGGTCAGCATCCGGCAGTTGCGTCCGAAGGGATGGATGTTAGAGATGTTGGCTGTCCAGGTGGTCAGTTTTGTGGCTATGGGATTGTTTGTCATCTGCTGGCCAGATGTGGCAGGGAGGGCGGTGATAGAGGCTGCAATGATATGCATGATATGCCCGACGGCAACGGCTGCTGCTGTGGTGACGACGAAGTTGGGTGGCAATGCTAATGTGGTGGTGAGCTATACTTGCCTTATCAATATGGTGGTCTCTCTGCTTGTGCCTGCCATGGTTCCGTGTTTGCATGAGGTGGGGTTGCCTGAGCTGAGTTTTGAGACGTCTTTTTTGTTGATATTGGGTAAGGTGTTCCCTTTGCTCATTATGCCTCTGGTGTGCGCCTGGTTTGTGCGCCATCTTTTTCCTCGTGTGCATGGATGGATAGTTCAGCATGGCAGCATCGCTTTTTATCTGTGGGCGGTGGCATTAGCGTTGGCTATCGGTGTGACAGTGAAGGCTGTGGTGCATAGCAAGGAGAGCCTTTGGGTGCTTGTGGGCATAGCGGCTGCATCATTGGTGTGCTGCCTCGCGCAGTTCTGGATAGGAAGAAAACTGGGATTGAGGCACGGAGAGATGGTGGCTGGAACGCAGAGCTTGGGGCAGAAGAACACGGTCTTTGCAATATGGATGGCTTATACCTTCATGAATCCGGTGACGGCTATGGCAGGAGGATTCTATTCAGTATGGCACAATGTGGTGAACTCGTGGCAGTTGTATAGGGTGAGAGGAAGATAGAGGAGGCGAGAGGAGGATAGAGGAGGCGAGAGGAAGCAAGAGGAAGCAAGAGGAAGCAAGAGGAGGCAAGAGGAAGCGAGAGGAAGCAAGAGGAGGCGTACTATTTGTTGAACAGTTTGGATATGAGGTCGGGGCGGTTGATGCGTCGCAGTTCACGGATGATGTTCTGGCGCTCGGAGGGCTTATACCAGAAGAAGAACTGGCGCTGGGCAAGTTTGTCTCGCTGTGTCTTGGCTGAGTAGATGGGTTCGAGCGTGTAAGGGTGGTAGCCTGTGTACCATGCTTCGGTCGAGACGGTCATGGGGGTGGGGGTGAAGTCTTGCACCTGTTCGAGCTGGAAGTTGAGGTTTTTGGTGATGACGGCGAGTTCTGCCATGTCCTCGGCAGTGCATCCAGGATGTGAACTGATGAAGTATGGGATAATCTGTTGTTTGAGGTGGTGGCGCTGGTTGATGGTGTCGAAGTGGCGCTTGAAATCGTAGAAGAGCTGGAAGGATGGTTTGCGCATGAGGTTGAGTACACGGTCAGATGTGTGTTCGGGCGCAACCTTGAGCCTTCCGCTGACATGGTGGGTTATGAGTTCTTCTGTGTACTGTCTGTTGATGGCGTTTATCTTGTCATCGCCCGTGTCGTGCATAAGGAGGTCGTATCTGACTCCCGAACCTATGAAACTTTTCTTGATGCCTGGTATGCTGTCGACGGCACGGTATATGTCGAGCAGCTGGCTGTGGTCAGTGTTGAGGTTAGGGCATACTTTAGGGTGTATGCACGAAGGACGCTTGCATTTGTGGCAAAGGTCGAGGTTGCGTCCGTTCATGGCATACATGTTGGCCGATGGTCCTCCGAGGTCGCTGAGGTAGCCTTTGAAGTCGGGCATGGCGGTGATGGCCTTGACTTCTCTCAGGATACTTTCCTTGCTTCTTGAGGTTATGAATTTGCCTTGGTGGGCAGATATGGTGCAGAAGGCGCATCCGCCAAAACATCCACGGTGGAGATTGACAGAAAACTTTATCATGTCGTATGCCGGTATGCGTTTTCCTTTGTATTTTGGATGTGGAAGACGTGTGTAAGGCAGGTCGAAGGAACGGTCGAGCTCATCCTGGCTCATAGGCTGGTAAGGAGGGTTGACCACTGCATAGAGTCCGTCGACGGCTTGGAGAATGCGTGATGCAGAGTATTTGTTCGATTCTTCCTCTATATGTCTGAAGTTTTCTGCCTGAAAGCGTTTGTTCTTGAGACATTCCTCGTGGCTGTGGAGGACGATGTCGTCTGGTCGTATGCCTCCAGGTATATCTTTTTCGGCAAGGAGAGATACTGTCTGCTTCTGCGGAAAACGCGCCATGAGGTTGCGGAAGAGCGTGGTGTCGATGTCGCAGTCTTGTTCGATGAGCAGATGAGCCAGTGACGTGATGGGCTTCTCTCCCATACCGTAGATGAGGAGGTCAGCACCAGAGGGACAGAGGATGCATTTCTCCAGTCTGTCTTTCCAATAGTCGTAGTGTGTGAGACGGCGCAGGCTTGCCTCGATGCCTCCGATGATGACGGGGACGTCGGGGTACAGCTGCTTGAGTATCTGGGTGTAGACGATAGTAGGATATTCGGGACGGAGGTCGTGACGTCCGTCGGGCGAATAGGCATCTTCGGAGCGCAGGCGTTTGTTGGCTGTGTATTTGTTGACCATGGAGTCCATGGCACCAGGTGACACAGCGAAGAAGAGGCGCGGACGGCCGAGCTTCTTGAAGTCACGGAAGTCACCATGCCAGTCAGGCTGTGGCACAATCGCCACGTTGAGTCCTTCAGCCTCGAGTATGCGACCTATAACGGCCATGGCGAAGGAAGGATGGTCTATGTAGGCATCGGCAGAGAAGAGTATCACGTCTATGTGGTCCCAGCCGAGACGGTCTATTTCTTTGCGAGTGGTGGGGAGGAAGGTGGATGTCATACAGTGGATGTGAGCTATTTGTCGAGGAAGGATATGAAGGCTTGTATGAGCGAGTTGAGTTTGGAGCGCTCAGTGATGGTCTCCAGAGGGAATCCCAGGATGACGTAACGCTGTGGCTCTGCTATGGCAGCATACGAACCGTCAGCATAGGTCAGGATGGCGAAGGCCTTGCCTGTGGGAGAAAGGACGGAGGGTGTCGGCACGCTGTAGCACGACGCATTGGGGTGGCGGTGGATGTTCATGTTGAGTCCACAACCGGCTACCGTGGCCATATCCTTGGAGGCGATGGAAGAAGTGATGCGTCCACCAATGGAGGGCGCGCCTGCAAATGGGGATGAGATGGAGGCACTGGTGTCGTACGAACCGCTCATGAGTACTTTGCCTCCACGCTGGGAGTATTGCTCTATGAGTCGGGAGGCTGCGGGGGAGAACACCTTCTGTGTGCCATATATGAGGTCGACGATGGGGTAGGCACTGATGTCTACGCTGCCGTCGGTGAGCGACTGGATGGAGCAAGAGGTGAAGGAGTGGTTGCCCATGAGCATGATGGCGTTGCCATGGATGTATGGGTAGTCGAAGGTGTTGCCCATGATGAGTTTTCCCTCCCATCCTCCTACGCTTGCGCCGAGTCCGTCTGATGCTTCGCTTCCTGCTTTGCTGCGGTCAAATCCTCTTTGTGGTCCGCAATAGGCGGTGAAGGCTCCGTATGGTACTCCTGGGTCAGCCTCGATATCGAAGCCGGCGCGGGTGGAGGTGTCGATGACTTTAGGTCCTTCGAGTCGTGTGAATCCGTTGACGATGAGCACGGTAGAGCGGTTGTTTGGCGCAATGCCGCAGGCGAGAGTTTCAGAAGGGAAACTTTCGCCTCCGTCGTTGAGTGCTGTCACGCGGAAGGAGTAGGTGAGGCCAGGGAGGATTTCGGCGGTGTAGCTGTTGCCCTTGACGAGAGTGCCGTTGTCGAAGTCTTCGTGTCCGCGGCGTGTGTAGACGATGTAAGCTCTTGGTTTTGCCGAGGGTTCGAGAGGGTCTTCCACGGGCGACCACCGCAGTGTGGCTGTGCGCTTCTTTTCGTTGAGGGCTATGTGGAAGTTGTTGACAGGCAGCGGTTGGATGACGTAGTCTCTCTTGTATTGTGTGGCTTCAAATTTTACTATCGTCTTGTAGATGGAGCGAGCGAGGTCGAACTTGAAGTGTGGATCGTAGGCCAGACGCATGTCTTGGAAGTTCTGGTGTGAGAACATTTCGAGTATGCATGAGGTGGGCATGGGAGCTCGTGCTTCGCCGTAGTTGCGGTTCCATAGTTGTCTCACTTGCCATTGGTACTTTCTCAGGTCGGTGTGCAGGTTGGAGAGGAACATGCTGGCGAGGTCTCGGGCAGCGTATCGGTCTTCGCCTGCTCCTGAGAGACCGTCGTTGAAGTCTGTCATGTAGATGCCGAGCGGACCGAAAGTGCCTCCTGTCTTGGAGTAGCCAGCATCGGTGTGGAAGGCTATGTTGAGGTCTATGGGCACTCGTTTGCCGTCGGTGCGCTTGGGGTTGTAGACGGAGCCTCCGGAGAGGTAGTTGACGGCTGCTGAACGTGAGTTGATGTCGTTGTTGTAGTCGTTGGTGCCGAAGGGCTCAGTGTGGAGGGAGTAGGGGAAGCCGTACCATAGGCATGAGTATTTCGCTCCCTCAGCCCATCGGGGAAGTCCTGAGATGGTGGTGTCACCGCTGAAGGAGGCAGGGCGCACATTGCCCATGCCGCCACCGAATCGGACGGCGTCGGCTGTGACTATGCCCTTGTGGTCGCTGCGGTTGGAGAGAGTGACCATGCCGTAGTCGTGCTCGCCCTTGTCGAAGGCGAAGGTGCCGAGATAAACCCATGTGCCTCCGCCCATCTGCTGGTTGACTTTGAACTCTGTGATGCCTCCTTTGTGGTAGACGGTGTATGCAGCGTCGGGCACGGAGTTGGCGAACGACTGGTAGCTGACGTAGACGGCATATCTGCCTTCTTCGGGGATGTTGGGTATCCACTGTGCTATGCCCTCTTCTTTGGAGGAGGAGGCGGCAGGGATGTAGCGTGCGGAGCCGTCGGTGAAGGGGGAGTCGCATGGCTCGTAGATGTCTTTGACCCAAGCGAATCCGTCTGTTCCTGTAGTTTTCCACTTGATATTGCGGCTTTTGCGTCGTGTCGTCTCTATGTATATGCCAGCTTTGTTGGGGTGGTCATTGTCGACGATGACTTCGTGTGTCTGGTAGTCGCGTTCGCGTGGAGTGAATATGTATGCTCCGGCGTTTTGGAGCATGGGTATGATGTATGGCAGTACGATGGACTGCGAGAGTAGGTCTTCGGTGGTGCAGAAGAGGCGTGGGCGCTGCCATAGCCAGTCGCGTTTTTCTGCTTTGTAGTATCTGCCGTGGCTTGCCCAGAGCGAGATGTGGTTGCCCTCGAGTCCTCGGTCGGCGGTGTATGGACGGGAGATGTTGGTGACCCAGGGCTCACCTTTGTAGATGACGGGCAGTTGTCGTTTAGAGTCTTTCTTGCCAGAGCGGAAAAAGTTGGGCACCAGTTCTTCTATGGGGCGTCCGTCAGCTTCTATGATGAGGTCAAAGCTGCGCTGACTGTCGGGCAGGAGTTGTTTTATTTCTTTGTAGACACGGTCTACGATGGCTTCGGAGAATGTCTGCTCGGGAAATCCGCCTCCGAAGACTATGCGGATGGTCTTCTCCTCCGTGTCGACGTTGCAGGAAGTGAATGTGGCTGGACGGAGGTAGGCGTCGGTGCGTTCGTATGCGGCAGCCCAATCTTTAAGCTTGCGCTCGAGTGTCTGGGCGAACGAAAGGTTAGAGAGGGACAGGGCAAAGAGAATCAGTAGGAACTTGTTCTTTATCATGTGGGTGGGTTATGTTGGCGTGGTGAACACGGGGTGTTTCTGATAAGGAGGGAAAAGTGGCGGGCTTGGGAAGCCCGAGAGTCCGAACGGAGCAGCAGGGGATGGACGAGCAGAAAAACTGCTACTCCTTGAAGTTGATGGACTTGTGGCCGACGAGGCGGTCATATCGCTGTCCGAAGGGACGGTGGTAGACGTAGATATCGTATTCGTTTTCTGTCTGGTGGAAGTCACCCTCGCAGGGACGGGTGAGTGGGGTGGCAGAAGTGTTGGGGACTGTGAGATACATGTAGTTATATGCTCCCTGCTTGAGAGGTATGGTGAGTTCGTACTGATGGTCGATGATGTTGTATTCCATCTTGTAGTTAGGGTCGATGCGGTTGTTTGTGAGGTCGCCGTAGAGGTATACATCGCCTTCGGCAACTGGAGGCATCTGCAGGGTGAAGTGGGTCATGAAGTAGTCGCAAGAGGTGTCTGTGTCGGTGTCGTCGCTGTTGCGCAGGAGGAAGCGTCCGTTCTGGTCTTCGTCGTAGAGATAGTTTGTGCGCTGTTCGTCTACGAAGAGGTAGGCGTGGTAGTATGTGTCGTCAAATTCCATGCGGTCAACCCTCATGGTGGGGGTGTAGGCGTCGAGCATCTCGAAGCGTCGATATTCGTTGCCTGCATAGAAGATGAGAGCTCTGTTGTGGTCGAAGATGAGCTTGTTGACCTGCATGTACGATGGCTTGATGTCAGAGACATGGGTGTCCCATCGCCTATTTTGCATGACGATGTATTTAAATTCGCTGACGGGATTGGCTGATTGCAGGCCTCGGTAGTTGACAGCAAAACTGAGCTGCTGGTGAGCATCGTAAGTGTCTATGTCGGTATTGGCAGAGACGGACATGTCGATGGTCACCTTGGGCTCGATGACGGAGAAGCATGCCTGTGCCACTTCGTTGTCGTCTTCGTCGAAGAAGGTAACCTTGTAGTTGCCGGAGACAAGGAGCTGGTTGTCATCGTTGGGCAGGGAGAGGGTGTAGTGGCAGTAGTTCATCTCGGTGCCGATGGCTGGTTCGTAGTCTTCTATGCGTGAGTCGTTGAACCCTGTCATGTACTCGCTGGTGATGAGTTCGCTCTGTTGCCAGTCAGCGTTGCAGTGAGTGATGGAGTAGGAGAATCGTTGGTATTCGGGCTGAAGGAAGTCGAAGCTGATGTCGACATGGTGGCCCTGGGCAAGGAGTATGACGGGTGCTTCGCCCCAAGCACCGTTCGCTTTCACCTGCAGTGTCTTCACGTCGGAGGAGAAGCAGATGTTTTCTTGCGAGTGTGCGTCGAGCGAAGCACCTGTGAGTAGTATCGTATATATAATTAATGTACTCGAGAGATTTTTCATCTGAGAAAAGAAAAAATAATGTCAGTGTGATTTGGGCTTACTGCCTGCCTTTGGAGAGTATGTGGGCTGAACATACTCTCCGAGGCAGGGCAAGCGTTGTCAGTTGACCTCGGCTGTGGCTTTGCCCCTCAGATCTTCGGAGCTTGCTCCAACGTGGAAGGTGTATGAGCCCTGAGTGAGTGCCCATCCCTTGATTGTCTCATCGTAGTAGCGGAGCTCGTCCTTGTCGAGAGTCATGGTCAGAGTCTCGTGCTCGCCTGGGTTGAGAGTCTTGGTCTTGGCGAATGCTTTCAGTTCGCGGACAGGTCGGGCTATGCTGCTCTTGGGCGCTTGCACATATACCTGTGCCACTTCTTTGCCAGCCGCCTTGCCCGTGTTGGTGATGTCAACGCTGATGGTTATCTTGTTGCCGTTGACGCTCACTGATGGTTTGCCGTAGGCGAAGGAAGTGTAGCTGAGGCCGTAGCCGAAGGGGTAGAGGGGCTTAACCTTGGATGTGGTGAAGTGGCGGTAGCCTACGAAGACATCCTCGAGATAGTGCACCTGTTTGTTCTCGCCCGGATAGGCCTTTGCGCCATACTTGACGTAGGGGTAGTCCTCATATCGGGCAGCGAAGGTGACAGGCAGTTTGCCGCTTGGGCTAACCTTTCCGCTCAGGATGTCGCAGAGCGCTGAGCCCGATTCGCTGCCGAGATACCAGCAGTGAGCGAGGGCGGACACCTGAGAGATCCATGGCATGGCATAAGGATTGCCGCCGAAGGTGACAACGATGGTGTTCTTCTGAATCTTAGCCAGCTGGGCTATGAGCTCGTTCTGACCGTAGGAGAGGTCGTACGACTCACGGTCGCCATTCTCGCAGTCCTGCTTGTGGTTTTTGTTGAGACCTCCAATGAAGAGGATGAGGTCAGCATCCTTAGCCTTGGCCAGAGCTTCTTCCTTCAGTTGCTCTTGGCGAGCAGGGTCAACTTTGTCCACTTGGTCGTAGAGGGCGCGTCCCGCATCGTAACCTTGAGCGAAGTCAATCTTGTCGCCATAGAGCTGGCGGAGGGCTTCGAGAGGAGAAATGTCGCGGAGAGTCTTCAGTTCAGACGAACCGCCTCCGAGGGTGAGCGAGCGAGTGGCGTTGTCGCCCACGACGAGTATCTTCTTGTAGAGGTCAGCCTTGAGCGGAAGGATGGCCTTGTCGTTTTTGAGCAGCACGATGCCCTCTTGCGCTATCTCGCGGCATGCCTGGTAGTGGGCTTCAGAGCACTGTGAACCTATAACCTTCTGAGGATTCATGGCTGTGCGGAAGATGGTGCGCAGCACTCTGGCTGCCTTGTCATCGAGCACCGACATAGGTATCTTGCCCTCGTTGATGAGTTTTTCGAAAGGGTCGGCAAGGTAGTAGTCGTTGTAGCCAAATTCGCTCTCCTTCAGTTTGCCGTCGGTGTATGTGCCCATCTCTATGTCGAGGCCTCCGTTGGCTGCTTCCCAAGTGTTGGTCGTGCCTCCCCAGTCGCTGACGAGAGCACCGTCCCACTTCCATTCGCCCTTGAGGATGCCGTTGATGAGGAGGTCATTGTGGCAGCAATGTACATTGTGGTACATATTGTATGAGCCCATGATGGTCCATACGTGGGCCTGTTCCACAGCCTTCTTGAAGGGAGCGAGGTATATCTCGTGCAGAGCGCGGTCAGAAACATTGACATTAGCCGCAAAGCGGTCTATCTCCTGGTCGTTGAGTACAAAGTGCTTGAGGCAGCATGCCACACCGTTGGCTTGGGCAGCCTTGATGTATGGCACGAGTATCTCGCCTGCGAGGTATGGGTCTTCGCCCACATATTCGAAAGCGCGTCCGTTGAGAGGAGTGCGCTGTATGTTACATCCAGGGCCGAGGAGGATGTCTTTGCCGCGGAAGGCGAACTCTTCGCTGATGGCATTGCCGTAGGTGGCGGAAAGATTCCTGTTCCATGTGGCAGCGAGGCATGTGAGCGATGGGAAGGCCACGATGGAGTCGTTGGTCCATCGGGCAGGAGACCATGTGTTCCACTCCAGCTCTTCTCTCACTCCGTGAGGACCGTCGTCCATGTTGAGCTGTCTGATGCCAAGACGTGGCACACCGGCGCTGGTGAACTTGCTCTGTGCATGAAGCATTTTGATTTTCTCGTGCGTAGTCATTCGGCTAAGCGCATCTTTTACCCTGTCTTCCATAGGTGCTTTGGTGTCCAGGTAAACCTGTGCGTTACATACTGCTGCAGTAACGGCAAAGGCAGATGTGATGATTGTTTTGATGCTCATATTATGTAGTTTTTGTATTAAGTGAATACAAAGTTAGTTGATTTGTTTGAAATAGAGCTGTGATTTCTCGACAAAATGCTGTACCTTTGCATAATTTTTCATTTCGTGTAGACTATTGCACGTCTTACAATGCAATAATCACACGCACAAGCGTACATCAATACATACCATCAATACATACCATCAATACATACCATCAATAGTTACAACATGCAAAAGATAATTGATATACAAGGAGGCATCATCCGCAATCCCCTTTTCCGTATGGCTGCCCCGATAGATTTTCAGCTCCATCAGGGCGAGCAGATAGCCATAGTGGGCAATAACGGCAGTGGCAAGACACGTCTGGTCGATGTGCTCATAGGCAAGTGTGCCCTCATGCCGATGAATGAGGTCAAGTACGACTTTGCTCCGAGCAAGGCAAAGATGGTCAGCGACAACATCAAGTATCTCTCCTTCCGCGATTCCTACGGGACGAACGAGGGTGTGTATTACTATCAGCAGCGGTGGAATCAGAACGATATAGACGAGACACCGCTTGTCTCCGACCTCCTTGCCGAATCATTCCGCTTAGCCGAGGAAGGACTGAAGCGCAAGACTGTCTACGACAAATTCCTGGTGCGCGAAGAGACTCCCGAGCAGGAGGCAGCGCGTGTGGCTGAAGAAGAGGCAGACCGCAAGGCCATGCATGCGGAGCTTGAGAAGGTGCGCTCCCGTCTCTATGACATCTTCCATCTCGACCGCCTGCTCGACAAGCATGTCATCTTGCTGAGCAGCGGCGAACTGCGCAAGTTCCAGCTCACAAAGACCTTGCTGACCAATCCGCGAGTGCTCATCATGGACAATCCCTTCATTGGACTCGACGTCGAGGCGCGCAAGCAGCTCAATGACTTTCTGACACTCCTCGTCAAGGAGACCAATGTGGCTGTGGTGCTTGTGCTCTCCAAGACAGACGACATCCCCGAGTTCATCACTCATGTGGTGCCCGTGAAGGACATGGCGGTGCAGCCCAAGATGACTCTGGACGAATATCGTCAGAGCTGCCCTCCAGTGCCTGCTCGCCTGCTCAGCGAGGAGAAGGCAAAGGCTATCCTATCCCTGCCCTACGAAGAAGATATTGACGAGGCAGAGACAGGCACACGCCAAGTCATTGACTTCCGCAAGGTGAATATCCGCTACGGCAACCGCACTATACTCAAGGACCTCAGCTTCACCGTCATGAACGGTGAACACTGGGCTCTCAGCGGCGAGAACGGAGCAGGCAAGTCCACACTCCTTAGCATCGTCTGCGCCGACAATCCGCAGAGCTACGCCAACGACATAGTCCTCTTTGGCCATCAGCGTGGCAAGGGTGAAAGCATCTGGGACATAAAGAAGCATATCGGATATATCTCTCCCGAGATGCACCGCGCCTTCATGCGCGACATACCAGCAGTGGACATCGTGGCAAGCGGACTCAGCGATGTGGCGGGTCTATACCGAAAGCCCAAACCCGAACAGAGAGCCGTATGCCAGTTCTGGCTCGACATCTTCGGTGTGGGACGCTATGCCGACACTACCTTCCTCAAGCTCAGCAGCGGCGAACAGAGATTGGTCCTGCTGGCACGCGCCTTTGTCAAAGACCCCTCTCTGCTCATCCTCGACGAACCTCTTCATGGACTCGACCTGCTCAACCGACGCCTCGTGAAGGATGTCATCGAGACGTTCTGCCAGAGGAGGAACAAGACTATGATCATGGTCACCCACTATCAGGAGGAGTTGCCGCGCAACATTGACCACAACATATTCCTGAAGAAACAAGAGTGAGCTGGCTGGGCGTACCCCTCTCCCGAATCGTTATGTGCGCCCGAATCTACAAACCTCACACA
>JAEDNQ010000205.1 GCA_016302435.1 Bacteroidaceae bacterium
TATAGTAATAGTCTGCGTAGTTGATGCTGGCATCGACTTCCGACCCTGCTGGCATGTTGCCTACCGAATGAAGGAGTATGCACGGATGAATATGCAATATTGTCAACGTGCCAACACCTTTTTAGCCTTCTGTCCATTGGGGCGGATGATGCTGATGCCTTGGGGCAGGGCGCAAGAGGCATCACTCTGCATCTGGACACCGCTAACTGTATAGGCTGAGGATGATGAAGCATCGGGCGACTGCAGATTCTTGACTGAGGTGTCAACGTCTCCGCTCATGGTGACAGCTTCGAGTTGGAAGGGGAAGTCGTAGAGGATGGGGGTATGACCCACGTGCAGTGTGGTTTCGTCGTCAACATACCAGTAGAGGTTGTTCTTGTCGGCGAGAATGACGCGCTCCGTGCCTTGTGCGTAGATGATCTGAAAGGGCGACAACTTGACGGTGGTAAATGTTCCGTTAGTCTTTATGGATGTGGAGTCGCTGAGTGACATGAAGTTGTAGCGTTTGAAGGCTGGCGAGCGGTCGATGTACCATATCTGCGAGAGGCTGTCGGCGGTATCAACGGGATAGAGGCACAGCTGTCCGTCTCTCTTGGTAAGATAGGTGCCTGTGGGATTATGGCGGAGACGGTAGATTCCGTCGGTGAGTATCTGTGTGGCATCGGGCTCATAGTCGTTGACGTAGAGGGTGAAGGTCTGCCATGTCTGTCGTCCGCCCTGATTTTGGAAGGAGCCTCTGACCTGCTGAGTCTCTTGCCCTGCGACGATGCTGATGGAGCTGGTGGTCTTGCCATTTTCCCACACCCAGTTGCCATACGCTTCGCTGGGGTTGATGGTGAGCTTGACAGTTGTCCCCGACTTGACGGCTATGACATCTGAAGCGTAGTCAGTGCCATCGACGGTGATGACTGGCGAGAGGGTGACATCGTGGGTGTCGCCCTGCACAGCTATGGGGAAGCATAGTTGGCTGGTGACTCCCTGGGCGTTGGTGTATGTGACACGGTAGATGTATGAGCTGTCGGCTGTCACTCTGATGGTGCGTGTGGTCTCGCCCGTGTTCCACTGCCACTGTCCTGTGTCTGCCTCTCCCTCTGGCAGGCAGGGACGAAGGGTGAGCTGAGTGCCTTTGGCGAGAGCACGCTTATCTACAGCGGTGGTCTTGTAAGTGTTGGTCAGTCCGCCCAACTCATTGTGCTTTATTGTGGTGCCGTCCATTTCTATCTCGGGATGCAGTTCTGTCGGAGGGGCAGGATTGAGGTAGAAGGCTGATGTGCCGTCGCCATAAGTGCTTGTGAGGACAGAGTAGCCGAGGTGGTCGTAGCCACCGCTCGTGGCTCCCATGCCTCCTCCGTCTATGCCCATCTGTTGGTATGCCCATTCGGCGAATGGCATTCTGACACCTTTTATGCCCTCATAATGACCTATGACGGTGCCCCAGTATGGGCGTATCTGCGCTCCGAGGGCAGGTCCTGTCATGAGCCAGGCGCGTGAGTCGGTGTAGTAGTAGCCGTTGGAGCCATAGTGATAGTTAACCCATGGGAGGTCGCTCTCGCTCTTGCACTGGGCTGCTACATACTCTATTCCTGCTGCAAGTCGGTGATCCATGTAGGAGAAGAGGTCATCGCCCTGGTTCCAGCCGACGTGGGCTATGTCGACGGCCAGTCCGAGTGCCATGGCTGAATGGCCCGTGTCGCGCCCGCTCTCGTTTGTCTGCCCCACTTTGCCGTATGCTCCGGTCTCCTTCTCCCACTCGTAGGTGGTGACGACGAGGTTTCCCCAGAACTCAGTCAGACCATCGTTGAGGATGGGCACAGAGGTGCGTGGGTCGGTGAATGTGCCGCATTGGTCATACTTGATGAACGACATGCCTTGGTTGTAGATGAAAACATCGTCGCATAGGATGCCGATGCTGATGACGGCCAGAGCGTTGCAGAGTCCCCAGTTTGACCAATAGTGACCTGGTGCCTGCCACCACTTGCCGGAGTTTTCCCACGTGCCGTTGCGTGAGCGCAGGAAGTTGATGCACCCTGGGTACCACACGTCGAGCATCCAACGCTGGAACTGGCAGAAGTCTTCTTCGGCCCAACCGTCGTAGTCGCGCATGAGTTCGGCTGCCTGTGCAAACTGATATCCGTAGAGGCCTCGAGCAAGACACTGATCGCTATTGCCTGTGACGTATTTGGTGGTGCGGCACCACTGCATGAGTACGTCGACAGCATGTTTGGCGCAGGCTGCATTGCCCTCTATCTTCCATCGGAGGGCATTCTGATAGGCAATGGAGGCTCCTCGGGCTGCGTTGATGTAGTTCTCGCCCGAACCTCCTCTGACGATGCTCTCTACTGGATAGGTTGCTGCTGAGCTCTGGGCATAAGCGGCACTCTTAAGCACATCGTAGGCGGAGGTGACTTGGGGGTTGCCATCAGCCAACTGCTGTTTGATGCGGTCAAAGTCTGTCTGAGTGTGCAGTCCTCCAGGATGAACGAATCCTCTGTCCACCTGCTTCTGAGCCAAAGCTGGCAAGGTGGCGAGGGAGAGAATCAGGATTGCGGTTGTTCGTTTCATAATAAAATAGATGTGTTATTAGTTTGTTAAGGTGTATCTGGTAAGTTTGTATGTGCTTATAAGCGTATTCACTGTGGCTTGCGGATGCTTCTGACACGTATTGCAGGAGGGTGAGTCTTCGAGCAGAAGATGCAGTGTCCATTGTGTTGGCAACCTATGGCTTAATGTCAATTGCGATGCAAAGTTAGCAACTTATGTGATAATGTGCAAAGATTTGTCGACTCAATTGTTCCACCGAACAAATGTCACCACTCTATCACAGATGTTCAATGACTATCTGCACTCATCGTATTTTGACTACATCAACCGGTACCGCATAGAACATTTCAAACGCATTGCATCCGACCCTGCCAATGCCCAGATGACTCTCATCGCCCTGTCAGAGATGAGTGGCTTCAAACGCTCCAGCTTCTTCAATGTGTTCAAGAAGATGGAAGGATGCACACCAAACGAATGGATAACCTCTTCGCATGAGCAAGTTCAAC
>JAEDNQ010000030.1 GCA_016302435.1 Bacteroidaceae bacterium
TCGTAAACTACCAGTTTAGCACTCGTAAACTACCAGTTTAGGTTTTGCAAGCATATTTAGGTGGAAATCAATAGAACCCACCTATAACCATCCTGACCCCAACTGCGTATATTGGCATGTAAGACTTGTTTAATCCCTTTGACATTATTGTGTAACATGATAGTCCTAACTTTGCACCCGAAAATAAAAGTAAAAGACGTATAGTTATTTGTTTATGAAACATCTTTTGATGACCATAGCGCTGACATGCAGTGCTGGTTTGCTTTGGGGGCAAACTCAAATGCATGAGGTGAAAGGCAGAGTTTTGGAAGCCAGGACAGGAGAACCGCTCGTTGGAGCCACCATACATCTCAAGGGCGAAACGACAAATGGCACAACGGCTGGACTTGACGGCTCCTTTGTGCTAAAGACCGAGGATGCGTCGCCAGTGATATGCTGTTCTTTTATTGGATTCCAGACTGTGGAGGTTCCTTATACTGGAAATACATTGAATATAAGGATGCAGGAGGAGGCCACAAGCATTGCTGACGTCGTCGTCATCTCCAACTACAACGGAAGTACGGATGCCAAGGCTATCGAGATAGAGAAGAAATCTATCAATGTCGTCAATGTCATGAGTTCGAAGTCTATGGAGCTGGCTCCCGACATTACAGTGGGCAATATCATACAGCGCATGTCTGGTGTGACGGTGGAGCGAAACTCTTCAGGCGAGGGACAGTATGCCATACTTAGAGGTATGGACAAACGTTACAATTACACTCTGGTCAATGGAATAAAGATACCGAGCCCGGACAACAAGAACCGCTTTGTTCCCCTTGACCTCTTCCCCTCTGAGATTCTGTCGCGCATAGAAGTGAACAAGTCTATGACGGCCGACCTGGAAGGAGACGGCATTGGAGGTGCTGTCAACCTTGTCATGAAGGATGCTCCCGTCAGAAGGCTTCTGACGCTCAATCTCTCCACGGGTTACAATGCCACATATCTTGACAGGGACTTCCTGAGCTCTAACCATGGCGCCATAGTGACAAAGTCGCCTGATGAAAGAATGGGCAATATCGGGCAGAACAGAGTGAGCCAAAGCGATTTTGACAATAGCAGTCTCCGTATCACTTCACGACGTCCTCTGCCGGACATCATCGCTTCGGCTGCTTATGGGGACAGACTGCTGGATGACAGGCTTGGATTCCTTTTGTCGGCGAGCTATCAGAATATGTACCGAGGCAAGAATATGGAGTACCAAGACTATACCAGCTCTACTGGGGAGAGAGAAGACAGGACATATTCCGACCATAAGCAGCGTCTGGCTCTTCATGCCAAGCTGGATTATGTGTTCTCTCCTTTGCATAAGCTCAATTGGTACAATGGTTGGCTGTATATGGTGGATGACCAAGTGAGGACGAGTGAGGCGGAGCAGGTCGCGTCTGTAAGGATGAGGCATAATAGCCAGCAGGTCTTCAACAGCACGCTGTCGGGAGAGCATAAGCTGTTGGGCAAGACGATGACGCTGGATTGGAAAGGTGTGTACTCTCAGGCCAAGAACCAGACGCCTGACAATGCGCAGATATATCTGCAGGGCTCACATCTGCAGACTAACAAGGCTGCCACCAGACGATGGGAACACAATTCGGACAGGGACTGGGCTGGCTACCTGAATGTGGAGTATGCTCCTTGGGATACTTGGACTTTCAAGACTGGAGCCATGTACAGGGACAAGAAGAGGACGTCGTTCTTTAACGAATACACTTTTGACAGTGAGACGGGAACGGGCGCTTATCAGATGTATGGCAAGGACTGGACTAATTTTGATGCCCTTAAACTTTTGCCTCGCGAATACGGCAATGTGGGAGACCCTCTCAATTATGATGCGACAGAGAAGATTGGTGCCGTCTACGCTATGGCTAAATGCAGATTTGGACGCATGGAAGCTGTCGGAGGTATCAGAGCCGAGCATACAGATCAAGGTTATACACTGAAGTATCCCCGTAGCACTGATGGGAGTGGAAACCAAACATATTGGGATTGTCTGCCTGACGTTCATCTGAAGTACTTTGTCAGCGAGTCAATGAATATCCATTTCAGTTATGCCAAAGCGACCAACCGTCCAAGCTTCTTCGAGATAGTGCCTTATAGCATCATCAATGAGGAGTATAAGGAGAAAGGCAATCCTGGCCTGAAACATACTGTGGCTGACAATCTGGATCTGAGGTGGGAGTTCTTCCCGAGACCATATGAGCAGTTTATGGTAGGTGTGTTCTATAAGCATTTGCAAAATCCGATAGAGTACGGACTTATCACCGAGGGGCAGGACACTTATTACACACCTCTGAACTTGGGCACTGCCAACAATACGGGTGCTGAGATTGATGTGCTGAAATACTTCCGTCGCTTTGGCGTGAAGTTCAATTACACCTACACATATTCGCGTATCTCGACAGGAAAAAGAACCATGCAGGGTAATGACATAATCACGGTCAAGCAGTCCAGACCGCTGTCGGGACAGGCCGCCCATGTGGTCAATATTTCTCTTCTCTATAAAGATACGGACAAGGGCGTCAACGCGCAAGTCACGGGCAGCTATATCGGAAAGAGGCTGGTCGAAGTGTCTAACTGGTATGACAATGACATCTGGGAGAACGAGTACTTCCGCATGGAACTCTCAGCCGAGAAGGCTTGGAATAGTGGGGTTGAGATGTACCTTAAAGCTACCAACTTGCTCAATCTCCCTCTCATCAGATACATTCATAAGGGACCACATACAGACGGCGTAACTGACGTGAAGCGGTATAGAGGTAACATACTGGAGAGGGAAGAACGATATGGACAAACAGTTATGATAGGCATTAGATATAAATTGTAAAACTATTTTATCAAAAAACAACAATGAAACTAACAAGAATGTATGCAGCTCTGGCTATTGTTGCCGGACTGTTCTTCGCTGCCTGCAGCGATGATGATGACAACAACAACGTGGTCGAAACAGATCAAGTTGAACAAAATGTCACTGACACTGAAATGATAGTGTCAGGAGTTTGGAAATCAGGAGAAGTGATAAAGCTGGATCGCCATCTGGTTATACCAGAAGGTAAGTCTCTTACCATAGAGCCTGGAGTCACGGTCATAGTTGACGAAAAAGGAGTGGGCGTGAACCATGTGCCAGTTGAGATCTCTGTCAAGGGCAATCTCTACGTCCTTGGTACAGAGAGCAGTCCTGTTACCTTCACGGTGGATCCCGCACTGCGAACAAAGGACAATACCTTCAAAGGCTTGTGGGGCGGCATCGTTGCTTATGAGTCTTGCCAAGAGATGGCATTAGACCATGTTGTCATTGAGTACACAGGTGCTCAGGTTATAGAAGGCTCGCCTGCTGCTGTCGCAGGAGTCTATACCGCAGGAGACGACATGTATCCTCAGGTCACAACAAACAACATCAATGGTCGATACGCCTTGACAAACTCCATCATCCGCTATGGTGCTTCAGATGGTATCTACATGATGGGTGGCAATGGCATCATCTGCCACAATACATTTGTTGCCAATGGTTATACAGGAGCAGAGGCTGTCAACATGAAAGCAGGTGCCAAGGCTGACATAGCAGGCAATGTCATGTTCTCTCCAAACACCAACGGATTGAAACTCTCTTCTTCAGGACAGAGCGAGACACGAGGTCAGATGATGGCCAATGCCTACAACAATACCATACTCAATGCAGGCTGGAGACGTGACGGTGAAAAGGGTGGATGCATCTATGTGGAGAAGAACGCAAAGGTCACTGTCGTCAACAATTTGCTGGTCAACTGCAAGTTCCGCGCCATGACTCCTAAATACACTGATCCTAACAAGTCTGACGCTGGTTATGACGACAAGTCTGTCATTGACTACAACTTTTATGCTTCTGGTTCGCTGACAACTCCTATCGTAGGTGAAGCAACTGTTGCCAATCCTGCAGAAGGATATGTACAAGACAACAAGAACTATAATCCTGAAGTGGACACTCACAGCCCAATATCAACCCCCGACAACTTGCTTGACCCTGGCTTCGTATCTTATGATATCAACGGAGTGGAACTTACATCATATATACTTGATTCTTCATGGGACTTCCATCTGAAAGCAGACTCTCCTGCTCTTACAGGAGCTGAAGGAAAGGTGACACCATATTTTGCTGATGGACTCACCATTGGATCAACAACATTCGTTTCACCAACGGTACAACCTCAATTTGGAGCGTTCGGAACAAAATGAAAAAAGTATTAACACTGGGACTGCTTCTCCTTTGGGCGGCAGTCTCTTTTTCTCAGATAAACTTTTTGGTGGCGAACGACTTAGGACGCAATGGCTATTATGAACAGAAAAGCATTGCCGAACTAATGGGACGAGTGGCGGAAGAAAACGATATAGAGGCAGTCTTGGCTTTGGGCGATGTTCACCATTTCATGGGAGTACAAAGTGTGTCTGACCCGCTGTGGATGACAAACTATGAGCTCATCTACAGCCACCCGGAGCTGCAGCTGCCATGGTATCCTATCCTTGGCAACCATGAATACAGGGGCAATACGCAGGCTGTGCTTGACTATTCCAATGTAAGTAGAAGATGGCAGATGCCAGCTCGCTATTATAGCAAGGTTTTTGAGGATGACTCTGTGACCATTAGGATTGTCTTTCTCGATACCACACCTCTCATTGACAAGTACCATGAAGACTCCATAGATTATCCCAGTGTGGCTCAAGAGGATGTTGACAAGCAACTGTCATGGCTGGACAATGAACTGAAGACGGCTTCGGAAGACTGGTTGGTGGTAGTGGGACATCACCCCATATACGCTGACACATATAAGGGAGAGAGTGAAAGACTCGACATGCAGCGTCGTGTAGACTCAATCCTCAGACGGTATAAGGTTAATATGTATATATGTGGACACATCCATAATTTTCAGCACATCCGTCGCCCTGGTACCATGACAGACTATGTGGTCAACTCTGCTGCTTCTCTTGCACGTGAAGATGTGAAACCAATAGAGGGGTCTGTCTTTGTCAGCGGTTTAGCCGGTTTCTCTTTGCTGTCATGCTCCAGAAATGAGTTAAGGCTTGACATGATAAGTGGCAAAGGGGAAATTGTACATACTATTGTGCAAAAGAAGCAGAACTGAGAATGTGATAATCCTATATCATGCATATAGCCAGCGCAAGGCATTTGTCTTGCGCTTTTTTTGTGTGGTAAAGAAAAATTAAGGGTGAATCATGCCTTTATTTCGATAATTAGTATTACCTTTGCAAAAAAACAAGATTATGCCAAAGATTTTTGAATATTTCGGATTCGTTTTCTTCTTCTATTCAAACGAACATGAACCCATTCATGTGCATGTTACTAAGAATGGACAAGAAATAGTTTTTGAGATAATACTACAGAATGGAGCACTTTGCAAGATTGTTCGGCGACACTCGAATAAAGCATGCCCCATGGATGAAAAAGATGCAGCTATTGCAGAATCTTTTGTTAGTGCTTATTACAAAAAGATTGTCGAGAAGTGGGTTAACTTCTTTATATATAAGAAAAGAATACGCTCAACTAAAATTACCAAGAAATTATGATACTTAATATTGTTTCAGCAAAATATGTGGCACCTTTATCTGTAGAACTGCAGTTCAGTGATGGTACAGTTAAGATTGTAGATATAGGCTCATTCATAAAGGCTCATCCCCATCCTCAGTATAACTCATACCTTGATGAAAAGAAATTCAAGCGTTTTAAGATTGAGATGGGTAATATTGTTTGGGGTAAGAATTGGGATTTGGTTTTCCCAATTAGTGCTTTGTATAACGGGAAGTGTGATTAGTCCGCTCTTTCCTGTGCCTTACGTTGTCTTTTTCAGTTTGCAACATCACCATTTGATGTTTTCATCTTGGCTTAAATGAATTTTTATGCATTATTTTCTTTGCTATATTCATTAATCTCGATAATTTTCTCTACCTTTGCAACCAAACAACAATATTCACTGTAATAAAACATAACTAAGTATGAAAACAGATATAGAGATTGCTCGCGAATGTAAACTGAGCAACATTCAGGACGTGGCCAAGTATGCTGGCATACCAGTGGAAGAGCTGGAGATGCATGGCAAGTATATAGCCAAGGTGCCAGACAGCCTCATCGACCCTGATAAGGTAGCTAAGAGTAACCTTATACTTGTCACAGCCATTACCCCTACAAAGGCTGGCATCGGTAAGACAACAGTAAGTATCGGCCTTGCCCTCGGACTCAACAAACTTGGCAAGAAAGCCATTTGCGCGTTGCGTGAGCCTTCGCTCGGACCCTGCTTCGGCGTGAAGGGCGGTGCTGCAGGCGGCGGACATGCGCAGGTGCTGCCTATGGAGAAAATCAATCTCCACTTCACAGGCGACTTCCATGCCGTGACATCAGCCCACAATATGATTTCAGCTCTCCTCGACAACTATATCTACCAGCACCGCGAGGAGGGTTTTGCCCTCAAGGAGGTGTTGTGGAAGCGTGTGCTTGATATCAACGACCGCAACTTGCGTACTGTCATCACAGGTCTCGGCGCAAAGTCTGACGGCATACCAGCTGAGAGTGGCTTTGACATCACTCCTGCATCAGAGATAATGGCTATACTCTGCCTGTCAAAGGACTTAGATGACCTGCGCCGCCGCATCGGCAACATCATCCTTGGCATCAAGATTGACGATACTCCTTTCCGTGTGAAGGATATGGGTGTGGACGGAGCTATAACGGTTCTTCTTATGGATGCCATCCATCCTAACCTCGTGCAGACGACTGAGCAGACACCTGCCTTTGTCCATGGTGGACCATTCGCCAACATAGCCCACGGTTGCAACACAATCATTGCTACCCGTATGGCTATGACCTTCTCTGACTATGTTGTTACAGAGGCAGGCTTCGGTGCTGACCTCGGAGCAGAGAAGTTCTATAATATCAAATGCCGCAAGAGCGGTCTGCAACCCAAGCTGACCGTCATCGTGGCTACCACCCAAGGACTGAAGATGCACGGAGGCGTGTCAATAGACAAAATCAAGGAGCCAAATGCTGAGGGCCTTATTGAGGGATGCAAGAACCTTGACCGCCATATCGCCAACATGCAGAGCTTCGGTCAGAGCGTTGTTGTAGCCTTCAACCGCTACGCTACCGATACCGACGAAGAGGTAGAACTCCTCCGTCGCCACTGCGAAGAGCAGGGAGTGGGATTCGCTGTCAACAATGCCTTCCTTGAGGGAGGCGAAGGAGCCAAGGAACTCGCTCAGCTTGTCATCGACACTATTGAAAACAAGCCATCAAAGCCGTTGACTCTTACTTATGATAATAGCGATGACATAAAGACTAAGATAGAGAAAGTTTGCAAGAAGATATATGGTGCAGACGGTGTCACATTCAGCAAGCCAGCTGAAAAGATGCTTCAGCGCATAGAAAAGCTCGGCTTGGAGAACTACCCTGTATGTATTGCCAAGACTCAATACTCTTTCTCTGCTGACCAGACTCTCTATGGCTGTCCAACAGGGTTCACTGTCAATATCCGTGACCTTGTCATCAACTCAGGTTCGGAGATGATTGTGGCTATTGCAGGCACAATCATGCGCATGCCAGGACTGAGCAAATCACCTCAGGCAGAGCGCATAACGATAGTCGATGGTCTCATAGAGGGTCTTTCGTAAGATAAAGGGCTATAGGTGCTATAGCCAATATAGCTCCTATAGCATCCTATAGTTTCCTTTAGCGTCCTATAACTTCCTCTATATCTTCTATATCACAGGACAAGCAACATGCTTCTTAAAGATCATAATAGCATTCTCTTTACGCTCGACCGGTAGGTCGGGCGTTTCTTTTAGGGGGTAGGGGATGCCTAACTCCTCATATTTATACCTGCCCATGGTGTGGTAGGGCAATATCTCCACACGCTCTATGCACTTATAGTTTGAGATGTGTTTTGCCAGCGTTTCGAGGCGGTTGTCGTCATCAGTATACCCTGGAACGACTACATGGCGCAGCCATACGGGTTTGCCTATGCTTTCCAAGTAGTCGAGTGTGGCTTGGTTGTTGGTGCGAGGCAGGCCAGTGTATGACTGGTGAAGAGTATCGTCGAGAGTCTTGATGTCGAGGAGCACGAGGTCTGCCAGCGATAGTGCTTTTCGGGCTTTCTCTCCCGATATGATGCCTGTGGTGTCTATGGCAGTATGGAATCCCGCCTCATGGCAAAGTTGGAGAAAGCTGATGAGGAAGTCAGCTTGCATGAGCGGTTCTCCGCCTGTGCAAGTGACGCCTCCGCTTTTGATGAAGTTCTTGTACTTCTTTACTTCTGACAGTAGTTCTTCGGGTGTCATCTCATATTGCGCTGGTCCTTCCGGATTCCATGTGTCAGGATTGTGGCAGAAGGCGCAGCGCATAGGACAGCCCTGAAAGAAGGCTACAAACCTTATTCCAGGGCCGTCTACTGTTCCGAAGGACTCTAAACTGTGGAGTCTTCCTTTCATGTGAATATTCTTGTTGTCTTAGAGTGACTTATTGATGGTGCGTGAGATGACATCGAGCTGCTGTTCGCGTGTGAGCTTGACGAAGTTGACAGCATAGCCACTGACACGGATTGTGAGCTGTGGGTACTTCTCTGGGTGATCCATAGCGTCGATGAGGAGCTCGCGGTCGAAGACATTGACGTTGAGGTGGTGACCGCCGTCTGGAGTGAAGTAACCGTCCATGAGGTTGACGAGGTTGTTTATCTTTGTCTCATCTTCCTTGCCGAGAGTAGATGGTGAGATGGCGAAGGTGTATGAGATGCCGTCGTGGCTGTGGTGGAATGGCAGCTTGGCTACTGATGAGAGGGCTGCTACAGCTCCCTTGACGTCGCGTCCGTTCATTGGGTTTGCTCCTGGAGCGAATGGCACTCCCTTTGGACGTCCGTCAGGAGTAGCTCCCGTGTTCTTGCCGTATACAACGTTGGAAGTGATGGTGAGGAGTGACTGTGTTGGGATGGCATGGCGGTATGTCTCGTGCTGGCGGAGGTATTCCATGAACTTCTCTGTCACCATGAGAGCGAGCTTGTCAGTCTTCTCATCGTTGTTGCCGAATGGGAGTGTCGGGTTGCCTTCCTGCTCAAAGCCTACTGCTATGCCTCTTTCGTCGCGGATGATGCGCACCTTGCCGTACTTGACAGCTGCAAGTGAGTCGGTCACGATGGACAGACCTGCGATACCTGTGGCGCGTGTGCGGATTACATCGCCGTCGATGAGGGCCATCTGGTAAGCCTCATAGTCGTACTTGTCGTGCATGTAGTGGATAATCTTGAGCGCATTGACGTATGTCTTGGCAAGCCATCGCATCATGTTCTCAAACTTGTACATGAGTTCCTCGTACTCGAGGTAGTCGCCAGAGATAGGTGCGAAGTCTGGACCTATCTGTTCGCCCGAGATTTCGTCACGTCCACCGTTGATGGCATAGAGGAGACACTTGGCGAGGTTGGCTCTTGCACCGAAGAACTGCATCTGCTTGCCAATCTTCATTGGGCTCACGCAGCATGCGATGCCGTAGTCGTCGCCGTAGTCAGGACGCATGAGGTCGTCGTTCTCATACTGGATGGCTGATGTCTTGATGGACATCTTGGCGCAGTATTTCTTCCAGTTCTCGGGCAGGTTCTGTGCCCAGAGCACTGTGAGGTTGGGCTCTGGAGCAGGTCCGAGGTTGTCGAGAGTGTGGAGGAAGCGGTAAGATGTCTTTGTCACCATGGTGCGTCCGTCGACTCCCATACCACCGATAGACTCTGTCACCCAAACAGGGTCGCCAGAGAAGAGGTCGTTGTACTCAGGTGTGCGGAGGAAGCGTACGATGCGGAGCTTGATGATGAGTTGGTCGATGAGTTCCTGTGCTTCTTCTTCTGTGAGCTTGCCTTCCTTGATGTCCTTCTCGATGAAGATGTCGAGGAAGGTGCTGACACGTCCGATAGACATGGCTGCTCCGTCCTGGTCCTTGACGGCTCCGAGGTAGCCGAAGTATACGAACTGCACAGCCTCGCGTGCGTTTTGGGCTGGGCGAGTGACGTCGAAACCGTAGTTGGCGCACATCTTCACGAAGCTCTTGAGGGCGGCAATCTGCTCAGATGTCTCTTCGCGCTGCTGGATGCACTCTTCTGTCATCTCCTGGATGTCGAGACGGTCGAGGAAGCGCTTTCTCTCCTCTATGAGGTTTTCTACGCCATAGAGAGCGATGCGGCGGTAGTCGCCGATGATGCGTCCTCGTCCGTATGCGTCTGGCAGACCTGTGATGATGTGAGCATGGCGAGCAGCGCGTATGTCCTTGTTGTATGCTGAGAATACTCCCTCATTGTGTGTCTTGCGGTAGCGAGTGTAAATCTCCTTGGTGGATCGGTCGAGCTCATATCCGTATGCTTTGAGAGCTGTCTCTACCATGCGGATGCCTCCCTTGGGGAATATGCCGCGCTTGAGGGGTGCGTCTGTCTGCAGGCCGACGATGACTTCGTTGTCCTTGTCGATGTAGCCTGCTCCGTAAGTGTCAATAGATTGTGGCAGTTTCTGCTCAGCGTCATACACGCCTTTTTCTCTCTCTACCTTGAACATCTCTGTTAGTTTGTCCCACAGTGCTGTTGTCTTGGCTGTTGGACCTACGATAAATGAGTCGTCGCCAGTATAAGGAGTGTAGTTGTGCTGAATGAAATCGCGTACGTTTATTTCGCGCTTCCACATGTAGCCTTCAAAACCTTCGATTTGATTTGATAATTTCATAAATGAACAAAGTTTGAGGGTTAATAATGTATATGTAGTATGAAATGTCGTCTGTGCTTTGTACGCAGTACGGAAAGTTGTCTGTGCTTTGTACTTTCTTTGTTGCTATCCTACTTTAAGAGAGCGCAAAGTTACGATTTTTTTGCCGAGTGACAATGATTTTGAGGCATATTACGTAGTTTATTTTTGTTTTCTTTGTTTGGATAGACAAAAAAGAGTAACTTTGTCGCCGATTGTAATGTGGAGCTTGAAATGATGGCTCTGAAATGGTCGAGGAATACACTTGCTGAGGTTTGCGTTTGTTGCAATGTCTCACATTTCAAGACGGACAATCAGGGTTTCTGCATTCGTGCTCTATACAATCATAATATTGCTAAAACTGACTAATTTTTACTAACAATGAAAGAGACTAACTTTTTTGCGGTTGACCTTGGAGCCACCAGTGGACGTACCATCTTAGGCACCGTCGTTGACGGCAAGTTGATACAGCGCGAACTCACTCGTTTCCCGAATAAGATAATCCAGACAGGAGGACACTTCTACTGGGACATCTATGCTCTCTACGATGAGATAATACGAGGGCTGAAGGTGGTGGCAGACGAGGGCATTGAGATTGCTTCTATCGGCATCGACACATGGGGCGTGGACTTTGTCTTTGTGGGCAAGGACGGTGCCCTGCTGCGCAATCCTTACTGTTATCGAGACCCTCATACGGATCATGCCATGGAGGACTATTTCCGTCTTGTACCAAAAGAGAAGGTGTATGAGAAGACTGGCATACAGTTCATGCAGTTCAACTCTCTCTTCCAGCTTGCTGCCCTCAAGAAGGCAGGATGCTCTGCTCTCGAAGCGGCAGACAAGATACTCTTTGTGCCCGATGCACTGATGTACATGTTGACAGGGGAGGCTGTATGTGAATATACAATACTGTCCACAAGCCAGTTTTTGGATCCACGCACCAAGCGCATTGACCCTGAGCTCATAGGTGCCATAGGACTGGACGAGTCAATGTTTGGCCGGTATGTCAACCCTTCCGATAGGGTAGGATGTCTCACTCCGGAGGTGCAAGAGATGACGGGACTCGGTGCTGTTCCAGTAGTGGCTGTAGCTGGCCATGACACAGGGGCGGCTGTGGCGTCTATTCCAGCGTCTAACCCGAATTTTGCTTATCTCAGTTGTGGCACATGGTCGTTGCTCGGCATAGAGGTGAAGGAAGCCATCATTAATGAGAAGAGCTTCGAATATAACTTCACCAATGAAGGTGGCATCGAAGGCACCACACGTTTCCTCAAGAATATCTGCGGAATGTGGATCTTTGAGCGTTGTCGCAAGGAATGGACTGAAGCTCCTGAAGACGTTAGGGTTGTCATAGAGGAAAGCGTGGAAGCTCCAGCCTTCCAGTGTTTCATAAATCCTGATGCCCCCGACTTCGCCAACCCCGTGAGCATGGTAGAGGCTATCCGCAACTACTGCAAGCGAACCGGGCAGTATGTGCCGCAGGGCTATAAAGAGATGTCGCGTTGCATCTTCGAGAGTCTTGCCCTCAGATACCGTCAGGTCTTAGGCTATCTCAAGGAGCTCTCTCCTGTCGCCATTGAGACACTGCATGTCATCGGTGGTGCGTCACGCAATAGCCATCTTATGCAGTTTACTGCCAATAGTACTGGCCTGCCTGTCGTGGCTGGACCAGTAGAGGGTACGGCCATAGGCAATATCATGCTGCAGGCGAAAGCGGCAGGGCTCGTGGGCGATATGTTTGAGATGCGCCGCATCATAGCAGACTCTATATCTCTTACAGAGTATAAGCCTCAAGACAAGGAGGCTTGGGATCAGGCTTACGAAAGGTATCTCCAGCTTTAAGGGGGAAGCTGGGACTATAGGTTCTCCGAAGTTCCCAGATATTCAGGTCTTCCCGAATCTTCTGGATATTCAGGTCTTTCCGAATCTTCTGGATATTCAGGTCTTTCCACATCGACAATCATCCAATCATTAACTTAATAACCAATATTACTCCAATGAAAGAAGAACTTATTAGCAAGGCATACGAGGTGGCAAAGGCCCGCTATGCCGAAATCGGTGTTGACACAGAGGCTGTTCTCAAGCAGCTTCAGGACTTCCATCTCTCCCTCCACTGCTGGCAGGCAGATGACGTGCATGGCTTTGAGGTGCAGGCTGGCTCAATGAGCGGCGGCATACAGAGTACAGGCGACTTCCCTGGTGCTGCACGCAATATCGACGAACTCCGCGCTGACATCCTGAAGGCCAAGAGCCTCATTCCAGGCAACCATCGACTGAATCTCCATGAGATATATGGCGACTTCAAGGGCAAGGTGGTTGATCGCGATGAGGTCACTGTCGAATATTTCCAGTCATGGATAGAATGGGCAAAGGAAAACAATACTTTCCTCGACTTCAACTCCTCTTCCTTCTCTCATCCCAAGAGCGGCTCTCTTACTCTTTCTAACCCAGATGAGGGCATCCGCCGTTTCTGGATAGAGCACACCAAGCGTTGCCGCGATATATCCAATGCTATGGGCGAGGCTCAGGGTGATCCATGTATAATGAACCTCTGGGTGCATGACGGTTGCAAGGACGTGAGCGTCAACCACGCACTCTACCGCCGCTTGCTCAAGCAGTCATTAGATGAGATATTTGAGAAGGAGCAGCCAATGATGAAGGACTGCATTGAGGGTAAGGTCTTCGGCATCGGTCTGGAGAGCTTCACTGTGGGCAGCCATGACTTCTACACTGCCTATGCCGCTCAGAATGACAAGCTCCTTACAATAGACACTGGACACTACCATCCAACGGAGTCTCCTGCAGATAAGGTGAGTGCCGTGCTTCCATTCATCAAGGAGCTCATGCTCCATGTCAGCCGTCCTGTAAGATGGGACTCTGACCATGTCACCATCATGGATGACCCAACTCAGGAACTCTTCTTCGAGATAGTACGTGCCGACGCTCTCGACCGTGTGCACTATGGCCTTGACTTCTTCGATGGTTCCATCAACCGTATTGGAGCTTACGTCATAGGTTCGCGCGCTGCTCAGAAGTGCATGCTGCGTGCTCTGCTCGAGCCTCGTGAGCTCATCTCTCGCCTCGAACTTGCTGGCGAAGGCTACAAGGTGCTCGCCCTCGTGGAGGAACAGAAGGCTATGCCATGGCAGGCCGTGTATGACGAATTCTGTGTGCGCAACAGTGTGCCTGTCGGTGCAGACTTCATAACTGACATCGACGAGTATGTCGCTTCTGTCACAAGCAAGAGATAAGAGGAGGGCTGTATGGCAAAATCATCCTTGAAGAGTACTCTTGCGGTATCTCTCAACAATTATCTCGATGCTGGTGCTATCGTGGCTGGAGGTTCGGGCATAAGCCTTTGGCAGAGCTACCTCGGTCTGTCTGAGATGCATCTTGGCTGGTTAAATGCTATCAGTGCCAATGCTCTCGGTGCTGCCATAGGTGCCATCATCGGCGGATTCCTTGCCGACAAGTTTGGACGCAAGTTCATCTTCACATACAACCTCCTGGTCTACATGCTTGGTGTGCTTACCATCATGCTGTCTGTGTGTTTCCCCATGCTGTTGGCAGGTTTCCTCATCACTGGCATATCCGTGGGCATAGGTGTCCCTGCTTCTTGGACTTATATATCTGAGAGTTCGGAGGTTGGCAACCGCGGTCGCAACATCTGCATCTCTCAGATGTCGTGGGGCTTCGGTCCAATGATAATACTGCTCATGGGCATGCTCTTTGCGCCGGGCGGTTACCTTTATGGTCCGGTGGAGTCTTTGGCTCATGCTGTCATAGGTGCTGATGCCGCTACGGCTGCCGTGGAGGTGTTTAGCTCTCGCGTGGTCTTCTTCACTCTCTTTGTCATAGCGTTCATAGCTTGGCTATTGCAGCGTCAGTTGGAAGAGAGCGCTGAGTTTGAGGCTACAAAGCAGCAGGCAAAGGAACAGGGCAAGCAGTCGGGACTCTTGCAGTCTTTCTCCGTACTCTTCTCCAACAAGACAGCTGTCAAGAGTGCTCTCTTCCTCGCTGCCATCTATCTCACATGGAACCTCGTAGCGAGTGTGATGGGATTCTTCTCTCCTCATATCTGTGAGACAGCCGGTGGAGTGAGCAACGAAGAAGCTAACTGGATGAACTGCATACAGTGGGCTACTGTGGTGGGCGTGACATTTGTCATCTCCCATGTCATTGACCGCACCAGCCATAAGCTTCTCTATGTCCTTGGCCTCGTCTTTGCCTTAGCCACATGGCTGCTGGTTGTAGGAGTGGGTGTCAATGGAGAAGCCACTCTGTGGGCCTTCGTGATACTCTGGGGACTCAATGGAGGCATCTCCGTGCAGATCTTCTATGCCCTGTGGGGGTCAGAGCTCTTTCCTGCAAAGTTCCGTGCAGGTGCTCAGGGACTAATGTTCTTCATCGTTCGCGGACTCTCTGCTGCGTGGGGCCTTGTCTTCACATATATATATGGTGAGAATGGTGAGGGATTCACCATTGCTGCCTACTGCATGATTGCTCTGCTGCTCATATCCCTCGTGGTGGGTGTCGCAGGATGTCCCAACACGCGCGGAAAGTCGTTGGAGCAGATTGTCAAGGAGAGGTATGGCGATGAGGCTTGATACGTTCTTGAAGATAATTTATGGTGGGTTCTATTAATTCCCACCGAAAAAGTATTTTGAAATTATGGGTTTCGTTTTGTCATCTTTTCGTTTCTCTCTGGCGCATACTGTCAGTTTTATCGGTCACGATGCCCGCATCGCTCCCTCAAAAACTGACACTCTGCACTCAGAGATAAATCAAAAATCTGACAAAGCGAATTAATAGAACCCACCTTGTTTGAAATCGGGTGATTCAAAAAGATAAAGGTAATAAATAGAACCCACCTAATAATATAGTTAACATGAAAAGTATTCTTGAAGGCCGTCCAGGATTGGAGACGGTGATAAATCAAATTGCTGAGGTCACAGGGTATCTCTGGCAGAAGGGATGGGCTGAGCGCAATGGCGGAAACATCACAGTGAATGTAACTGAGTTCATGGATGATGAGTGTAAGGCTATGCCTGCTATTGCGCCCGTCAAGCAGATAGGCATGGTGTTGCCTTACCTCAAAGGAAAGTATTTCTATTGCAAGGGTACAGGCAAGCGCATGCGCGACCTTGCTCGTTGGCCTATGCAGAATGGCTCCATTGTTCGCATTTGCGATGATTGTGCCAGCTATGAGATAATCGCGGACGAACCTGTTGTCCCAACATCTGAGTTGCCTACCCATCTCGCTCTTCAGAACTATCTGTTGGAGACAGGGTCATTCTACAAGGCAACTCTCCATACTCATCCTATTGAGCTGGTGGCGATGTCGCACATCCAGCGTTTCCTCCGTGGAGATGAAATGACACGTGTGTTGTGGTCGATGATACCAGAGACACTTGCCTTCGCTCCTCTTGGCATTGGCATCGTGCCTTACGGTCTGCCAGGCTCTGTGCCATTGGCTGAGGCCACTCTCGAAAAGATAAAGACTCACGATGTGGTGCTGTGGGAGAAGCACGGCACTGTAGCCGTAGGTGTGGACATCATGGATGCTTTTGACCAGACGGATGTGCTCTGCAAGGCTGCCAATATATATATGTGCGCACGCAATATGGGCAGTGAGCCTGATGGCATGACTGCAGAGGCGATGAAGGAAGTCCAGGATGTCTTCAACCTTCCCAAGACGCGCGTAAAATGATAAGTTACGACAGGTTCTGAACTTTGTAGTTCAGCAGATGAATAAGAGGGATTGCCAAAAACGTTTGGCAATCCCTCTGTTTTGTTGCAACGGCGCAAGAACATTGTGGGGCTCTCCTTGGAGGCAAGATAAGACAATGAGATGACCAAGAAGGGATGTATTTATTACCCTCCAATCTGAACCTATTTGTGCACCAAGCTCAATTCCCTTCGTGAGTCGGCTCACGAGGGGCATTGAGCCGACTCATTTGGAGTGTTGAGCTTGCTCGATTGGAGAGTTAAGTTTGGGGACTTGGAAAATCGAGTCGGGTGACGTGTTTATTGACGTTTGGCGCCGTATATGTATGTGTGTAGATATAGGGGTGTACTATAAATTAGCTTGAGGCGATTTTGAGGCTATCATGCAGCAGATGTCTCTTATG
>JAEDNQ010000031.1 GCA_016302435.1 Bacteroidaceae bacterium
GACCTGACTTAAAGGTCACGACAACATTTACAACATGACATCATTAATATATCTTACATGGATACATTAATATATATAGTCCTCCTGGCAGGAGCCATCATCGGCTTCTGTCAGGGGGCTTTTAAACAGGCGGCTCAGTGTGCAGGCATCATCTTGGGACTCGTCATAGCCGCTTCGCTCTACCAATCCTTCGGCGACATGCTGGCCGACAAGACTGGAGCTGACGCGGGTCTCGGACGGATTGTAGCCTTCATCATCATAGTAATACTGGTGCCCATAGTCCTCGGATGGGCAGCGACACTGCTCACCAAACTCTTCAAGGCCCTCAACATCAATTTCTTCAACCGACTGGCTGGGGCTGTCATAGGAGCTGCATGCTATGGGCTACTGCTAAGCGTGGCTCTCAACCTCTATGACTTCGTCAACAGCAACGCTGGCTTCAAGCCAGAAAAGCTGGAGGAGAAAGCACCTATATACTACACTGTAAAGCAAGCTTCGCACATCGTGCTTCCAGACATACTCATCGTCACCGACTCTACAGAGGTGGCCAATGGAGAGCAACCCAAATATGGTCTGAAGTCCGTCACACCCGACTTCACCATCACCCAGTGAACACGCACCGCCCAACAAATCAACGCCTATGAGTGAATCAAATGAATTTGTGAAGAAGGTGGCTGAAAAGAAATATGAATTTGGCTTCACCACCGACATCCACACAGAGATAATAGACAAAGGCCTCAACGAAGACGTGGTAAGGCTCATCTCCGAAAAAAAGGGTGAGCCCGAATGGCTTCTTGAGTTCAGACTCAAAGCCTACCGCTACTGGCTGACACAGCAGCAGCCATCATGGGCTCATGTCCACCTGCCTGAGATAGATTATCAGGCCATATCATACTATGCCGACCCTACAGCCAAAGCAAAGAAAGGACCTAACAGCCTTGAGGAGATTGACCCTGAACTGATGAAGACTTTTGACAAACTGGGCATACCTCTCGAAGAGCGACTCGCTCTCTCTGGCACAGCCGTGGACGCCGTCATGGATTCTGTGTCGGTGAAGACGACATTCAAGGAGAAGCTGTCTGAGAAGGGCATCATCTTCTGCTCCATCAGCGAGGCCGTAAGGGAATACCCCGATCTGGTCAAACAGTACCTTGGCAGCGTCGTCCCCTACCGCGACAACTATTTTGCAGCCCTCAACAGCGCGGTGTTCAGCGACGGCTCTTTCGTGTACATACCCAAGAACACGCGCTGTCCCATGGAGCTGTCTACCTACTTCCGCATCAACGCACGCAACACAGGTCAGTTTGAGCGTACACTTATAGTATGCGACGAAGGCTCGTACGTATCCTACCTCGAAGGATGCACCGCGCCTCAACGTGATGAGAACCAGCTCCATGCTGCCATCGTTGAGATTGTCGTCATGGACAATGCTGAGGTGAAGTACTCAACTGTGCAGAACTGGTACCCTGGAGATGCAGAAGGCAAAGGTGGCGTGCTCAACCTCGTCACCAAACGTGGCGAACTGCGAGGCACCAATTCCAAACTGTCCTGGACACAGGTGGAGACAGGGTCGGCAATAACATGGAAATATCCGTCGTGTGTGCTGAGAGGTGACAACAGCCAAGCTGAGTTCTACTCTGTGGCTGTGACCAACAATCATCAGGAGGCTGACACAGGCACCAAGATGATACACCTCGGCAAAAATACACGTTCGACCATCATCTCCAAAGGCATCTCGGCAGGCAAGTCACAAAACTCCTACCGCGGTCTCGTGAGAGTAGGCAAGAACGCTGACTTCGCCCGCAACTACTCCTCTTGCGATTCCCTCCTTCTCGGAAGCGAATGTGGAGCGCACACCTTCCCATACATGGACGTCCACAACAACACCGCTACCGTAGAGCATGAAGCCACAACGTCCAAAATCAACGAGGACCAGCTCATGTACTGCAACCAGCGAGGCATATCAACAGAAGAGGCCGTTGGACTCATTGTCAACGGCTATGCCAAAGAGGTCATCAACAAACTGCCTATGGAGTTTGCGGTCGAAGCACAAAAGCTTCTATCTGTCTCACTCGAAGGTACTGTGGGATAATGAGAAAAAGCTATATCAAAGGCTTCCAACCAAGAGAAAGTTAGAACAATAGACTACAGGAAAAGATATGTTAGAGATACGCAACTTACATGCTACCGTAGGTGGCAAAGAGATACTCAAGGGCATCGACCTCACCATCAAAGACGGCGAGATACATGCCCTCATGGGAACTAACGGAGCAGGCAAATCTACACTCTCCAATGTCATCGTGGGCAATCCATCCTACGAGGTTACAGAAGGTTCCATCACCTTCAATGGCAAAGACCTCCTCGCCATGAAGCCTGAGGAGCGCGCACGCGAAGGCATATTCATGTCGTTTCAGACTCCAATAGAGATACCTGGAGTGAGCATGACCAACTTCATGCGTGCTGCCGTCAATGCACGCCGTGAGACTCAAGGCAAGGAACCACTCAAGTCAACAGACTTCCTCAAACTCATGAGAGAGAAGCGCAAACTCGTGGAGATAGACCAAAAACTCATGAACCGCTCCGTCAACGAGGGTTTTTCGGGAGGAGAGAAGAAACGCAACGAAATCTTCCAGATGGCCATGCTCGAACCTTCTTTCTGCATCCTCGACGAGACAGACTCCGGACTCGATGTGGACGCTCTCCGCATCGTGGCTGAAGGATTCAACAAACTGCGTTCGGCAGACACCAGCGCTATGGTCATAACTCACTATCAGCGACTGCTCGACTACATCAAGCCCGACGTGGTGCACGTGCTCATAGGCGGAAAGATTGTCATGACAGGTGGGCCTGAACTGGCGCAGAAGATTGAGAACGAAGGTTTTGACTGGATAAAGGAAACATTAGCATGAAGAGTGAACAGCAATATATAGACCTCTATGGCGAAGCGGCTGACATCATCAAGTCGAAGAGCTGCCCCGTCATGAATGCCCTGAGGGACACGGCCTTCGAGACCTTCCGCTCGCAAGGTTTTCCCACACGCAAGGTGGAGAGGTATCGCTATACCGACGTGGAAGCGGCCTTCGCGCCCAACTACGGCGTGTCGCTCTCACCACTGACTATCAAGCCCTCACCATACATCTTCAACCTGAAAGATGCGCCAGAGGACATTGCAGCCCTTTATGGCTCTGTGGCAGACAGCAAAGACCCCATAACAGCCCTCAACACAGCCCTGGTGCATGAAACACTCCTCGTACATGTGACACGCAACACGAAGGTTGACGCACCCATTACTATCGACTACTGGCTGAGAGGAGAGGCTGCAACAATGATGAACCGCCGCATACTCATCCTCATGGAGACAGGAGCAGAAGCTACCATCATCATCAACGACCATGCTGCCGACAAACAACGATTTCTCTCCACACAGGTGATAGAGGTCATCTGCCGCGACAATGCGCATCTCGACATGTATGAGATAGAGGAGACAACACCTCTGTGCAGCCGATTCTCCAATGTCTACATCAGGGAGGGACGTGACTGCAGCGTGAAGCACAACAGCATAACTCTCTTCAACGGACAGACGCGCAATCTCTGCGATGTATATCTGCAAGGCGAGAACTCAGAGGTGACACTCAACGGATGCGCCATAGCGTCGGCAAACCAGTGCATTGACAACAACACGCTGATTGACCACCAAGTGCCCAACTGTCAATCTACCGAACTCTACAAATACGTCGTGGATGACAAGGCTGTAGGTGCTTTCGCCGGGAAGATTCTCGTGGAGAAGGGCGCTCAGCACACATCATCACAGGAGACGAATGCTAACCTCTGCGCAAGCCCCGACGCACGCATGTACACTCAACCTATGCTTGAGATATATGCAGACGATGTCAAGTGCGCCCACGGTTCGACAGTAGGAGTGATGGACGAGGCTGCCCTCTTCTACATGCGCCAGCGAGGCATACCAGAGACAGAAGCACGCATGCTGCTCAAAAATGCCTTCATGGGACAAGTTATCGACCAAATCAAGGACGAACCCCTGCGCGCACGACTCTATGTCAAAGTGGAGAAACGATTCAGAGGCGAACTTGACAAGTGCGAAGACTGCCGACTCTGCAAATAATGATGCAGCGAAGAAACAAGCACAATCAACAATACTCAAAAAGGAGGAGAGTGGAATTTTTCCGCTGCTCCTCCTTTTGGTATCGACTCCTACTCCACTGCTGTCACTTGCTGATAATGCGCAGTAGGCAGTGCTTTTTGCACACCTGCATATCATATTGTCAGCGTCTTCTGCACCTTATAACAGGATTGCGTCTCATCTTACGTCCGCGCCCTTCATTCCCTTAAACAGGAGGGTCTGAACAATGCCTCTGACGACAAGATAGAGTATAAGCGCAAGCCATAGTGCATGATTACCCCACACAGAGTATAGCCCCACATACACAAGGAAGAAAGTCAAAGCTCCTGAGAAGGTTGACACCAGCATACCCTTTGTAGCCGTCATGCCGATATATAGACCATCCCAATAGAAGGCTCCCATACCTGCCAAAGGTATTGCCACCGCCCACCAGCGATACTCCTCTGATGCAGCAAGCACGGATGGTTCATCGGTCAAGAGCCGGAAGAAGCCTTCACCTGCTATGTAATATATTAATGTGTAGACGAGCGTGAGGCCGAGTCCCCACCAGAAGAGACGCTTTACAGTATCGTCAAAGTTCACCTTATCGCGAGCTCCATAGTATTTACCTCCAATAGCCTCTCCTGCATAGGCAAATCCGTCCATGACGAATGAATAGAGGGTGAAAAGCTGAAACAGCATGGTGTTGACCGACAGTATCACTGCTCCCTGTTTGGCTCCAGCAGAGGTGAAAAACATGTTGACAGCCACAAGAAAGAGCGTACGGAAGAATATGTCCCTGTTGACCGTGAAAAAACGGACCATAGCCGCTCCGTCCTTCAGCGCACGTGAAGACACGCTCTGCATCTGTTCACCATACTTCACCTTCAGCATCAGCAGAGCCATGACGAATCCTGCCCACTGTGCCACAAGAGTGCCTAAAGCCACTCCCTCCACCTTCATGCCCAGACCGTACACAAAAGCTAAGCTCGACACAATATTGAGGACATTCTGAAATATTGACACCATCATCGGCACTCTCGTGTTCTGCATGCCAATATACCATCCTGTCAGACTGTAAAGTCCCATGACAGCAGGAGCTCCCCAGATGCAGATGTCAAAATAGCACTCAGCATAGGGCAAGATATCCTCCGTTGGATGCATGGCCCATAGAGCAGCCTTCCCGATGAACCATTGCGCCGCCACAAACACCATGCCCACTCCGACACCTACAGCCAAGGCTCTCACCAGCATGTCCACTGTCTCATCCTTACTGCCGCGCCCATACGCCTGAGAGGTCATTCCGCTCGTGCCCATGCGCAGAAAGCCGAATATCCAATAGATGACATTGAACATCATGCTACCGACAGATATGGCTCCAATATAGGCAGCATCACCCATGTGACCGACTATTGTCACATCAACCAATCCAAGCAACGGCACCGTGATGTTGGACACAATAGACGGCACTGCTATCGAAAGTATATCTTTATTACGTGTGTTCATAAGAATTATCTAATAATTAGTTTTGCCATACAAAAAGCCGGATTCATATCAATGAAACCGGCTTTTATTCTTGCGCTTCAGGATGGGCTTGAACCAACGACCCCATGATTAACAGTCATGTGCTCTAACCAACTGAGCTACTGAAGCAGCATAGGTGGAGAAGCTATCCGAATAAAAAAGGATGCCTTCCCGATTGCGATGCAAAGGTAATACTTTTTCACGAAACAACGTCATGTAGAGTGATATTTTTTTTGATTTATGGGATATAAAGGGGCAAGATTGATGCCTGCAGACAATTTTTGGAGTTCATCAAGGCAATTGTATAAATTTTTATCCGTAACTTTGCACTCGCAAACGACTTATGAGAGTACTTATCATCAATACATCAGAACGCATCGGTGGAGCCGCCATAGCTGCCAACCGACTCATGCAGGCCTTGAAGAAGAACGGAGTCAAGGCCCGAATGCTCGTCAGGGATAAGCAAACTGACCAGCTGACCGTCGTTTCTATAGGATATGGATGGACACAACCCATCAAGTTCCTGTGGGAACGTGTGAGTATCTTCGCCGCCAACAAGTTCAGCAAGCGCAACCTCTTCCTTGTCGACATAGCCAATGCAGGCACCGATATCACAAAAAACATAGAGTTTGAACGGGCCGATGTCATACACCTCCACTGGGTCAACCAAGGTTACCTCTCCATCAACAATCTTAACAAGATACTCCACTCCGGCAAACGAGTCGTCATCACCATGCACGACCAGTGGTACTTCACAGGCATCTGCCACTACTCAGGCGACTGCGACAAGTACACCTCCCACTGCCACCACTGCACTCTCATGAACGGCACAGCCCTCGGCGACTTTGCCAGCCAACTCTTCGACAAGAAACAGCACATATATGAAGACTCCAAAGTGACATTCGTCGGATGCAGCCAATGGATGGCCAACCTCGCACGCACCTCTGCCCTCACCCAGGGACATAAGGTCGTCAGCATACCCAATGCCATCAACACAGAACAATTCCGCCCTCTCAACAAGACAGCAGCACGGAAAGAGCTCTGCCTGCCGCTCAAAGGCAAACTCCTGCTCTTTGGATGCCAACGCATCACAGACGAGCGAAAAGGATTCAGATACCTCGTTGACGCACTGCAAATCATCAAGCGCTATAACCCCGAAATAGCACAGAACACAGAGATTGTCGTAGTAGGAGGCAAGGCTGACAGCATCAGCCGCCACCTGCCCTTCTCCATCATACCCGTCAGCTATGTCAGCGACCCCCAAAAGATGATAGCACTATACAATGCCGTCGACCTCTATGTCACCCCGTCCCTGCAAGACAATCTGCCCAACACCATCATGGAAGCACTGGCATGCGGCACACCATGCGTAGGTTTCGACGTGGGCGGCATACCAGAGATGATAGATCACAAAAAGAACGGCTACGTGGCAAGATACAAAGACTCTGCCGACTTTGCCGAAGGCATCAAATGGGTACTCACATCAGACCATGACACACTCAGCACCAAGGCACGAGAAAAGGTCATGAACAACTATACAGAGGACATCGTAGCAAAGAAATACATAGAGGTATATGAGGATTAGCATCATCACCGTCACTTACAACGCCGGACATACCATCCTGCGCACTCTCCAAAGCGTGGCATGCCAGACACACCCCGACATAGAACATCTCATCATCGACGGTGCGTCAAAAGACAACACAATAGACATCGTGTGCAGCCAGGGATACACCACACTTCCCTCAACCTCAGACAGCGAAAAGACAAAAGGCCTAAGCAGCAAGACAAAATGCTACACTCCTGATGCCAACAGCAGAAGGACAGGAAGTGAGAACACTCTCCGCCACTTCATCAGCGAGCCAGACAAAGGACTTTACGATGCCATGAACAAGGGCTTGCACCTTGCCACAGGCGACTTCCTCTGCTTCCTCAACGCTGGTGACACTCTCTCCTCGCCCGACACACTCGCCCACATAGCAGCCAAGGCCTCAGAACCCAAGGCAGCCCTCATATACGGCGAGACAAACATAGTGGACGACAACGGTCAGTTCCTGCGCCCCCGTCGCCTCCACCCAACCTCCAGCATGACATGGAGAAACTTCAAACACGGCATGCTCATCTGCCACCAGGCATTCTACATTCGCCGCGACCTCGCCCCCGACTATGACCTCAGCTACCGCTTCTCAGCAGACTTCGACTGGTGCATACGCTGCATGAAAGAGGCAGAACGCAAAGGCATGCTCAACATCCACCTCCCCGAACCCATAGCCAACTATCTCAGCGAAGGCATGACCACAGCCAACCACAAGGCCTCACTCAAAGAACGATATGCCATCATGGTAAAACACTACGGCTCCTTTACTACTGCCGCCATGCACCTGTGGTTCGTACTGAGAGCAATAGTAAAGGCATAGCCTCTATAGCTTCTATAGCCTCTATATCCAAGATTCGCAAGGATGGTTTTGTCTATGCTCTATAGCTTCTATAGCCTACATAGCTTCTATCAAACAACATCATAAACACAATGAAGAAACTACATCTTTCAAAGCCCGAGCTCTTTTACACGCTCAAAGACTACAACAAGCAAAAATTCACCGCCGACCTCATGGCAGGCATCATCGTGGGCATCGTAGCCCTCCCACTTGCCATCGCATTCGGCATCGCCTCAGGCGTTTCCCCTGAGAAGGGTATCCTCACAGCCATCATAGCAGGCTTTGCCATCAGCGCCTTCGGCGGAAGCCGCGTACAGATAGGCGGTCCTACAGGCGCATTCATCATCATCATCTACGGCATCATCCAGCAGTATGGCCTCACAGGCTTAGCCATAGCCACCGTCCTGGCCGGCATCTTCCTCATTCTGCTCGGTGTACTCAAACTCGGCACCATCATACGCTACATCCCCTACCCCATCATCGTGGGATTCACCAGCGGTATCGCCGTCACCATCTTCTCCACACAGATAAAGGATCTTCTCGGCCTACACATTGAGGGCACCGTGCCAGCCGACTTCATAGAGAAATGGATATGCTACTTCCAGAACTTCTCCTCGGTCGACCTCGCCACAGCCATTGTAGGCATCCTCTCCATAGTCATCATAGCCTGCACACCCATGGTCAGCAAGAAAGTGCCAGGCTCACTGGTAGCAATCATCGTCATGACCATAGCTGGCATCATCATGACCGAATACTTCAACATCCATGTCGACACCATCGGTGACCGCTTCGAGATCAATCCGTCAGTGCCAGAAGCAGACATACCATCGCTCAACTGGGACAGCATCAAGGGACTCCTCTCACCAGCCATCACCATCGCCATCCTCGGAGCCATAGAGAGCCTCCTCTCTGCCACTGTGGCGGACGGTATCATTGGTCACAAGCACGACTCCAACCAGGAGCTCATCGGACAAGGAGTAGCCAACGTGCTCAGCCCCATCTTCGGCGGCATACCAGCCACAGGCGCCATTGCCCGCACCATGACCAATATCAACAACGGCGGCAAGACACCTATCGCAGGCATCATCCATGCCGTAGTGCTCCTCCTCATCTACTTCTTCCTTATGCCATACGCCAAGTATATCCCAATGGCATGTCTCGCAGGTGTCCTCGTCGTAGTCAGCTACAACATGAGCGGATGGCGCACAGTAAGAGAGATGATGCACAACCCCAAGAGCGACACCTTCGTCCTCTGGCTCACCTTCATCCTCACCGTTATCTTCGACCTCACCATAGCCATCGAGGTTGGCCTCATGATAGCCTGTCTCCTCTGCATGCGCCGCATGGCTGAGACAACACAGGTCAGCGTCCTTACCGACGATGATGTCATTGACCCAACAGCAGAGACAGACCTTGCCACCAACCCCAACATTGAGCAGCTTCAGATACCAGAGCACGTAGAGGTATACGAGATCAACGGCCCTTACTTCTTCGGCATAGCCAACAAGTTTGAAGAGGTCATGGCACAGATGAACGACCGTCCAAAAGTGCGCATCATACGTATGCGCAAGGTGCCATTCATCGACTCCACAGGCATGCACAACCTCACCAATCTCATCACCATGTCAAAGAAGGAGAACATCAAGATTATCCTCTCTGGAGTCAACGACTACGTGCGCTCCGTATTGGCCAAGAATGGCTTCTATGAACTGGTGGGCGAAGAGAATATTTGCCCAAATATCAACCAAGCCCTCGAAAGAGCAAAGCAGGCATAAGACCGAGCCCTCCCAAGAAGCAAAGAATGCCTCCGCAGGAGCAAGCAGCCATCCTGAAGGAGCAAGCAGCCATCCAGAAGAACCCACTTTCAAAAACAAGTTATAACTTCCAAAAGTTCCCCGATCGTGCCCACACCCTCAACTACACACAGCGTGCCTTCCTCTCTTGCACCCAGCATGGAGGGGAAGGCACGTTCGCTTGCCATCATAGGAGGAGGCGCAGCTGGCTTCTTCCTTGCCATCAACGCCAAGGAACTCTTGCCAAGCCTACACGTCACTATCTTTGAGCAGCAAGACCGTCCTCTGAAGAAAGTAGAGATATCGGGAGGAGGCCGTTGCAACTGCACCAACACCTTCGCCCAAGTCACAGACCTTGGTCAAGTATACCCTCGCGGTTCGAAACTGCTCAAGCGCCTTTTCAAGCAGTTTGGCCCTAAGGATGCCTACCGATGGTTTGAAGAGCACGGAGTTCCCCTTGTCGTACAGTCCGACGAGTGCATCTTTCCTGAGGCACAAGACAGCCACGCCATCATAGACTGCTTCCTCTATGAAGCCAGAAGACACTCTATAGAAGTGAAGACACGAGCCAAGGTGACAGACGCTGAGATCCTTTTCGACCACTATGACTACGTAGCCGTCACCACAGGAGGCATCAGCCGCAGTTCCCTACTCACACCCACCTACGGGCGCAACACCCCCATCACTCCCCTTGCTCCCAGCCTCTTCACCTTCAACATAAAGGATGAAACGCTTCATGAACTCATGGGCACTGTAGTGGAACACGCCATCGTGTCCATCCCTTCAACAAAATTCAGGGTGCAAGACCCGCTCCTCATCACACATTGGGGCATGAGCGGTCCGGCAGTGCTCAAGCTCTCCAGCCATGCAGCCACCCACCTTGCGGCCAATAATTACAGGTCACCCATTCTCGTCAACTGGACAGGAGAGACCAATGCAGACACAGTCCTATCGCATCTCACAGACCTTCTCGCTGCCTCATCTGGCAAACTCATAGACAACATCCATGCCTTCCATCTCCAGTCACGCCTGTGGATTTACCTTCTCAACAAAAGCCAGCTTCAAGGCCGCCGCTGCAGAGAGATAGGCAAGAAAGGGCTCAACCGCCTCGTCAACATACTGACCAACGACCTCTACCATATAGACAGCCGCTGTCAGTACAAGGAAGAATTCGTCACCTGCGGTGGAGTTGACCTAAGCAGTGTGGACAAAGCCACCCTTGAGTCAAAGCTCCGCCCCGGACTCTTCTTTGCCGGAGAAGTCCTCGACATAGACGGAGTCACTGGCGGCTTCAACTTCCAAGCCGCATGGACAACAGCCTACGCCGTGGCGAAAGCAATAGCAGATAGAGAGATTATCAACCATAGCGAATAGACAAGCAGCAGCCTTAGCCTAAAGGCAAAGGCGGAAAGACTCGTTGGCCAAGAGAGCCAAACGTGAGTGACATTGCAATAGCTACATGCCGCTAAACACACCCTTCACTACAGCTCTGTCCTTACCATACGGCAAAGTATATCCTCGGTAGCCATTATATCGTCTCAGACGTAGAGGCACATTTTCCTTTCCCTTCCATGTGCTGTCGCTGAGATAGTAATACTCTACCGACTGGCTATAGGAGAGATAAGTGGTGAAAGTAAACGTTGATGTAGAGTCTACACGAGTCATAGGCAATATCTGCCACTGGTCAAAGCCGTCATCGAGGAAAGAGCCTGTAATATAGCACTTGGTGTCAGCTCCTGCCCCTGGCACATCTACCAGGAAGGTCACCTTACCATTGTTGTCATTGAGGAAATCCATGCCGCCATGCTTCAGCATCTCATTCTTGAAGTCGAAGAATGCCACATTCTCCCATGTTGACCCTGTTCCCCATCTTGTAGGCACATTCGATGACACCCACCCTGGTTCCCAAGCCAGCACACCATATCCTCTGTTTGCTCTGAGCGCATGCTTGACGCTGAGCAGGAAGTCCTTCTGTAGCTGAGGACATACAGCATCAACATTTTTCATATATCCCTGGTCCATTACGTTCATCGTATTGTCGTTCCAGCTGTGCGTCCACACATGCCCTGTCTCAGCCACGAGCAGCTGCACACCATGTTTGCGGTAGAGGTTAGCAGACAGTTTGCCCAACTTCTCCACACCATACGTATGCCATTGCGGATAGTATGATATGGCCAATATGTCAAATCGCTTCAGCCCGTTTTTCTTCATGTCCTCTATCCACTGCAGGGTCTCCGTGTCCTGCATGGCGACATGCAGAGCAGTCTTCACGTCCGCATTGTTTTTGTTGTTGAAGTCCCTCACTGCTCTAAGAGCCGAATTGAGGAGTTTGGCATTGCGTTCATGATTAAGCGGAGCGAGCTCAGAGTTGTTGAGCACCATCATGTTGTGGTGGAGTTCATTGCCCAACTGCACCACGAGCGGCACCAGTCCGTCGCTGTTCAAGTCTTTGAGAGTAGACATAGTATAGTTATATACCGAATCTTGCAAGGCATCTGTAACATTGGCAATAGAAGTCCATGCAGCCGGGATGATATTCTTCTCCTGATCAGTCCAGGTGTCGGAATAGTGGAAGTCGAGCATGAAGTCCATGCCAGCCTCTTTGATGCGTCTTGCTCCGCGCTTGACATCATCAAGCTTTGAATAGTTGCCCCATGTAGGGTTGTGCCAGAGGCGGAGGCGCACGAGGTTGCCTCCAAACTTATGTATTGTCTGGTAGAGGTCAATAGTGTCTCCCCCCAGTGTATACTTGACGCCAGCGTCTTCCAGTTCATTGATATACGAAAGGTCAGCACCCACATAAAATTCCTTAGAGTACATGCACGTGTCCTCATTCGCAACATTAAACGCATCGCCTTCATCGTCCGAGGCATTGCCAGAGTGGCATGAAGCAACAGCCAACGCCAACACAGCCATAGATGCCATGCAGGAAGCAGCCTTGTTCATTAGTTTATGCCAAACATTAGTTACGAATGTGTTCTCATTATGTCTACGGTTCTCTTTTGTCATCATAATTATGCTGTTAAGTTAGTAATGCTTTAATGCTGGTTCTATTAATCACAATTCTTTTTCAGAAAAAGATCACTCGGGTTTTCGTATTGCCAGCAAATCATTGGCAAAGGTATGATTTATTTCTGACAAATGCAAACAAGAGAGGAACTATCTTACTCTTGGGGGCGGTATTATACTCAACATACACATTTTGCTATTACGAGTTTCCAATACCTCACCTCGCACTAAGGAATGATAAATGGACAAATGTCTTCACCTTTCACATGTGCAACATACATCCATCCCGTCATATCAGAGGAACGACAAGCTTCTCCTGGTCATTGAGTTCGATGACCTCCAAGTCCTTTATCTCCTGTCCGTCGATGACAAACCTGACGAGCGTGCGCACCTCATGGAAGCCTGCCTTGCCAGCAGCACCCGGGTTAATGTGCAAGAGGTCGAGCATAGGGTCATACATCACCTTGAGAAGATGTGAATGGCCTGATATGAAAAGTTTTGGAGGGTCAGCAAGGAGCATGCGCCTCACCCTCGCGTCATACTTTCCTGGATAGCCGCCTATATGGGTCATGAAGACCTCCACATTCTCACACCTCCACCTCAGCACCTGAGGGAATGTATAGTGGAAGTCATGGCCATCGATATTGCCATAGACAGCTCTGAGCGGAGCGACCTCCCTGAGACGGTCAGCCACCTCCATCGTACCAATGTCGCCTGCATGCCATATCTCGTCGCAATCTTTGAAATACTTGGCAAAGCGCTCATCCCAACAGCCGTGGGTATCGGATAATAGTCCTATCTTTTTCATTGTAGCTTTGGTTTTTATAGGCTATACCCCTCTCTTCACCCTCTCATAGTACCCCAGCTTATACACTGAGAACAGCAGCAGTGAGGGATTTTGCGAGAGCAGGTTTCGTCTTATGGTCCCGCCGAAGAGGAAGAAGCCGAGCCGTACCACCCATAGCAGGTGGAGACGCCGGCACATCTGGTAAGCTCTGCCAACGTAGCTGTGAGCCTCCATGCGGTCGGCTATACCGCTCAGCGTGCGCAAGGCCGTCTCGCTCTTGCGGAGAAACTGCTCGTTGGTGTCGAGGCCGAGATGGACGAGAGGGTTGTCAATGTGGAGTATGCTTATCTGCCGCCTCTTCAGTTCTACGCCGAAGAGGGCATCCTCATAGCCATATTCGTGGCAGTCCTTGTCGAAGAGTATGCAGAGGAAAACCGAACGGCGAATCATTACATTGAACGTGCTGAACTTATCATACGGGGTGCGATTTCTCATCTCACTGCCACGACATTTGTCAGCTTCCTTCTCATACTTAAAGCGGAGAGTGACATTCGGGTCATAGTTGTGTTCAGCGTGGTGGAGGCCTCCTACGATGACATCAGCCTTGCCTATACTATTATAATATGTGCGTACGAAGTCTGGATGGTCGACACCAGCATCGCTGTCTATAAACACTATCCAGTCGTACTGCGCCTCCCTTGCCAGCTGATTACAGGTGGCAGCTCTGCCTTTGTTTGTCCTGTTGACGATATGGCGGCAATGAGTAAGCTCAGTTATCTTGTGGTTGGCTATGATGTTGACCTGCGAACGGCTGCCGTCTTCTGCCACGATGATTTCGTAGGCGATGCCTAACTGTTCAGCTTGTTCATGGATGTCGTATACCAGCTTGTAGCAGGTATAGTCGTATGTGGGGATGAGAAAAGAGATCATTGTCTGGTATGTGAAAAAAGGGTCGGGAGCTATCAATTCTCGCCCTCAAAAGTATTATCAATTACAGAACTTATCACTTTATGATGAGTATCTTGGCGCACGCTCCCTCGTTGCCTTCAGCGTCGGTGCAGAGAGCATAGTATATGCCTGAGGAGACACGTCGTCCTGTGCTGTAGCAGCAGTCCCAAGAGTATTCGCCTCCTACGCTTATGCCCTCGGTGACGAGCTTGCCCGCGGCACTTACTATCTTCACCACAGAGTTGGCCATGAGCCCCGTGATGTGCACCTTGCCTATGTATTCAGGCCTGACAGGATTGGGGAAGACCTTAAGTAGATCAGAGCTCATTGTCGTTTCAGGGTCAGTGGCATCTCCATAGAAGGAGCACAATCCCGACCTTGTGGCTATGAAGACCTCTCCCGTCTTGCCATTGATGGCTATGTCGTTGATGGCATCGTCGAGGAGAGGGCTGTTGCTTGCGGTGAAATGTTCGATAGTCTCCATGCCGTCTGCGCTGATGAGGTAGACGCCATTGCTGACTGTGCCTATCCACTTGCGGTTGCCTCCGTCGATGGCTATACAGTTGACTGGCACCTCATTGAGGAGGTAGTCACCGAGTCCTGAGCCGTCATTTCGCGGCACGATGACCTGCGTGAAGGTAAATCCGCTCTCAAAGACCTGGTCAGGCATGCTTGTCATGAAGACTCCCTGTTCGCAACCTATCCAGATGTCTCCGTTGAGGTCTTCGGTGGCGCAGTAGTAGAGGTTGGGCTGATATGAGTCGCCATTCTGATTTTTGATATTGGTGATATACTTATAATTATCGTCCGACGTGTTGTCGATTGTGCCGTTGGTGTTGACTACAAGGATGCCAGCCTCGCCGAGCGAGCTTGTCGTGCGTCGGCAGTTTATCCAAGCCCATCCTCGGCGGTCTATCATGGTGCGGTCGAAAGTAGGCTTGCCCTTGATCTGGTCAATGTACAGAGCCTTCCATTTGCCGTCGGCCTTGCGTATGCGCACGATGGTGTCACACTCATTGTTGCACATCCACAGGTTGCCGTCGTCGTCATAGCTGAGGCCTGTGACACGCACGTACCATCCTGCGTTCTTATTGTCGGGGAGGATGGAAGTGAGGGGAGAGTTGTCATACGAATAGTGTGCAGCAAGCTTATAGTCCCTGAACTCATAGATGCCGCTGCGCATAGTGCCCAACCAGTGGTGCGACGCATCGTCGGGATCCTGCACCACATCTGTCACATTGAGATATGCCCTTGCACCCACCAGCTCTATGGCCTCCTCCTCATCAAAGGCAGTCCATTTGCCGTCCTCATAAGCCATGGCGGTGCCTGTGTGCTCCACGTTGGGGTAGAAGAAGTTGCCGCCAGCCACGAGGAGGCGTTCCCCTTGCATGTTGAGTCTGTAAGAAAGATTGCGTATGGGCGAGTCGATAATGATGTCCTTGACCTTATCGAGCAGGGCAGCAGCCTCATCCTTCTCTTCCTGCGTCTGACCGAAGGAGACGGGCGAGGTTGCGACTTTCTTCCAGTTGTTCATGTCGACGAGGTTGGTGCTGGTGTCACCTTCCATGACGCCTGAAGCCGTATTGGCATATATCTTGCCGCCAGCCATGTTGGCATTAGTCACCTTTGAGCCAAACTGGTAGAGATTGACGAAGTAGCGTTTGGCGAGATCTACCTGGACGAGGCTGTTGCCTATGGATATGAGAGCTGTGCCATCCACCACCTTCAGTTCGTAGATGGTCTTATCGTCCAACGACTTCGATTTGAGGTCGGGCAGATTGAACATGGTATCGTTCATGCCCATCAGGTCGATGTTGCCATTGCTATATAGCACGACGAGCTGCCTTGTCTTGCTGCAATAGGCTATATCCTTGATGCCGCAGTCGCTCAGTGCATTGACCTTGTCATAAGTTGCAACGAGATTATCTTCAGTGTCATAACTGAACAACGCTCCGTTGGCAAGGACAAAGATGCGGCTATCGGTCTTTACGGCCTTGCTGGCATTGTGGTATGAGGCATAAACCTTCCATTCTTCGGCCTTGGCAGGCTGGACAAGCAAGGTGGCAAGGAGGATTGTAAGTAATAGGATGCAGGTACGTTTCATTTATTAGAGTATAAGAGGGTTAAGGAGAGGCTATAGAGGCTATAGAAGCTATAGAAGCTCCTCTCTCACAAATTCGACACAAAGTTAGCTAAAGTTGTTCAGTCAGCCAAAACATTAGCA
>JAEDNQ010000032.1 GCA_016302435.1 Bacteroidaceae bacterium
AGAAGGAAGCGAAGGAGGAATATGGGCTTGATGACGGATGGGAATAGGGTTGATATGCAATAAAGGCACGATTTCTATTTGATGGAAATCGTGCCTTTGTGTTTTTTTTTGACGTATGCGATTGACTGGTTTTCTATGTTTATGCGCCAATTTGTTTTTTGTGGGTCGTATGCGCTATTGCTTTTTTACCTGTTTGGTTGCTGGTTGCGTCTGTTGCCTCTGTCGGGTTGGAAACGGTTGAGGGCTTCCATCTGCCATTTGTTGAGGGCTATTCTCACGGCGAAGACTTTTTTCCAGGGCATTACGTTATGAAATTTCTTGTAGTATGTCTGTTCTATCTTTTTGACTTCTATGTCGGTGGAGATGGAGTTGTTGACGAGTCGCTCGAAGTCTTCTTCTGTAAGTGATTGGTTTTTGCGTGAGCGGAAGAAGGCTTTGCGTTGTTTTTCCATGAGGGTATGCTGCTTCTGGTGCATCTCTCGCAGGAGTGGCTCAAACTTTGTGGCTTCGTTTTCTGTGAGGCACGCTTCTTTGCTTACGAACTCTACGAGGGCTTTCATGTATAGCTCTGGCGAGAATGGTGCTCGCTGGTCGCCTCGTGGCTTGTCTTGAGGCGTTCTCCATCCTTGTGGTGTTTGGGGGGCGCCGCCTGTGTGGTTGTTGGCTCGTGGCCATCCGCTTTGGGCGTAGGAGGAGAGGCTGAGGGCGAGGGCGAGTATGAGTGGGATGAGTGGTTTCATTGTGTCTTTGAGTTAGATAGTTGTTGTCTTGATATTGTTTTTGTTGAGTGGAGTGTGGGCGTCTTGTTCTTCGAAGAGAGAACTCGCTACGTGGAGTGAGGGCGTTTTTTTTGCCTTTCCGGTAGAGGGTGTGAGAGAGGCGGAGTGGATGGTTACTCTTCGGTGTCTCCTTCGAGGTAGTAGTACACGTCGAAGTTGTCAGCCATAGAGTATGTCATGAGTGCCTCGTTATATTCGTCGTCTGTGACGTACTCGTTGCTGGCTGTTGGCTGTGGCTCGGCAGTCTCCTTTGTGTCTATGAGGCGGATGGAGACTGTGGCGATGAGTATGAGTGAGGCTGCTATTGAGGCTCCTTTGAGCCACCATCTGATGGACTTGCGGCTCTCGTTGGCTATGGGGGCGAATGTTTCGTTTTTGTTGACAGACTCGTCGGGAATCTGCTCCATGATACGAGCTGTCAAGTTGTCGAAGTATTCGTCTGAGACCTTGAAGGGGTATGGTTTCTTGGTCTTGTCTGATATTCGGATGTCTTGTGTACTCATATTGCTCTTGTGGTTTTGTTTGTTTTTGTTATCTGTATGACTGCCTTCAGGGCAGAAGGTTTAATGTGTGGTAGGATTTTTCTTTTGCTGTGTGTCAGCTTTTCATTCTTTTTGTTTGATGAATTTTGTGATTTTTTCCACTGCTATGTGGTAAGAGGCTTTGAGGGCTCCTATGCTGGTGCCGACGAGGTTGGATATGTCTTCGTATTTTTGCTCTTCGAAGTATTTCATGCAGAAGACTTGGCGTTGTTTTGGCGGAAGTGTGGATATGGCCTGCATGAGTGTCTCCTGTGCTTGGTCGCCGTCGAAGTGGTCGTCGGCGATGAAGGATGTGGGAGTGAGGATGAAGTCTTCGTCGTCCAAGGAGTCGATGTTGCGTCTTTGTTTGATGTAGGTTATGGCTTCGTTTTGTGCTATGCGGTATAGCCATGTGTAGAGTGCTGATTCGCCTTTGAAGTGCTCGATGGCGTTCCATGCTTTGAGGAAGGTGTTTTGCAGCACGTCGTCTGTGTCATCGTGATTTTGGAGAATGTGGTGTATGTGCCAATATAGTCTGCGCGAATAGGCGTTGACCATGACTTCGAATGCCCGTCTGCGTGTGGACGGGTTTTTGAGTCGGAGGATGATGTCTTGTTCGTCTATTTTTGCCATTGGTCGTTTGGATGGAGGTGTGTCGTTTTATGTTGGTCTGACTTTATTTGTGTGCTATGGTTTAATGGAGGTGCTGTTTGTTTTTGCAAAAATTGCGCTTTTGGAATGTTTGTTGGGAGGGGGATAATAAGTGGAGGACTCGTGGTGGGGAAAACAACAAGTGGAAGACTCGTGCCTCTTGTAGCATGTCTTCCACCTGTGTTGTCTTGTTTTGGCGCGTCGCATCTCTCCACGGTATGGTCTTTGCTCCTCGGAGCTGTCTTTGCTGTCCGTTAGGGCTGCATGATGAATTTGCGTGTCTTGTTGCCAACGCGGATGATGATGCACTTGCTGTTGAAATGTAGTGAGGCAAGGTTGACTGACTGTGCGTTGGTCTCGATGACTTGGGTGTGGAGCTTCTCGCCTGTGATGCTGTAGACTTCCATGACGAGGTCTTTGGCGTTGAGTATCTGCACGGTCTTGTTGCCTGCTATCTTTATCACAATCTCTTCTTTGTCCACCTTCTCAGGGCGTTCGTCCATGTTGGGTGTGGTGTATGTTGGTTCTTCGGCAGTAGCGTATGCTGGTGCGAGGAGCATGAGTGTGATAAGGACGGATTTGATTATGTTGTGTACAAGTGTTGTCATAAGCTATAGGGTTATAGGGTATGTGTGTAATGTCGTTGATTGGTTTTTATTGTGCAAATGTAGGTTTTTTTTCTGTTTCTCCCAAATTTTTTTTGAGAAAAATGCAATATTTCTTTTCTAAGGCCGTTGTTTGGGGCTGATTGGGGGTGTTATGATGGTGTTTTTGGCAGTTGGGTGTTTGTGTGTGGGAAACAATGGTGGGGAGACGGCAAGTGTGGGCGGCACGGGTCGATGAGTGCTTCATGTGTCTTTGGATGGGTGAAAAAGAAAGGAGGCGGCTCATTGCTGGCCGTCTCCTTATATATATATATTAATAATGTGTAGGCTGAGTGTGTAAAGAGTGATTTACTCTTGCCTTGTTGGTTGCTGTTGTGGGTTTAGAAGAACTTGTATCTGTTGTCTTTTACGTCTGCCTTGAGGTAGAGAGCGTTGATGATGGCGTTGGATGCCATCTGGAAGTTGGTCTGAGCTGCGCTCTTCTGTTCTGCTACCTTGTCGAACTTCTCGGCTGTCTTCTTCTTGTCTACTACCTGAAGCATGTAGACTCCGTTGTTGCCCTTGACAGGACCGGCGAATGCGCCCTTGGCTGTCTTGGCTGTTACGGCTCCGATGATTGGCTCGGATGCCATTGTTGAAGAGACGAATGTTGGCGTAGAGAATGAGACGTGCTTAACTGTGTCGATGACTGCATTCTTTATTTTGCTTGCTTCTGCTATGCTCTTTGCGCTCTTGGCTTGGTCGAGGAGTTTGGCTATCTTCTTGTCGTTCTTCACTTCTTCTGTGATGGACTCCTTGAGCTTGTCGAGTGAGCGGTAGCCCTTGGCGTTGATGCCTGTGAGGACGGCGAGGAGGAGGTGGTCGTTGCTGCCGCACTCATAGAGCTGGGAGATGTCGCCTGCCTTAGCCTCGTCGAATGCCCACTTCACCACGTCGCGTGTGGCGCGGATGCCTGCTATGTTGTGGGAAGATGTGGAGATGTCGTTGATGGGGCGTACGGTATAGCCGCTCTTTGGTGCGTTGGCCTCTATGAGTTCGAGTGTTCTGTTTTCTGCCACGAAGGCTGAGAACTTGTTGAACTCGTTGTTGTAGGTCTCGTCGGAGAACTTGAGTTCCTTGACTACGGCTGCTACGTTGTACTTTGTGACAGGGTTGGCTGTCTTGTCTACCTGAAGGATGATGGTGTTGCCGTTGGTCAGTGTGAGTTTCTTGTTGCTGCCTGCTCCCATGCTGAAGAGGGCTGAGATGAAGCTGGCGTTGTCGGCATCGAGGCTGGCGTTCTCAAACTGTGAGGAGGCTATCCATGCTGAGTCGCCTGGCTGGCCGTATTTCTTAGCTATGTCTTTGAATGAGGCTCCTGAGCTGAGGGCTGTCATGATGCTGTCTGCCTTCTTGGCTATGTCGGCTTCGTCTTTGCCTATGACGCCTATCTGGCGGAAGAGCACTGAGTCTGGCTGTGTGGTCTTGCCAAGGAGCTTGCATGTGAAGTATGTGTTGGTCATGGCGTCATACTTGGCGGGAGAGACAAAGCCTACGGCTGCGGAGTCGAGCAGGTTGGCTATCATTTCGGGGTAGGCTGCCTTTGTCTTGTAGATGTCGGCATAGTGGATGAGGGAGTTGGCCTGGCGTGCCACGTTGCCTGCTGCCGTGTTGGTAGAGGCTGTGATGAGCTTGCCCTCTGCGTCTTGCATATCGGCGAGTGCGGCTGACTTGTCCTTGTCGCTTGCCACTACCTGGATGTCGACAATCTTGAGGTCGCGTGTCTCGACTACCTGCTGGTACTGCTCCTTGTCTTCGTTGTACTTGGCCTGGAGGTCTGCATCGCTTACCTGCACTTCGTCGTCCTTGACAGATGCTGCTGGAAGGGCTGCGAGGATGATGTCAGCCTCTTCAGTTCTGCCGTCGAAGTTCATCTGTGCCTCTACAGGATTGGAGAGGAAGCTCTGTGAGAGCAGGAACTGGAACTTCTGAGCGAGGAGCTGGTCGTGAATCTGGCGCTGGGCGAAGAGGTAGTAGCTGTGGATCTTCTCGTACTCGTCGGGGATATGGTTGCCTGCTTTCTTTGCGTCCTGGTACGTCTTGAGGAATGCGCTTACCTGAGCGTAGTCGTAGCGTCCTGTCTGCTGATTCATGAAGATGGGCACCTGAAGCATCTGGCTGAAGCCGCTTCTGATGACTTCTGATATTTCCTCTTCTGTGACGGCAAGGCCGATTTCTTCGCACTGGCTCTTGATGAGCTCTGACTGCACGTATGTCTGCCATGCCTCGTCTTTGATGCGGTTGAGCTCTTCTTCGTTGAATGAGCTCTTTTGTGTGGCTACCTCGTAGTAGGTTTGGTAGTCTTCTACCAGTTTCTGATACTGCTGGATGTCGATGGTCTTGCCGTTGACTTCTCCAACTTGCATGCTGGAATTGCGGAAGAGGCTCTCAAGGCCTCTGAACAGGTCGCCGGCGACAAAGAGGAAGAGCGCCAGGGCGATGACGGAAACAAGGAGTACTCCTTTGCTTCTGATTTTTTGAATTGCTGCCATTTGTTTGTTGATGTTATTTAGTTATTATTTTTTTATATCTGCTTGTGTTTTTTTGGGTGAGCTCGCAAAATAGCTCTTGGTAAGGGGTGTGTCGGTAGTAAGGGCGTGATGATTGTCCCTACTGACGCAAAAACATGCAAAATTACAAAAAAATAATGGGATGGACATGATGTAGGTGATTTTTTTTTAGAAAAAATACTGCTTTTATATATTATAATATGTATAAATGGCTAATATGTGGTGTTTTGAAAGCAGGCGAAGGCTATCGAGTGGTGTGTTTATCTGATGGACCGTGCTCAAGAATGTATAAGGGGGTGGATTAGTGTGGCAGCACGTGTTGTGGGTAGCGAAAGGAGGGCTTCGTGGCGTGTTGACAGATGCTAAGATAGCCCTTTTGCTGGTGTGTCGTACTCTTTGCCGAGGTGCGTTCTGAACTGGGCAGGGTGGGGGATATGTGCATGTTGGAGGGTAGGAAATGTATTTTGAAGGCTTCAAAATGACCCTTGTGCGTGTCAAATATGATATTATAGGACTAAAAGCAGGGGCTAAAGGTCAATTTTTTAAATAAAATAGGCGTCAAGTCGAAAGAAATCCGTACCTTTGCATTCGATTAGATATTTTTGGGAAAATTTTACTTATAATCTATGGCAAAAAAGATTAAAGAACCTGGATACATTTTTGAGTCAAGCTGGGAAGTCTGCAACAAGGTGGGCGGCATCTATACCGTCCTGTCCACTCGCGCCAAGACTTTGCAGGAAAAGCTTGCGGACAAGGTTCTTTTTGTCGGCCCTGATTTCTGGGCAGGGAAGAAGAATCCCTTATTCAAGGAAAGCAAGACTCTTCTGTCAAAATGGAGGAAGAGTGCTCTGGAGAATGACGGTCTCTCACTTCGTGTGGGCAGATGGCTTGTGCCTGGAGAACCGATTGCCATTCTCGTGGATTTCAAACCTTTCTTTGAAATAAAGAATGACATATTCGCATGGGCATGGGAAAACTACCATGTTGACTCGCTTCAAGCTTATGGCGACTACGATGAGAGCCTCGTCTTCTCATGGGCTGCCGGCAAGGTCGTGGAGAGCTACTGCAAGTTCTTCGGTCTGACTGCGGCTGACAATGTAGTGTTCCAAGCGCACGAGTGGCAAACATGCCTTGCAGCTCTATATATAAATAAATATGTGCCTGAGGTGGCGACTCTCTTCACCACTCACGCTACTACAATAGGACGTTCTATAGCTGGCAACAACAAGCCTCTCTACGACTATCTCGACCAGTACAACGGTGACCAGATGGCTGCCGAACTCAACGTGCAGGCCAAGCACAGTGTGGAGAAGCAGGCAGCATGGAACGTCGACTGTTTTACGACTGTTAGCGACATCACGGGGCGAGAGTGTGCTGCTCTCCTCGACAAGCAGCCAGACGTCATCCTGATGAATGGTTTTGAGGATGACTTCGTGCCTTCGCCTGTGGTGAAGTTCAATGCTGCACGCAAGGAAGCGCGCAAGTGTCTGCTCAAGGTGGCTAACACGCTCATGGGCACAGAACTCGGTGACGACACTCTACTCGTAAGCACAGGCGGTCGATACGAATATCTCAACAAGGGCATAAATGTCTTCATCGACAGCCTCAACCGCCTCCGCTGGAATGACAAGCTCGACCGTCAGGTCGTAGCCTTCGTCATGGTGCCAGCATGGATGAAGGAAGCGCGAGAAGACCTCAAGAAGGCTCTCAAGGCTAAGCAGGCAAGCGGAGAAGCTCTCAGCGAACCACGAATCACTCACGTGCTCCACGAGCAGGAAGCCGACAAGGTGCTCGGACAGCTCAACTGGCTCGACATCCACAACCGCCCCGAGGACAAGGTCAAGGTCATCTTTGTGCCATGCTACCTCGACGGCAATGACGGCATCTTCAACATGAGCTACTACGACCTGCTCATAGGCATGGACATCACTGTCTTCCCGTCATACTATGAGCCTTGGGGCTACACGCCCACTGAGTCCGTGGCATTCCACGTGCCTTGCATCACTACCGACCTTGCCGGCTTCGGCATTTGGGCTAATGACCTCAAGGGCGGAAGCATCGAGATAGAAGACGGAGTGAAGACTGTGCACCGTTCTGACTACAACTTCAATGAGGTCAGCGACACTATCTGCGACACACTCGTCAAATTCTCCAAGCTCGACAAGAAGCAGGTGACTACCGTCAGACGCAATGCCGCCAACGTGGCTGAGAAGGCTCTCTGGAAACATTTCATCAAGTACTACTACGAGGCTTACGACAAGGCGCTCGAACGCCGAGACGTGCGCATGGCTCAAAAGGATGCGCTCTAAGTCTTCCTCGTTTCTTTCACAACAACATCAAGAACAAATAACCCCAAATTCAATAACTAACTATTTATGAGAATTAAGGCAAGCAACGCTAACATGCCTAACTGGCGTGAGATTAGCGTAAGATCATCAGTACCAGCTGCCCTCGAGCCGCTGAATGAGATCGCACACAACATGTGGTGGTCTTGGAACAACGAAGTAGGCCATATCTTCCGCGATATGGATCCACAGCTCTGGCACGACGTGCAGCAGAACCCTGTGCTCTTCCTCGGCCGCATGAACTACGAGAAGCTTGAGGCTCTTTCTGCCGACAAGGAAATCGTGGCACGCGTCAACAAGGTATACAAGGAGTTCCGCGAGTACATGGACGTGGAGCCAGACAAGACTCGCCCATCAGTAGCATACCTCTGCATGGAGTATGGTCTCAGCCATGTGCTCAAGATCTACTCTGGAGGTCTCGGCATCCTTGCTGGTGACTATGTAAAGGAGGCTTCTGACTCCAACATCGACTTCTGCGCTGTCGGTTTCCTCTATCGTTATGGCTACTTCACTCAGACTCTCTCTATGGAGGGACAGCAGGTGGCAAACTACGAGGCACAGGTGTTCCCAACTCTCCCTATCGAGCGTGAGCTCGATGCTGATGGCAATCAGGTCGTAGTGGACGTACCATACAACAACTATACAGTACACGCTCTCGTTTGGCGTGTCAACGTGGGTCGTGTCAAGCTCTATCTCCTTGACACTGACAACGACATGAACTCTGAGTTCGACCGTCCTATCACTCACGCCCTCTATGGCGGTGACTGGGAAAACCGTATCAAGCAGGAGATTCTCCTCGGTATCGGTGGTGTGCTCACACTCAACAAGCTCGGCATAAAGAAGGACATCATCCACTGCAACGAGGGACATGCTGCCCTCGCCAACGTGCAGCGCCTCGTGGAGTTTGTGGAGAGCGGCTTGACTTTCAACGAAGCTCTCGAAGTTGTGCGCACATCTTCTCTCTACACAGTACACACTCCTGTGCCAGCCGGTCACGACTACTTCGACGAGTCGCTCTTCGGCAAGTACATGTCACAGTACCCTGCTAAGCTCGGCATCAGCTGGGATGAGTTCATCGGCATGGGCCGCGTCAACCCAGATGACAAGGGCGAGCGTTTCTGCATGTCAACTTTCGCTTGCAACACATGCTCATGGGTGAACGGTGTTAGCTGGCTCCACGGCAAGGTGTCAAAGGACATGTTCAACGGCATCTGGAGAGGCTACTTCCCAGAGGAGCTCAACAATGTAGGCTATGTCACAAACGGTGTGCACATGCCAACATGGACTGCTTCTGAGTGGAAGTCTGTATACGCCAAGTACTTCGACAAGAAGCACCTTGCAGACCAGTCTAACCAGAAGATTTGGGAGGCTATCTACAATGTGCCAGACCAGGAGATCTGGAACACGCGCTTGGCTCTCAAGGCTAAGCTCATCGACTACATCAAGGTGGCCTTCAAGGAAGACTGGCTCAAGCACCAGGGCGACCCTTCTCGCATCGTGTCTATCGTAGACAAGATCAATCCTAACGCCCTCACTATCGGTTTCGCACGCCGATTCGCTACTTACAAGCGTGCACACCTCCTCTTCAGCGACCTTGACCGTCTCGCTAAGATTGTCAACAACCCTAACTACCCAGTGCAGTTCCTCTTCGCAGGTAAGGCTCACCCAGCCGACGGAGCTGGTCAGGGTCTCATCAAGAAAATCTATGAGATAAGCCGCCGCCCAGAGTTCCTCGGCAAGATCATCTTCCTTGAGAACTATGACATGAAGCTCGCACGCCGTCTCGTCACTGGTGTGGACATCTGGATGAACACTCCTACTCGTCCGCTTGAGGCTTCTGGTACATCAGGCGAGAAGGCTCTCATGAATGGTGTTGTCAACCTCTCAGTCCTTGACGGATGGTGGCTCGAAGGCTACCGTGAGGGAGCAGGATGGGCACTCACAGATAAGCGCACATTCCAGAATCAGGAGCAGCAAGACCAGCTCGATGCAGCTACAATCTACTCTCTCCTCGAGAACGAGATACTTCCTCTCTACTACGCTCGCAATGCCAAGGGCTACTCAGAGGGATGGATTCAGACTGTAAAGAACTCTATCGCTCAGATTGCTCCTCACTACACTATGAAGCGTCAGCTCGACGACTACTTCACTCGCTTCTACAATCCGCTCGCTCAGCGTCGTGCTGTCCTCTTCGCCGACAACTACAAGAAGGCTAAGGAGATAGCTGCATGGAAGGAACTCGTTGCTTCACGCTGGGATGGCATCAATGTCGTATCTTTCGAGAAGGAAGAAGACATGATCAAGGGCGATGTGCTCTCGGGCAAGAAGTACAAGGTGAAGTATGTCATCGACGAACAGGGACTTGACGATGCTGTAGGTCTCGAGCTCGTAACCATCTATAAGGATGAGGACGGACGAGAGCATGTCAGCCAGGTTGAGCAGTTTGAAGTGACTAAGCGAGAGGGCAACCTCTACACCTTCGAGGGCACTCACGTCATCCCAACAGCCGGAAGCTTCAAGGTAGCTTACCGCCTCTATCCTAAGAATGCAGATCTCCCACACCGTCAGGACTTCTGCTACGTTAAGTGGCTTAACTAATACTCTCTGATAATCAATACGGTGGTGGCTCAATGAGTCGCCTCCGTACACATGAAATAACGTTGTTGCACCATCCTGTAAAGTGGGGTGGTGCAATTTCCATATCATGCAATCGTTTCATTCAACGATTCTCTTGAAGCGTTTTCCAACGCGTTTCCCAACGCATATCCCAACGCATTTCCCAACGTGTTATAAACGTATCTCTCAACGTGTTTCCCAACGTGTTATAAACGTATCTCCCAACGTGTTTTCCAACGCATCTCTCACATTATCTTTCATTACATCCTTCAATACATTATGCGAGTACATATATATAAACTATTTATCTGTCTGACATTTCTTCCTCTACAAGTCATAGCTCAGGACAAAGGGGGCAAGAGTGAACGTGATGTTGAATATCGGAGGTCGGCTGTTCTCAAGGCTTATCGAACCAATATGAAAGCAAAGAACTATCTTGAGGCCAAGAAGACTATCGACAATGCCTTCAGCCAGCATAGCGAGGCTACTGCCGATGCACACCTGTATATGTATAAGATGGATGCTCTCGACCAGATTGTCAAAGCCGAGAACCGCAAGATTTATCTCAATTCTAAGCCTGATACAGTCAGTTTCTTCAGCAACATCTATGAAATGTATGAGACTGGCCTGAAGTGTGACAGCATAGAGGAGGCTGAACTCGCCACCAAACGGGCTGAAGGCAAAAGTGCTAAGAGCAAGCTCAGAAGTGAGATAAGAAATTATATGCTGTCCTATCGCACCAACGTCTTGGGAGCGGGCAAATTCTTCTACAACAAGAAGCAGTATGCTGAAGCATTCAAGTATCTCGACATGTATATGCAGACAAAAGATGCTCCTGTGCTTACCGACTCCACAGTGGCAAATCCTCTCGCTGACCCTGATGACCGCAAGAATGTCAGCATCATAGCTGTGCTCAGTGCCTATGCCTCGTCCAACTACCACGGTGTGATGACATATCTCAAGGAGAGCCTCTCAGATGACAACATACAGGCTCAGATTATTGAGATAGGCTATAAGTCGGCAGCCGAACTTAAGGACACCACATCCATGCAGTTGCTGTTGGAAAAGGGGTTTGAGAAATATCCTGAAGTGGAGTACTTCTTCATGACTCTCATGAAATACTACAACAACGCTGAAGAATATGACCGCGCGCTCGCTACCGTCACATCCATGGTGAAGCTCTATCCCGACAAGAGAGACTACCACTTCATGAAGGCAAAGCAGCACATGCTGCTAAAACAATACGAACAAGCCGTTGAGTCCTTGACTCGTTGTGTCCAGATAAAAGCCGACGACGCAGACTCGTATTCTGCTTTGGGCAACATCTATCTGCTCGCAGCTCAGGACGTATACTCTCGCATCAATGTCTCCGTGGCCGATCCGAAGTATTTTGACAAGAAGAATGCTATGCAGGAATACTACAAGAAAGCCTGCACATGCTTCGAACTCGCCAAAAAGTTTCAAGAAGACAAACCTGAACTATGGCTCGATGGGCTCAGAGAAGTATACTTCAAGCTGAATAAGGGTCGCGAACTCCGTTCTTTGGAAAAATACAAGAAGTGACTCATGCAAGGGAAACCGTAATCTGCTACAGCTATGCCTTACTTCCCTGTCGTATCGTTCCTCCATTGACGGTTGTTCCTCCATTGACGGTTGTTCCTCCATTGACGGTTGTTCCTCCATTGACGGTTGTTCATCCATTGACGGTTGTTCCTCCTGTCGTAGTGTACTTTCCGATGTGTAAAAACGAGGTGTTTTGTCGTCAACCTACAAGCATAATGTGATAAAAATTCACATTATTCCCTTTGTATGCGTGTGGAATGTGATATTTTTCATAACTTTGCATTCTGCATACTATGACAAACCATCTATTCTTCCTTCCAATATGGCATCAAAGAAAAACAAAGATAAGAATACAACAAAGAAATATCAGGCTGAACAAAAAGAAAAACTTGTCTCAGGAGGCCTCTTCCTCGGATTTAAGAAGGGAGAGACCGCCCTCTTCTTTGTGGGACTTTTCCTCGTCCTCGTCTCCATCTTCATGATAGTGTCCTTCGTCTCCTACCTCTTCACGGGAGAGTCGGACTACAGTCTGCTCGAGCAAGGACTCGACCCGTTTAATGAGCAGCTGAGATACAAGAACGTATGCGGTTCGTGGGGCGCACTTCTTTCTTTCTTCTTCCTCAACGACATGTTTGGACTCGCCTCGTTCGTCATCCCCGTCTATCTTGCTATCCTCGGCATGAGACTGATGAGGATATTCAAGTTTACCCTTGTGCGCAAGTTTATCCTATTCTCTCTCTTCATGATATGGACAAGTGTGTTCCTTGCCACATTCTCACACATCTTCCCCGTATTCGATACATCCTTCCTCAAGATAGGTGGCAACCACGGTATCAATGTCGTCAACTATCTCACACGCATCGTTGGTGTGCCAGGACTGCTTGGCATACTCGCGCTCTATGCCATAGCTTATCTCATCTATCTGAGCGCTAAGACAATAGAGGTTATCCGCAACATGATGCGCTTCCGCTTCTTGCAGAAGGTGAACCCCAGTCGCCTCAATATCTTCGTACGTAGGAACAAATACGATGACAGCAATGTTATCAATGACGATAACGACAATGGTGACGAAGGCGATGATAATGATGAAAATGAAAATGCGTTGTCCGCGTCAGCCACAAGTGACTCCGACCAACTCGGCATTCCATCATCAGATACAGACTCTCTGCTCTCATCAGACCCAGATGGGCAGGGTAGGGGAGTGGCTTTCGACTCCGACGAGACAAAGTCGCCTGTCCTTTTCTTCGATGACATAACTCTCAACGCTACCGATACAGAAGCTGAAACATCCTCCCTTAGACAGCCAGACGATGTAGAAGGAACGTCGCAGTCATTCAATTCCGACTCAACATCAACTTCTTCCTCCACACCTTCAGCTGCTGAAGCCTCACAAGCGTCTGCAGGCGGCATGGACATAGAGGTCAAGGAAACCGACATGGGAGATGGCGAAATCATGCGTGGAGACATCAACACCCCCTACGACCCTAAGCTCGACCTCGAACTGTACAAGTATCCTACACTCGACCTCCTCGCCGACATGAAGGACGAGGGACCAAAGATTGACATGATAGAGCAAAAAGCCAATCAGGAGCGCATCACACATGTGCTTCACAACTTTGGCGTGGAGATTTCTTCTATCAAAGCCACTATCGGACCCACCATAACGCTCTATGAGATAGTGCCTGCAGAAGGAACACGCATCAGCAAGATACGAAATCTCGAAGACGACATAGCGCTATCCCTCGCAGCTGAAGGCATCCGCATCATAGCCCCAATCCCAGGCAAAGGCACCATAGGTATAGAAGTGCCTAACAAGAAGAAATGTATTGTCTCCATGGAGAGCATCATCAACAGCCGTGTCTATCAGGAGTCAACAATGGAGCTCCCTTGTGCCGTCGGCAAGACCATCAGCAATGAAGTCTTCATGTTCGACCTCGCTAAGGCTCCTCACTTGCTCGTAGCTGGTGCAACAGGACAGGGTAAGTCCGTGGGACTAAATGCTATCGTCACCTCCCTTCTCTACAAGAAACATCCGTCGGAGATGAAGATAGTCATGGTCGACCCGAAGAAGGTGGAGTTCAGCATATACAGCCCCATCGAAAACCACTTCCTCGCCCGTCTCGAAGAAGAGGAGGACTGTATCATCACTGATGTTCAGAAAGTCGTAAAGACACTCAACTCACTTTGCGTCCTCATGGACACTCGCTACGACCTGCTGAAGAAAGCTAATGTGCGCAACATCAAGGAGTACAACGAAAAGTTTAAGAATCGTCGACTCAATCCTGAGCACGGCCATGAATACATGCCATACATAGTCGTCATTGTCGACGAGTTTGGCGACCTCATCATGACAGCAGGAAAGGAAGTCGAACTCCCCATCTGCCGCATAGCCCAGCTCGCTCGTGCCGTCGGCATACACATGATCATTGCCACACAACGTCCGCAGGCGAGCATCATCAGTGGTGCCATCAAAACAAACTTCCCTACGCGCATAGCATTCAAGGTCAGCTCCATGATGGACTCACGCGTCATACTCGACCGCTCAGGTGCCAACCAGCTCATAGGCAAGGGAGACATGCTCTACCTCCAGGGTGGCGAACCTGTCCGAGTACAGTGCGCCTTTGTTGACACACCCGAAGTCAACAACATCTGCAGCTTCATCGCCAAACAGCAGTCGTTCCTCCATCCTATGTTCCTCCCTGAAGTCATCGACCCAGAGGGAGACGGAGGCATGGGCATGGGCACTGTAGACAGAGGACACCTCGACCCCATGTTTGCCGAAGTGGCACAGTTCGTCGTCTCCAACCAGAGCGGCTCAACTTCCATGATACAGCGCAACTTCTCCATCGGTTACAACAGAGCTGGCAAAATCATGGACCAATTAGAAAAAATGGGAGTCGTCGGCACTCAGGTCGGAAGTAAACCAAGAGAAGTGCTCATCAAAGACTCTCTTACTCTCGACAGCCTGCTCAACACATTGTGACACATTACTACATCAATAAAAAAACAACAAACATGCTTATGAGACGATATACTATTCTGCTCCTTGCTCTATTGAGCACCATTTTGCCCCTTCATGCTCAGACAGCCACCGACATCCTCGACCAGTCGGCTGCTGCACTAAAAGCAGCAGGCGATGCAAGGATTGACTTCACAGCCAATATGGACGGTAGCTCAGGCAAGGGATACATCAAGTTGCAAGGCAAGAAGTTCGTGCTCAATCTTGGTGGCATGATCACATGGTTTGACGGCAAAACAATGTGGAGCTATGTGGTCAAAAACGAAGAAGTGACAGTCACCGAGCCAACAGCAGCACAGATTGCCAAAATCAATCCCTACTCCTTCCTGCAGTTCTACAAGAAAGGCTACAAGACATCCATGGGAAAGAGCACGCCCAAGGAGCATGAGGTCATCCTACAGAGCGATGGAGCCGGACAATACAAGAAGGTGGTCATTAGAGTAAACCGAAAGACACACTATCCCGTTTCACTCTCCATGACTACCAATGCTGACACACAGGTGACAATCCATTGCAACAACGTGAAGGGTCAGCAGAAGTTCACAGCCTCCACCTTCACCTTCAACCCTAAACGCTACCCTAAAGCTGAGGTCGTCGACCTGAGATGAGCAGCAAGAAGCTCGTAAACACCCGCACCAAAACACACACAAGACATGCAAATAGCGAGAGCAATCATGTTGTACAGGCAGATAGCCCACAACCAGCGGCTGCACACACGCCGCCATCCTGTATTTGAGAAAAACAAGGCGATGAAGATTTTCAGCTATTTCTTCATATCCTTCTGGGCAATATATCTTGTCGTCATAGGCGTGTCCACCTACGGTATCTTCAAAGACACAGCCTATGAGGTCTTCGACTGGGTCAATGGAGGACTCATGTATTTCCTGGTTGTAGACTTCTTCTTGCGCTTTGTCATGCAGGAGACACCAGCACAAAACATCAAGCAGTACAAGCTTATGCATATTCCCACACGCTTTCTGCTCAACACCTTCCTCTTGCGCATGGGACTTCAGCCCTTCAACCTATTCTGGGCCTTCTTCTTTGTGCCAATAGCCCTGCTCAGTGTGCCCCAGTACTACGGCTTGACGGGCCTAATCTCCTTCCTCTTCGGTTGGTGGCTCATCTTTGTCCTCAACAGCTATTGGTACCTGCTGTGGCGAACACTCATCAACCGCCAGTTTTTCCTCCTCATCATACCCGTCGTGTCCTCAGCCCTGATACTCTATTTCGGCTATTTCTTCGATAGCGACAACGAGCACCTCTTCCATTCGTCCATGGACTTCATGAGAGGCTTTCTCGAAGGTTCTCCCCTCAGCTATTTCTGTTGCCTCATTGTGGCAGTGCCCCTCTACCTGCTCAACTATAAGATGCAACGTGAAGCCATATATGTCGAGATAGCCAAGACAGAGACGGTTAGCAAGGTGCACACCAACAACATGACCAGCCTCGACCGCTTTGGCATCATAGGAGAATACCTCAAGCTCGAGATAAAGTCCACCATCCGCAACCTCGTGGTGCGGAAGCAGTTCTTGTCGGGCACAGCATGCATGCTCATGCTCTGCAGCCTCTTCTCCTTCACAGACTTCTATGATGAGTTCCCATTCATGCAGGTCTTCATCCACATCTATTGCTTCACCTGCCTCGGAGTCCTCACCCTCACCACCATCATGTGCGCCGAAGGCAACTACATAGACGGACTCATGGTACACAAGGAGATGATACTCTCTCTCCTTAAGGCAAAATATTACTTCCAGTGCGCCATGCTCACCATACCGTTGCTCTTCTCCATAATGCCCGTCATGCAGGGAAAGATGACTCTGCTTACCTCCCTCTCCTGCCTCTTCTTCACCTCTGGTGTGGTCTTCCCCTTCCTCTTCCAGCTGGCTGTCTACAACGACACCACCATTCATCTCAACCGCAAGCTGACCAGCTCCGGACGAGACACCAAGATGCAGATGCTCATGTCGGGAGCAGCACTACTCCTGCCCATGTTGGTCATGTACGCACTCGTCGAACTCTTCGACTCCGACACAGCCGCATGGATAATGGTAACCCTCGGCATCATAGGCACAGCACTCCACCCCCTATGGCTAAAAAACATCTACCATCGCTTCATGCAAAGACGATACCAAAATATGGATGGATTCCGCAACTCAAGAGAGTAGAA
>JAEDNQ010000206.1 GCA_016302435.1 Bacteroidaceae bacterium
AAAAATGTCCACCGTCAAAAGTTTTCAGGTAGGTTCTATTAGTTACAATTCTTTTCTGAACCTACCTTTATGCTTGTAGGTGGGCGAGAGAATCCGCCCTTACTGGAACTTAGTCTTGTAGAACCAGCTCTCGTTGAACGAGAGTCCTATGCAGAGTCGGAGGTAGTTCTCCTTGAGCGCAGCCTGCTTGAGCGTGCTGGCATTGAGATATGGGATGTTTGTCTGCACCCACTGCATAGAGATGTTGATACGTGGCTCCTTGCGCCAGATGTGTCGGTTAGCTATGGGGAAAGTTATGCCTGCCGAGATGCCGAACTCATAGGGCTTGTCTGAAATGTTGCCCGAAAGGTCAGCGTTGGCGTAAGACTTGGAGTAGTAAGCTCCCGCCTTGTATGTGCATCGGTTGAAGTAGTGGAGTCGGTCTTCAGGCTTTGGTGTCCAGTCAAATCCGGCACTCACCTTCATGCGGTCGTTGAGCAGTCCTTTAGCTGCCACGTATGCTTGGTCGTCAGTCGTGGAGGCAGACATCTGCTGGTAAGGAAACAGGCAGTCGCTCCATTTCTGCAGTTCGAAGTCAGCTCCCACTCGGAGATTGTTCTTGCGGTAATAAGTCACACCAGCAGCAATGGAGTGTGGCAGCTGGAAGGCATTGCGCAGAGTGTCCGTCGAGGATGTCTCCACAGTGGACGAGTTGAGCGTCTGCGTCTGTCTGTAAGCGTCGCAGTTGACCTTGTGGCCGAGAGTGTATGTGGCTCCGACTACTATTTTGTCGTCCTTATTGACGGGCTGCTCATACTGCAGACCAGCCTGCAGACTGTATGTGCTCAGGTCGGCGGTGTACTTGCGAGCGAGGCTGAAAGCTGTTGACTCGCTGTACGACATCGCCATCGTGTGGCTGTAATCTCCCCACACGTAGCTTGCGTTAGCACCTATGGAGAGACGGGGGAGTGGTTTCCATCCAGCTCCGAAGAACACTTCCCTCAGTCCTCCGTCGCCGTAGAAGTTGTAGGCCGAGGTGATGTTCTCATTGCCCACGATGGTAGCGGACTCAGACGTGAACTTGTAGTTAATGTTTGTCATGGGCATAATGCCCACCGTCATGCCGAGGTTTTTCGCAGCTCTGAACTGGAAGGCGAAATAGTCGAAGCTGGTGTTGCGCGCATTCTGCTGCAGCTGATCCATCTTGTAGTTGCCGTTTTGCAGCGTGAGCCCGAGTTCGAAGAGCGCTGTGAGGGAGTCAACTTCAGAGTAAGAAGCCGGGTTGGCAATGTTTATCTGCTCTTTGTTGCGAAATCCCTGAGCCACGCCTCCCATGCCTTTGTTGAATCCGAGCGACCTTTCGGCCATGATGCCGAATCCGTATCGGGAGTATGGTGAGTTGATGCCGTTTTGGGCATGAGCAGCAAGTGCTATCATGACAGCAGGCATCGCGAGTATTTTTTTGTTCATTATGCTTTAATCCTTTATTGAATGCAAAATTACTCTTTTTTTTCTGTATGGCAAAACATTTGTCGTTTCTGCAAGTTAAAAAAAACAAAACGGCTACTCTTTGTCTTTGTTTTGTTCTTTTCTTTGCCCTTTTGCCGCCTTATTGTGCTTATATCTGCGCTTTTGATTCTTCTTTCCGTCTTCCTGTCGTCTCTCTGTCGTAGAGGAAGAGCCTTGCGTTTTTCTGCCGTTTCTTCGTTTGCCTTTGCCTTTGCCGTGGCCCCTGTTTCTTCCCTTGTGAGAGTGTGGGGGAGCGACATTAGGTTTCTCGCCGCATCCTTCAGGCAGTTCGGGCTTTTCAATCTCCCTCTCTATGAGTTCCTCTATGCGGCGCAGGTGGTAGTAGTCTTTGGGAGTGACGAGAGTGTAGGCTTGTCCTTCTCTGTTAGCTCGCGCTGTTCGCCCTATGCGGTGCACGTAGTCCTCGGGGTCTTTCGGCACGTCGTAGTTGATGACCATCTGAATGTCGTCGATGTCAATGCCTCGGCTTACGATGTCGGTAGCGATGAGGATGCTTGTCTTGCGGTTCTTGAACTGCAGCATAGTCTCCTCCCTCTCCTTCTGCTCCAGGTCGCTGTGCATGGCAGCCACGTTGAATCCCTTTCGCTTCAGGTCTATAGCCAGTTCCTTCACCTTTATCTTTGAAGAAGCAAAGATGATGACCCTGTCCAGCGTGTCGTCTCTCAGTATGCTCTCAATGATTTTGTCCTTCATGCCGTCGTGGCAGACATAAGCCTTCTGAATGATTTTCTCAGCAGGCTTAGACACCGCAATCTTTATCTCCACAGGGTTGTGGAGGATATTGTGCGCCAGCTTCTGAATGTTGTCCGGCATAGTGGCGGAGAACATGATGGTTTGCCTGTCCTCAGAGAGGAAGCTCGCTATCTTCATTATGTCGTCGTAGAATCCCATGTCGAGCATGCGGTCAGCCTCGTCGAGAATGAAGAACGATGTCTTCTTCAGGTCTATATGACCGCCGTTGAGGTGGGAGATGAGTCGTCCGGGAGTGGCGATGATGATGTCCGCACCGAGTTCCAGCCCCTTGCGCTCCTGTTCGAAGCGTATGCCGTCATTGCCACCGTAGACAGCCACAGATGATATGCCGTCCAGGTAGTAGGCGAAACCCTGCACTTGCTGGTCAATCTGCTGTGCCAGTTCTCGTGTTGGAGACATGATGATGCAGTTGACGGAGTCTTTCGGATAACCGCCCCTGCTCAGTTCGTCCAGGACAGGCAGCAGGTAGGCAGCAGTCTTTCCTGTGCCTGTCTGTGCTATACCCATGAGGTCGTGTCCGGCCAGAATCTCCGGTATGGCCTGTTCCTGTATGGGTGTACATTCCTCAAAGTTCATTGCGTCGAGAGCGTCGAGGAGTTCGTCAGATATGTCTAATTCGTCGAAATACACGTGTTCTATATATATATAAATAATGTGGTTAATCGAATTTTTGGTTTTTTATTCTGGGTGGCTGCTTTATCTTGATGCCTT
>JAEDNQ010000033.1 GCA_016302435.1 Bacteroidaceae bacterium
GCTGTGGTTTAGAGTTTTTGTTTGTTATTTTTTTCTCCAGAAGCTTCGGGTGAAGAGGAGGACGATGGGGAATATCTCGAGTCTGCCGATGAGCATTAGGAAGGAGCACACGTATTTGGCGAGGGGGCTGAGTATGGCCCATGAGTGTGCTGGACCGTAGTATCCCATGCCTGGACCAACGTTGCTGATGCTTGCCATGGCGAGTCCGAAGGCTTCGTAGTAGTCGAAGTCGGGGTGGACATCGTTGGGGTCGACGCCGCTGAGGGCGAGGATGAAGGCTCCGGTGAAGAGGGCTCCGACGAAGAGGGCTGCGAAGCCGAGGAGGGTGGGGAGGATGGAGGTCGGTATGATGTTGTCGCCTATGCGCACGGGTATGACGGCTCGGGGGTGGAGGACGCGTGTGAATTCATTGCGCAGCACTTTCCACATGATGACGAGTCTGATGCACTTCAGTCCTCCGCTTGTGCTGCCTGAGCTGGCTCCTGCGAACATGACGAAGAGTAGGACGGGCATGAGCTGCACAGGCCACAGGGTGTAGTCGACTGTGGCGAGGCCTGTGGTCGTCTGGAGAGATATGACGGTGAAGAGGCTGTGGCGTATGCAGTATTCGATGGGGTGGCCATCGCCGTTGAGGAAGAGTGTGGTGGCGCAGACGGCTGCTGCTACGAAGGCTATGAGCATGTATGCTCGGAGTTCCATGTCAGCGAAGAATTTTTTCATCTTGCCTTTCAGGATGGTATAATATATTAATGTGTAGTTGACTCCTGAGGCGAACATGAAGAAGATGAGGACGTATTCGATGGCAGGGGAGTGAAAGTAGTCGCTTAGGAGTTCGGAGTGGGTGCCATAGCCACCTGTGGCTGTGGTGCAGAGGGCGTAGTTGATGCTGTCGAAGGTGGTCATGCCGCAGACTCTGAGGCTGAGGGCGCAGAGGATGGTGAGTGCGACGTAGATGCCTCCTATCCACTTGGCGGCTACGGAGATGCGCGGGTGTACCTTGTTGTGTAGGGGACCTGTGGCTTCGGCGGCGAAGAGTCGTACCTCGCCTACGCCGAAGGCTGGGAGGATAGCTATGGTGAAGAAGACTATGCCTATGCCTCCTATCCACTGTATGACGCTTCGCCAGAAGAGTATGCCGCGGGGCATGGAGGAAAGGTTGTCAATGATGGTGGCTCCTGTGCTGGTGAAGCCTGACATGGTCTCGAAGAAGGCGCTGGCCATGTCGGGCACGCAATGGCAGAAGAGGAATGGTAGCATGCCTATGAAGGAGAAGAGAAGCCACACCATGGAGACGACGATGTATCCGTCTCTGCGCCCCATGGTCTTCTGTGCATTGCGTCCGCAGAAGACTCCGATGGTGCCAGTGACTGCCGCTATGAGGATGGGGAAGGCGAAGGTGGCTGGGCTTTCGCCGTAGAGGCATCCTACCAGGAGGCAAAGGAGCATGAGTCCTGCCTCTATGAAGAGTAGGAGTCCCATGACCTTAGATATGAGTTTCCAGTTTATCATTGTCTTTGTTGTGGTGGTTGGGTTGTGGGGGTCTACTTGAAGAACTTGTCGAGTTTGCGGAGAGTGTTGCCTGTGCAGAAGACGACGACTTTGTCGCCTGCCTGTAGCTGTGTGCGTCCTCCAACGAGCATGGACTTTCCGTCTCTCGACATGCCTCCGATGTTGACTCCTCGTGGGAGGTTTTGTTCCATGATGATCTTTTTTGTCATTTTGGAGTGTGGCTTGACGACGAACTCTGCCACGTCGGCATTGCCTATGGTGAGCATCTTGACGTTGTTCACGTCGCCCTTGAGCAGCATGCGGTAGATGTGGCTGGCGGCTATCATCTTCTTGTTGATGACGGTGCCGATGTCGAGGTCGTCTGCCATGTCGAAGTAGTCGAGGTTTTCGACTTGGGCAATGGTCTTGCGTATGCCTCTCCGTCGTGCCGCCACGCAGGCGAGGATGTTGGCCTGGTCATTGTCTGTAAGGGCGATGATGGCTTCCATGGTGTTGTAGCCTTCGTCGTTGAGCAGGTCTACGTCATATCCTTCGCCTTCGAGTATCATGGTGTCGGGCGAGACGAGGGCTTGAAGCTCTTCGGTTCTTTGTCGGTCGGGCTCGATGATTTTGACGTTGTTGTGTATTTCGTTGAGTTTCCAGCTGGCTCTGACGGAGAGTTTGCCGCCTCCGATGATGAGGCTGTTGTTGACGGCTGGGTAGTCGTCTTTGCCTGTCAGGTGGCGTATCTCGTCGAGTTTGTCTTTTGTCGTCATGAAGAAGACGAGGTCTCGCGGGAGTATTTTCTCATCTCCGTTGGGGCTTATTGTCTCTCCGTTGCGTTTGATGGCGACGACGTGGAAGTTGTGGCCGTGTTGGCGTCCGATGTCCTTGAGGGTGTAGCCTACGAGTTGGTTGTCTTTGTTGCTTATCTCTTTCTCGTAGATGGGGTTGGCATCGTGCATCTTGACGCTGAGCATGAGTAGGTCGCCTCCGTTGAACTCCCACATCTGTCGTACCCAGCTGTAGCGTGAGCTGGCGGCTATGTCTTCGGCTGCGAGGAGTTCGGGGTAGATGAGTGACTCTATGCCCATCTTCTTGAAGAGTTCAAGGTTTTCGGGCTTCATGTATTCGTAGTTGTCTACTCTGGCTACGGTGTTGCGCGCTCCCAGTTGTTTGGCGAGCATGGCGCATGTGAGGTTTTCGCTCTCGTTGGGTGTGACAGCGATGAAGAGGTCGGCCTTGTGGACTTCGGCTTCTTTGAGTCCTCTGATGGAGGCTGGCTGGCGGGTGAGGGTCATGATGTCGAGTTCGTTGCCGAGGCGTGAGAGTCGTGTCTCGTCGGCATCGATGAGTGTGACGTCCTGATTGTCGTTGGAAAGCATGCGGGCGAGGTGTGTGCCTACTGCTCCTGCTCCTGCTATTATTATCTTCATGTGAGTTTCTCCTTGTTTTTTGGTAAGTTTATGGAGACTGGATGGCTCATCTGTTAAGGTGGGTTCTATAAAAATGCCACCTTAACAAAGTGTATTTAAGGAGTCCGCCTTGAGTATTGCGTCGGCTATGCTCTCGGCGTCCATGCCGCATAGTTTGCGCAGTTGTGAGACAGTGCCGTGTGTCACGAAACTGTCGGGCATGCCTATGCGCTTGACTTTGGTGTCGTAGCCGTGGTCGGACAGGAATTCGAGGACGGCGCTACCCATGCCTCCATTTATGACTCCGTCTTCGACGGTGATGATGTGTTCGTAGCGTTTTGCCACTTCGTGGAGGAGATGTTCGTCGATGGGCTTGAGGAAGAGCATGTCGTAGTGGGCTACAGATATGTTGTGTCCCTCGTTGGCGGCTTTCATCTCCGCTATGGCAATGGCTTTGGAGGCTTCAACCCCTATTGGACCGATGGTGAGCACTGCTGTGTCGTTGCCGTCTTTGAGCTTTCGTCCTCGACCGACGGGTATCTCTTCCATCTCTGTGTGCCAGTCTATCATGGTGCCGCTGCCTCTGGGGTATCGGATGACGAAGGTACCCTTGCCTGGGAGCTGGGCTGTGTACATGAGGTTGCGCAGGTCGCGCTCGTTGAGGGGCGAGGCTATTGTGAGGTTGGGGATGGGTCTGAGGTATGCCATGTCGTAGGCTCCGTGGTGTGTGGGGCCGTCTTCGCCCACGATGCCTGCCCTGTCGAGGCAGAGGACCATGTTGAGGCTCATGGTGGCTGCATCGTGGATGATGTTGTCGTAGGCTCGCTGCATGAAGGAGGAGTAGATGTTGCAGAAGGGCATGAGGCCGTCTTTTGCCATGCCGCCGGAGAATGTCACGGCGTGTCCTTCGGCTATGCCCACGTCGAAGACTCTGTGGGGCATGGCGTTCATCATGATGTTCATAGAGCATCCTGTGGGCATGGCAGGTGTGACTCCGACGATGCGGGGGTTCTTCTGTGCCAGTTCGAGGAGTGTCTCGCCGAAGACGTCTTGGAACTTTGGCGGACGCGGGGTGCCGTCGTTGGATGTGATGCGCTCGCCTGACTCATAGTCGAACTTTCCAGGTGCGTGCCATACGGTGGCGTCTTGTTCGGCTGGTGCGTATCCTTTGCCTTTCTTAGTGTGGAGGTGGAGCAGCTTGGGGCCTTTCATGTCCTTGATGGAGCGTAGTATGCGCACGAGCTCTATGACATCGTTGCCGTCTGTGGGTCCGAAGTAGCGTATGTCCATGCCTTCGAAGAGGTTTTGTTGGCGTGTGAGCAGTGATTTGACGCTATTGTTGAAACGGAGTATGCCTTTGCGCTTTTTGTCGTCGAGCAGTCCCCACTGGAAGAGTTTCTGGGAGATTTTGAAGCGTATGCTGTTGTAGGTGGAGTTGGTTGTGAGCTGAAGCAGGTACTGGCGCATGCCGCCTACGCTTCGGTCGATAGACATGTTGTTGTCGTTGAGTATGATGAGCATGTCGTTGGGGGTGCTGGCAGCATTGTTGATGCCTTCGAAGGCGAGGCCTCCGCTCATTGCACCGTCTCCTATGACGGCTACCACCTTGCGCGCTTCCTTGTTGAGGTTGGCGGCTACAGCCATGCCAAGGGCAGCTGAGATGGAGTTGGAGGCGTGGCCGCAGCAGAAGGTGTCGTATTCGCTCTCGTCGGGATGTGGAAAGGGCTTGATCCCGTTGAGTTTTCTGTTGGTGCAGAATTTGTCTCGGCGACCTGTCAGAATCTTGTGTCCGTAGGCTTGGTGTCCCACGTCCCACACGATGCGGTCGTAGGGGGTGTCGTAGACGTAGTGAAGGGCTACTGTCAGTTCAACGACACCGAGGCTGGATGCCAGGTGTCCGGGGTTGACGGCGAGTTCTTCTATGATATCTTTCCTCAGTTCGTCGCACACCTGCGGCAGCTGTTCTACTTTCAGTTTCCTTAGGTCGGCAGGATAGTCGATGTGTGTGAGATATTTATAGTCTTCTATGTTTCCCATATTTGGTTTTTTCCTTCTGTTGTGGGGATGTAATCAGTAAGTTGTTTTTCTTATGTTGTCTGGGGTGGCTTGGCAAAATGTACTGTTGGCCATTGAGCGGATGTCATCCCTATATTTTATTATGTGCAAAATTAGTCATTTTCTTTTAAAGTACATTCATCTTGCCTCAAAATAATTCTGTTCACTGCCTAAATGCGGCAATTAGCTGGTGTTGTAGGGCGCGAATGCAATGCGCAGGTGGGGTTGAGAGGCGACTTATGCCCACAGCATGGGCATGGATTGTTGGAGAGTTCATGTGAATACTATTGATGGTGGTAAGTAGGAAGTTGAAGTGAATATTTTACATTTGGAGTGAAATAGGGGCATTTTGACGTGTCTACCTGTCAAAATCGCGGTTTTTTATTAGACAGGGTGCTCCTATTGTGTTATTTTATGTTCTATGAGTCGAATGATGTTTACAATAGTTTGGTCATTTTCATATAAAGGCGTAACTTTGCATCGGATTCCAAAACGGAGGGGATTCCGAAAACCTCCGTGAGGTCTGAAACCCGAAAACGGATAGAAAACAAACAGAGTAGGAAACATCAATTAAACATTTCTCATTATGAAAAAATTTTTACTCACAGCTATCGTAGCAGTCGTTTCACTCGCAGCTAACGCTCAGTTCTGGGCAGGCGGTTCGCTCAACGCAGGTACTTCTAAAACAACATTAGATGGAAATGATCTTGAAAAAGTCAATACTATCGGAATCAAGCCCACTGTAGGATACACACTCACAGACAACCTCGACGTTGCTCTCGAGCTGTCCTTCCAGCACTCAGACTCAGACACTAGTAATTCGAACGCTTTTGGATTCAGCCCATTCGCTCGTTATACATTCGTAAAATCAGGCAACTTCAAGGTGTTCGCTGATGGAGGCTTCTCATACGATAACACGCACAAAAGCGGAAATGAGGACAATACCAATGAGTGGGAGATTTTCGTCCGTCCAGGTATCTCATACGACCTCACAAAGAAGGTTTTCCTTACAGCTACAGTCGGCAACCTCAACTACCAGTTCTCTAAGACAGGAGACTATAAGACTAATGCCTTCAACCTCGACCTCGACAGCGACATCTCATTCGGAGTATACGTTCGCTTCTAATATTTGAGGTTCCGGCAGAGGAACATGACGAAAAGAAACAACAAACTTATTTCATGTCATAAACACTTTCGGGCGGCAGGTGTGCCGCCCTTTTTTGTATTTAAGTAGGTGTGTGAAATAATAGTTGTTATTTTGTTTGCCAGGGTGTCCAGTTTGATGTGCAAAATAAGGTGCCAGCCCCTCTGACCCTTCAATTTGGAACGGCTAACTGAACACCCTATTTGTTAACAAATGAGATTTGCTGGGACTGAACCTCTAAAAGCCTATGTACATGAGAAGGCGTGCCTTCGTGCGGCAGCTCGATTTTTTACCCTGCGGTGTCATGTCCATCACCCTCTTGCGACGTTTTTGAAGTGAAAATACATCTTTTTGTATGTAAAAAACAAGAAAAAGATGACAAAATGCTTGACTGTCATCTTTTTTTATTACATTTGCAAGCGATATGCGCTCATCGGCGCTTGCACACCATATTATATATATGAATATAGAGTGAAAACCAATACAGGCGTGCATTGATACGTGATGCTCCCAAAAATGACCTATGGGGGCAAGGCACTGGGCATGAACCCTAAAGCCGTAAGGAAATAATCTACTTAAGACCGAAACATAAACCGATATAACAAAATGAAACAACTACTTCTCGGTGACGAGGCAATAGCACTTGGTGCTATCAATGCTGGACTTTCTGGGGTATATGCTTACCCTGGAACTCCTTCGACCGAAATCACTGAATTCATCCAAAACAACAAGGTGGCAAAGGAACGTGGTGTCCACAGCCGCTGGTGTGCCAACGAGAAAACAGCCATGGAGGCTGCACTTGGCATGTCGTACGCAGGCAAGAGAGCTCTTGTCTGCATGAAGCATGTTGGCATGAACGTATGTGCTGACGCATTCATCAACAGTGCTATAACAGGTGTCAACGGAGGTCTCATCGTGCTCGCTGCCGATGACCCATCCATGCACTCAAGCCAAAATGAGCAGGATTCACGTTTCTACGGCAAGTTTGCCATGATACCTGTCTTCGAACCGTCAAACCAGCAGGAGGCTTACGACATGGTGGCCAGCGCCTTTGCTCTCTCCGAGGCAATAAAGGAACCTGTGCTGCTGAGAGTCGTCACTCGTCTCGCCCACAGCCGTGCAGCCGTGGAGGTGGGAGAGCCTATGGAAGAAAATGCTCTCAATGTGGCTAAGGAAAGTTGGGTGCTCTTGCCTGCCATAGCTCGTCGTAAGTATGTAGAACTTCTCGACAAGCAGGCTGACATGATTAAGGCTGCAGAAGCATCTGTGTATAACAAGAAGGAAACAGCTGCAGGACAAAGGCTCGGCATCATTGCCTGTGGCATAGCATACAACTACGTCAAGGAAAATGTGGGTGACAACGCCAACATCCTCAAAGTGTCACAGTACCCTCTCTCTGTTGACAGCATCAAGGCCTTCGCTGCTGAGAATGACGCTCTCATCGTCATGGAAGACGGACAGCCTGTTGTGGAGGAGATGGTGGCAGGCATGGTGGGCGCTGACTATCCAGTAAAGGGAAGGCTCACTGGTGACCTCCCTCGCACAGGCGAGCTTACACCCGACTGTGTGGCAAAGGCTCTCGGCATGGAAGCAGGCCCAGCCTTCCAGCCCGCAAAGAATCTGGCTGGACGTCCGCCACAGCTCTGCCAGGGATGTGGACACAGGGATGTATACACGGCTCTCAACCAGGTGCTGGCAGAATATCCCGACTACCGCATATTTGGTGACATCGGATGCTACACCCTCGGCGCTCTCCCCCCATTCAAGGCTCTGGCAAGCTGCGTAGACATGGGCGCATCCATCACCATGGCCAAAGGCGCTGCCGATGCAGGACTCTTCCCATCTGTAGCCATCATAGGCGACTCCACCTTCACACACTCAGGCATGACAGGCCTGCTCGATGCCGTCAATGACAAGTCAAACATCACCGTCGTCATCTCCGACAATCTCACAACAGGCATGACGGGAGGACAGGACTCTGCAGGAACAAGCAAGTATGAGGCCATCTGTACAGGACTCGGTGTAGATCCTGCACACGTCAGGGTCATAGTGCCACTGCCCAAGAACATGCCAGAGATTACGCGCATTCTCAAGGAAGAGATAGAGTACAACGGAGTGTCAGTCATCATCCCACGACGCGAGTGCATACAGACAGCCGCGCGCCACGCCAGGGAAGCAAAGAAAGCAAAGGAAGCAAAGCAATCATGAAAAAAGACATCATACTCTGCGGTGTGGGAGGACAAGGCATCCTCTCCATCGCCACCATCATAGGAGAAGCTGCCACTGAGGCAGGCATAAACCTCAAGCAGGCCGAGGTTCACGGAATGAGCCAGCGAGGAGGAGACGTGCAGTCAAATCTCCGTCTGTCAACAGAGACCATTTACTCCGACCTCATAGCTCAAGGCAAGACAGATGTCGTCATCTCCATGGAGCCCATGGAAGCACTGCGCTATCTGCCCTACCTCGCCCCCGATGGCACTATCGTCACCAGCAGCAAGCCTTTTGTCAATATCCCCAACTACCCCGAGGAAGCAGAGCTCATGGCCGAACTTGACTCCATGCCGTCGGTCGTCAAACTCGACATCGACTCAGTAGCCAAGGACGCAGGCAACGCTCGCGGAGCCAACATGGTGCTGCTTGGCATGGCTGCTCCCTACATTGAGATTCTCTCTGTAGAACAGCTGCGCAAAGCCATAACCGTCATCTTCGCAAGAAAGGGAGAAGCCATAGTAGAGGCAAACCTCAAGGCCTTCGACTGCGGTGTGGCTGCGAGCAGGAAATAGTGCTCTCAGCCTTTTTGGGCACATCTCCGTCCCGTTTCAGAGGCTCTCAGCCTTTTGGGCACATCTCCGTTCGGCTTTTGGGGGTTCTTAACCCCCATTTACCATTCGTCCTGCCCCTTTCAACCCCGAAAACTCTTAACCCAATAACCCTTTACAAACACAATGATACACAATCCAGCAATAGAGTGCATGTCGCGCGAAGACATGCGCAAGCTCCAGTCGGAACGACTCGTCAAGACTGTCAAGACATGCTACGACAATGTGCCCTTCTACCGTCGCAAGATGGACGAACTTGGCGTAAAGCCAGAGGACATAAAGTCAATAGACGACATACATATGCTCCCCTTCACCACAAAGCACGACCTTAGAGATGAATATCCCTTCGGACTGCAGGCTGCACCAATGTCGGAGGTAAGACGCATACACGCATCCTCTGGCACTACGGGCAAACCCGTCGTAGACACATACACAGACAACGACTTGGACAACTGGGCAGAAGGTGTGGCACGCGTCCTTGCCGTTGCAGACACGGGCAAAGGCGACATAGTACAGGTAAGCTATGGCTACGGACTCTTCACAGGAGGTCTTGGCGCCCATGACGGAGCTGCCAAGCTCGGAGCTGTGCAGTTGCCTACCTCAGCAGGAAACTCGGAGAAGCAGATAATGCTCATGCAAGACTTCGGCTCTTCAATCCTCTGCTGTACACCGTCATACGCGCTCCACCTCGCCGAGGTCATCGAGGCAAGCGATAAAGTGCACCTCCAGAACCTCAAGCTCAGAGCAGGTTTCTTCGGAGCAGAGCCATGGACAGAAGGCATGCGCCGAGAACTGGAGACAAAACTCCACATCAAGGCATACGACATCTATGGACTCACTGAAATGTCAGGCCCAGGAGTCGGAGGCGAATGTGAATACCAGGACGGCACACACCTCTGGGAAGACATGTTCTATCCGGAGATAATCAACCCCGACACTCTTGAGCCATGCGCTCCGGGAGAATTTGGAGAACTCGTCTTCACTTCTCTATGCAAAGAGGCTATGCCTATACTGCGCTACCGCACTCGTGACCTCACCCGCCTCATCTACGAGCCTTGCAAGTGCGGACGTACAGCCGTGCGTATGGATCGCATCCTCGGTCGTTCGGACGACATGCTCATTGTGCGTGGTGTCAATGTCTTCCCATCGCAGATAGAGACTGTCCTCACAGAGTTCCCTGTCTTCACACCGCAGTACTTCATCACTGTAGATCGCAAAAACAACGAAGACTCCTTCGACCTCGACGTTGAACTCCGCTCCGAATATTTCTCACCCAACCCCTCCAAGCAGATGCCATACATCAAGCCTCTCTACGACCGTATCGTATCGCTCGTCGGCATCAAGCCTAACATCCACATCAAAGAGCCAGGTGCCATCACCCGCTCTATCGGTAAGGCCAAGCACGTGGAGGATAAGAGAAAGTTTAAGTAATGTTCTGAAAAATAACATCCAAAGGTCTTTTTCGTCGGTTTGCTTTGAGCATCGCTGAGCAATCATGAAGGGATGTTCAAGCCCAAAGGGACAACTACTTGCCGTCAAGGAACGGTCAGCAGGAGGTTTCAATCCCTCGAACGACTGACAAGAAGACAATCTGAATAATGAACACACCACTCGACTACACTATCGTCACCGAAGCCATCGACAGCATGGCTCTCGGTGACTTCTCGCAAGCGACCATACGCGACATACAAGCACTGTCCAAGACTCTTGAAGAAAGGACAGGGCAGCCTGTCATCCATCTGGAGATGGGAGTGCCAGGACTTAAACCGTCAGACATAGCTATCAAGGCAGAACAAGAAGCTCTCGCTTCGGGATGTGCCACCATCTATCCTCCAAACGGAGGCATACCACGCATCAAGCAGGCTGCATCGCGCTTTGTCAAGGCTTTCATCGGCGTGGACATCGACCCGCTGTGCTGCATTCCCACCACTGGCAGCATGCAGGGCACCTTCGCCACCTTCACTGCCGTATATCGAGCCATGCCCGAGCGCGACACCGTGCTCTTCATCCACCCTGGATTCCCAGTGCAGACGACTCAGTGTGACGTCATAGGACTGCGACACGTGGGCCTGGACATCCATGGCTACCGCGGGCAGGCGCTCATTGACAAACTTGACGAGATACTCACCTCCGGACATATCTCCACCATCGTATACTCTAATCCGAACAATCCCTCATGGGTGTGCTTCAACGAGGAAGAGCTGAAGGGCATAGCCAGCCTCGCCGACAAGCATGATGTCATCATACTTGAAGACCTCGCATATTTCGCCATGGACTTCCGCCGTGACCTCTCCCATCCCTTCGAAGCTCCTTACCAAGCTACTGTGGCTAAGTACACTGACCGCTACATACTCGCTGTGTCTGGTTCGAAGGCATTCTCATACGCAGGACAGCGCATCGGTGTCACCTGCATCAGCAATACGCTCTACCACCGCTTGTACCCAGCTCTGCAAGAGAAATATGGCGTGGGAGAGTTCGGCAATTTCTTCTGCAACCGACTCATGTACACACTCTCCAGCGGCACCACACACAGCGTGCAGCATGCCATGGCGGCTCTCATGGAGGCAGCATGCGACGGCGCGTATGATTTCCTCGCCGACGTCCGCGAATATGGCGAGCGAGCACGATACATGAAGGATGTTCTACTCTCCAATGGCTTCTACCTCGTCTACGACAACGATATGGGGGCACCACTTGCTGATGGCTTCTACTTTACTGTGCAGTACCCTGGCATGACAGACCTGCAGCTCACACGCAAGTTGATGTACTACGGCATTGCCGTCTTCCCTCTCGACACTATGGGCTCAGAGCAGCAGGGTGTGCGCATCTGCACTTCTTTCTTCTCCGAAGCACAGCGCCCCGTTTTCAAGGAGCGAATAGAGGCTTTCCATAGAGACCACAGGCAGGCATGACTCTTTAAGACAATGCAAGTATGCAAGTCATAGTGCAATGCAAGTATGCAAGTCATAGTGCAATGCAAGTTCAGGACATAGAGAGCGTGCATGCTGCTACTTGCTGACTCTACATAGCAGATAATTCAAAAAAACACTACCACTTATGGACGACAAATCACCATTTCTACATCCTCAATACGAGACACTCTCTCGTGAGGAGATAGAGCGACTGCAACTTGAGCGACTTCAGGCTACAGTCAAGCACTGCATGAATTCCCCATTCTACAAGAAGCGCTTTGATGAGGCAGGTCTCAAGCCTGAGGACATTAAGACTCTCGAAGACCTGCGCAAGATACCATTCACCACCAAGCAAGACCTGCGAGATACATACCCCTTCGGCATGGCCAGCGTTCCTCTGCGCCAATGTGTGCGCCTTCACTCCTCGTCTGGCACTACAGGCAATCCTACCGTCATTCTGCACACGCAGAAAGACATAGACGAATGGGCCAACGCTGTGGCTCGATGCCTCTGGATGGTTGGCCTCCGTCCGGACGATGTCTTCCAGAACTCTTCGGGTTACGGCATGTTTACTGGCGGACTCGGCTTCCAATACGGCGCAGAACGACTCGGTGCTCTCACCGTGCCAGCAGCAGCGGGCAACTCTCTCCGACAGATAAAGTTCATTAAGGACTTCGGCACTACCGCCATTCATGCCGTGCCCAGTTATGTCACACGCCTCTATGAGGTGATGCAGGAAATCGGTGTCGACCCACGTCGTGACACTCACCTGCGAGTGCTCGCCATCGGTGCTGAGCCACACTCAGAGGAACAGCGCAAGCGCATTGAGCAGATGCTTGGTGTGAAGGCTTACAACTCCTTCGGCATGAGCGAGATGTGTGGCCCTGGAGTGGCGTTTGAATGTCAGGAGCAAAACGGTCTTCACTTCTGGGAAGATTACTATATCGTTGAGATTGTCAATCCAGAAACACTTGAACCCGTGCCCGACGGAGAAATAGGCGAGCTCGTGTTGACCACTCTCAACCGAGAGGCTATGCCTCTGCTTAGATACCGCACACGCGACCTCACTCGTGTCCTGGGACGCAGCTGTCCTTGCGGACGCAACCACATACGTCTCGACCGAATGAGAGGACGCTCTGACGACATGATGGTGCTTCGGGGAGTAAACATCTTCCCAATTCAGATAGAGAAGATTCTCATGCAGTTCAAGGAACTTGCCAATAACTACCTCATCACTCTGACCACAGACGAGGATAACGACAACATGACAGTGGAAGTAGAACTCGAAGAGCTCTTCACCGACGACTATCAGAGACTCCTCTCTTTAGAGAAAGAAATCAAACGACGCCTCAAGGACGAGATTCTTCTCACACCTCATGTAAAGCTCGTGCCAAAGGGCACATTGCCTGTGTCTGAGGGTAAGGCGGTGCGTGTCGTGGACAAGAGAAAAGTGTATCAGTAGATTACGGTCATTGAGTAGTTTGTGACCATTCAGTAGATTACTGCCAAAATAAAATTATCCACTATGACAATAAAGCAGCTTTCCATATTCATAGAAAACAAAGGCGGTACACTCATACGTGTGCTCGACCTGCTCAGCAAGGCTGGCATACAGATTATTGCCTCCACCATAGCTGATACAAAAGATTACGGCATATACCGTGTGCTATGCGAGTCGCCAGCACAGGCGTACCTCATACTTAAAGAAGCAGGCATCAATGTGCAGCTATCAGATGTCTTTGCCCTGAGCATCGACGATGTGCCTGGACGGGCAGCAGAGGCTGTCAAGGAAATATCAGATTCTGGGGTAAGCATTCTCTACCTCTACTCCTTCCTCTGGAGGGGCAAAGGTGTGCTCGTCTTCCGTGCTGACCAAAGCGAGAAGGCTAAGGAGGTCATCATGCTCAGCAAGATGGCTTTCCTCACAGAGGGAGATTTTTAGGCACGAGTCCGTTGTGACTCCTCGTGTTCAGTAGGTTTAACATGTTTTTTTGTTGAACCTCCTATCACGCAAGGGGGGATAACAGGGATTCTTACAGATCCGTCTCTCCTGAAGAAGGTCTAACGTGGGCCATGCTGTACATGGCTCCACCTAAAGCCAGAACGTAGCCCCTCATCTCCAGATCAAAGAGCAGCATGCCCACCCTCGAATATGCTATTTCAGTCTCCAGTGAAATCTGATTGACGTGCTTCTTGTCTACATCGCGCAGCGAGGCGATGATGGCTCGTTCTTCATCGGTGAGATTGTCAAAGAGCTCGAGCTGTATAGCAGGAGCGGACGGCTTAGTGATTGGGGTGTCATTCCACCCCATGTCATTGACAAAGTCTTCGGGGGAGGTCAGCAGGGCGGCACAATTGGAGGCAATGAGTTTGTTGCATCCGGCACTCGACATGTCGAAGACACGACCGGGAAAGGCGAAGACCTCTCGGTCATAGCTCTTCGACATGTCTGCTGTTATGAGCGAACCTCCTTTAGCCCCACTCTCCACAACGATGCAGGCGTCGCTGATACCTGCAACTATGCGGTTGCGGCGCACAAAGTTCATTTTCTCTGGTGTAGTTCCATGCGTGTATTCGGTGAGCAGACCTCCACCTTTTCTTACCATCTGTACGGCGATGTCGCGGTGAACAGCAGGATAGATGGTGTCAAGACCGTGGGCCAGCACTCCGACAGTGTCCATGCCTTGGTCAAGTGCTGCCTTGTGGGCGCATACGTCGATGCCGTATGCGAGTCCGCTTACGATAAGGACATCGGGACAAAGCCGTTTGAGTTCGCTGACAAAATGTTCGCACAGTTCGCGACCATAATTGCTGCATCGCCTCGTGCCTATGATGTTGATGACTCGCCTGCGGTTGAAATTGGCTTGCCCGTAGTAGTAGAGCACCAGCGGAGCGTCTTCGCAGAGGCGCAATCGTGAGGGATAGTCCTCGTCATGGATGTCTAAGACTTTTATCCCGCTTCTCTCCGCGTACTCAGCCTCTCTCTTTGCCTCGTCCAGATATCTTTCCACTTGCTGCAAGGCATTTATGAGCCTTGTGGAAGCATCTGGAATGCGCTGAGTCAGTTCACGGCGCATCTCAGACAGGTCGGGTATTGGACCGAACATGTCGACGAGTGTCTTTGCGTTGACCAAGTTTATCCCTCGCGTCTTGCTGAGGGCTATGAGATTGATGGTTTCTTGTGGTATCATAGGTTGGGCGAGGAGCATTCGGAGGTTAACGGAGATAATCTGCCAGCAGCTCGTTCATCTCGGCGCTTTCTCCCAGTTTGCCGTTGACGAGGCATACGGAGTCTACCTGGGCGCGTATGCTGAGCTTCATGTCTGGCAGTCGGTATATGTCTTGAATGAAGACATAGCGCAGGCCGTCCTTCTTCAGCTTCAGCTTGCTCACATATTCATCCCCACTCTTCAGCGGAGTCTTGAACTGCATGGTGAGCCGTGCCACGACAGCGTCTGTGCCCTGTTCGTGAAGCTTGGCGAAACTGATGTTGTTTTGAAGCAGAAACTCATGACGGCAATGCTCAAGGTAGTGCTGGTAGTTGGCATTGTTTACAATTCCCTGAAGGTCGCACTCGTAGTCGCGCACCTTGTCTTTAAGTTCGAAGATATAATCTGACATGATATTATATATGTTGATGAATAAACTCTAATCAATTGTAAGGAGTATGCATAATTGTTCATACAAAGATTGTATTGAATGGTGATGCTGTATTAGCATGTATGATGAAGGAGTGCAGAGTGACTCCGGTTAAATGTGTCATCACTTGCTGATAATTACACCGGACAGTGCAAGGATTGTATAAATGGTTAAGTGCATCCACTTATTTTTTTGCAAAGATAAAACAAATTACTGAAGAAAGAGTTATCAACTCCAAAAAAATGCGTAACTTTGCAGAGATTTTCTCATAAAGTACCAAACAACAACACTATTTCAGATGGACAAATTTAGCTATGCGCTTGGGCTTGGCATAGGACAGCAGCTCAAGCAGATGGGACTCAAAGACACACTCGTTATCGAGGACTTCGCTGCCTCTATTGTTGATGTTCTTCAGGACAACGACCTGAAGGTGTCAAATCAAGAAGCGCAGGTCATCGTCAGCAGCTTCTTCCAAAAGAAGGAGGAGGAGATGAAGGCTGCTCAGGCTGAAGCTGGCAAGGCTGCCAAGAAAGAGGGCGAGGCTTTTCTTGCTGAAAACGCCAAGAAGGAAGGCATCACCGTTACGAAGAGCGGTTTGCAATATGAGGTGCTCCAAGAGGGCGCAGGTAAGCAGCCAAAAGCTACAGACACTGTACGTTGCCACTACGAAGGACGCCTGCTCGATGGCACTATCTTCGACAGCAGCTACAAGCGCAATGAACCAGCCGACTTTGGCCTGCAGCAGGTCATTGCTGGATGGACCGAGGGTGTGCAGCTCATGTCAGAAGGATCCAAGTATCGGTTCTACATCCCATACATGCTTGCCTATGGTGAAGGTGGTGCTGGTGCAATGATTCCTCCATTTGCCACTCTCATCTTCGATGTTGAACTTATTAAAGTGTTGTAAGCAGGGGTGTTTTCAACCCGAACGTGCTATACAAACTTAAAGAGTACCTTGCGAGCATGACTATGTGCACAGGGCATTTTCAACCTGAACGTGCAATAGCAAAGGCTGATTCCAACATGGAATCAGCCTTTAGTGTTTTTTATTGTTCATTAAAGAATTCCGTATTTTAAACCCTATACATCAAGAATCTTGGTAAGTTCCTC
>JAEDNQ010000207.1 GCA_016302435.1 Bacteroidaceae bacterium
TCAATCTTCAGGCACTGGCACTTGCTTTTGTCTTGTCTCCTTGAAAGATATGATGGTCTCTGTGTGTGACAGTCCGAGAGGCTGGAGACGATTGTGGATGATGGAGAGAAGGTGGGAGTTGTTGCGTGCGTATATCTTCACAAATAGGTCGTACGGTCCAGATGTGTAATGGCACTCTACTATCTCAGGAATCCTCTGCACCTCTTCCATGACCTTGTCGAACTCTGTGGGATTCTTGAGATTAAGACCTATGTAGGCACATGTTTCATATCCTATCTTGGATGGATCCATGAAGTAGCCCGTGCCGATGAGGATGCCGAGGTTTGTTAGGCGCTGCACGCGCTGGTGGATGGCTGCTCCCGACACATTGCATGCTCGTGCCACTTCGAGAAAAGGAATGCGGGCGTTTGCTGATATCATGCGCAGTATCTGTTTGTCAAGCTCGTCTAACTGATATTTTTCCATGTTCTTTTGTGAGGAGTAAGCTGTTATTCGATGCAAAGGTAGTGCTATTATTTGTAATAACCAACAAGCTTTTGTGAAAATATGAGGCTAAGGGATGAAAATAACTGTAGAGGAAGTAGATATGAAGGTTGTGCGGTCAGTCCTTATGCCCATAGAAAAAAAAACAGAAGTTGAAAACGAAGCGAAAAATGGAGGAGGATGTATTGGCTGCAATATGAATACACATGCCTCCATCCATCTTTGCGCTTCGATTTTCAACTTCCCCCTTACACACTATCTAATAAACAGTAATTCTCTGTACTTAGGCAGGGTCCACATCTCGTTGTCGACGATGAGTTCGAGTTTGTCGATGTGGTAGCGTATCTCTTCGAGCATAGGAGCGATGGTGTCGTGGTAGGCGATGGCCTTCTCGCGCTCGCTCTCAATCTTGTTCGCCACCTTGCGTGCGTCTACCATGGCGCGCACGTGGTTGGTGATGAAGATGGTGCGCTGAGAGATTTCCTCGATGAGCTTGGTGTTCTCGATAGAGAGTTCTTCTGCCTTGTCGGTTGGGAAGAGCTGGCGCATCTTGAAGACATTGTCGATGAGGCGGCTCTGGTAGGCTGTCGCCACAGGGATGATGTGGTTCATGGCAAGGTCGCCAAGGACGCGTGCCTCAATCTGTATCTTCTTGGTGTATGTCTCCCACTTGACCTCGTTGCGTGCTTCGAGCTCAACCTTTGTCATGACGCCCACGCGCTCAAACATGGCTACGCTCTCAGGTGAGAGATAGTTGTCGAAGATGATAGGGCAGCTTGTCTCGCAGTCGAGGCCGCGCTTTGCTGCTTCTTCCTTCCACTCGTCGCTGTAGCCGTTGCCGTCGAAGCGGATAGGCTTGCACTCCTTGGTGTACTTGCGGAGCACCTTGAGGATGGCTGCCATCTTGTCGTCGCCTGCTGCTATGAGGGCATCGACATCGCTCTTGAATGTGATGAGCTGATCGGCTACAGCTGAGTTGAGAGCTATCATGGCGCTGGCGCAGTTAGCCTCTGAACCTACGGCGCGGAACTCGAAGCGGTTGCCTGTGAAGGCGAAAGGTGAGGTGCGGTTGCGGTCTGTATTGTCGATGAGGAGTTCTGGAATCTGTGGTATGTCGAGCTTCATGCCGTGCTTTCCGCTGAGTGAGCTGAGAGCTTCGTCTGTGCTCTCCTCCAGACGGTCGAGAGCCTCTGTGAGCTGTGAGCCGAGGAAGGAAGATATGATGGCTGGAGGTGCCTCGTTAGCTCCAAGACGGTGGGCGTTGGTGGCGCTCATGATGGATGCCTTGAGTAGGCCGTTGTGGTGGTATACCGCCATGAGGGTGTTGACGATGAAGGTGATGAAGCGGAGGTTGTCTTCTGCTGTCTTGCCAGGAGCCATGAGGAGGATGCCTGTGTCTGTGCCGAGCGACCAGTTGTTGTGCTTGCCTGATCCGTTGATGCCCTTGAAGGGCTTCTCGTGGAGAAGGACGCGGAAACCGTGGCTGCGGGCTACCTTGCGCATGAGGGCCATGATGAGCATGTTGTGGTCGACGGCGAGGTTGCACTCCTCGAATATTGGCGCGAGCTCAAACTGGTTGGGCGCTACCTCGTTGTGGCGTGTCTTGACAGGTATGCCGAGTTCGAGTGCCTGTATCTCGAGGTCTTTCATGAAGGCTGCCACGCGTGTTGGTATGTGGGCGAAGTAGTGGTCTTCGAGCTGCTGGTTCTTGCTTGCCTCGTGGCCCATGAGTGTGCGGCCTGTGAGGAGGAGGTCTGGACGAGCGGCGTAGAGACCTTCGTCAACGAGGAAGTATTCCTGTTCCCAGCCGAGGTATGCCATGACTTTCTTCACGTCGGGGTTGAAGTAGTGGCAAACGTCTACGGCTGCCTTGTTTACGGCGCTGAGAGCCTTGAGAAGAGGAGCCTTGTAGTCGAGTGACTCTCCTGTGTATGCGATGAAGACTGTGGGGATGCAGAGTGTGTCGTCAACGACAAATACTGGTGATGATGGGTCCCATGCGCTGTAGCCGCGAGCCTCGAAGGTGTTGCGGATGCCGCCGTTAGGGAAGCTCGATGCATCTGGCTCCTGCTGCACGAGGAGCTTGCCTGAGAACTCTTCCATCATGCCGCCCTTGCCGTCGTGCTCCACGAAGGCATCGTGCTTCTCTGCTGTTCCGTCTGTGAGGGGCTGGAACCAGTGTGTGTAGTGTGTGACGCCCAGTTCTATGGCCCATTTCTTCATGCCTGCAGCTACCTCGTCAGCCACGCTGCGGTCGAGTGAGGCTCCGTTGTCCATCACGTCTACGAGCTTGGCGTAAACGTCGGTGGGGAGATACTTGAACATCTTCTCTCTGTTGAAGACGTATTTGCCATAGTACTTGCTTGGTCTTTCTTCTGGGATGCTCACTGGCATCGCCTTTTTCTTGAAAGCGGTTTCAACCACTCTGAATCTAAGTGTTGACATAGTGTTGTGTTGTTTATTATTAGTGTTGTGGATA
>JAEDNQ010000208.1 GCA_016302435.1 Bacteroidaceae bacterium
GCGGAGAGACGGACTATTGGAGATTGGAAGATAGAGTGACCCTCGATAAAACGTCGACCGAACGAGCAGCGAGAGCAGAAGCCAAACTTGTTTGGATTATGCCGAGTCGCAAGTGAGGAAGAAGAATTCACCGCAATTATTAAACCTTTTGACGGTGGAAATTTATAGAACCCACCTTAATTCTTTAACGGATTATCCTATTGCATATCTCTTATAATCATAATGAAACAGTTATATATAGCTATACTTCTTCATTCTATCCTATCAATACATTCCCTTCAAGCGCAGGGAGCCCCCGAGACGGATTCCCTCATGTCCCACATCCGTCATGCCATGCACTTCAACCGCGTCGTGCCGCAGGAGAAGGTATACCTCCACCTCGACAACATGGGGTACTTCGAGAATGAGCAGATATGGTTCAAGGCATATCTGACACGGACAGACACAGGCAGGCCGAGCGACCTGAGCAAGGTGCTGTATGTGGAGCTGCTGAACATGAGCGGAGACGTCATAAAGACAACGAAGTGGCCCGTGGACTCCTTAGGGCAGTCGCATGGAGACATGAAGCTCGACTCCCTCCTCGGCTCGGGATATTACGAAGTGAGAGCGTACACGAGATACATGACCAACTGGGGAGCCAACGCCTGCTTCTCACGTGTAGTGCCTGTATTCAAAAAGCCGAAGGAGGAGGGCGACTACAGCGACCTGACCATCACGACGCGACTGTTCAGACACCGCGACCCCAACAACCGCGACCGCAGCGACTCGCTCTATCTCAAGGCCATGGAGGAGGGAGTCAATGGCGGCGAGCTGGCCAAGACCATCAGCGCGCAGTTCTTCCCCGAGGGCGGAAAGATGATCATGGGCAAGAGGTGCAGGGTGGCAGTGATGGTCGTGGACGACAACGGCCATCCTTATGAGGCCGAGGGGCATGTGGTCAGCGCATCTGGCGACATCCTCGCAGCAGTGTCAACCGACAGCCTCGGCAGAGATGTCTTCGAAATCACTCCCGACGGCGGGACAATGACCATGCAGATGCGCAACAAGAAGAAGGGCGATGGCAGAGCCGTGCAGAGCTTCGAGCTGCCAAGGGCAGAGCAGGAGGGCTGCTCGCTCAGCATGGATGTGGTGAGCGACGACATGCTGGCCACGATACAGTGCAGCGACGGAATGAAGGGGCGCACGCTCGGGTGCGTGCTCATGCACAACGGCAACATCATCTATTGCGACACAATGTCTGCCAGTCCCCTGACAGAGATTGAGCTCGACCGCTCACGCCAGAAGCCAGGAGTAAGCCAGTTCACCGTGTTTGACACCGACGGGCGCATCCTGGCAGAGCGCATGTTCTTCATCTGCCCACCCAAGGACACAAAGGGACATGTCACCGTCACCTCAAAGACTGACAGACTGAAGCCGTGCGGCAAGGTAAGCCTCACCCTGTCCGCACAGCCCAACTCCACCCTGTCCTTCTCAGCCATCGACGGCGAGACCATGACCAACGGCATGCAGGGCAACATGAACACATGGATGCTGCTCTCCTCAGACGTTAAGGGATACATAAGCAACGTGGACTATTATTTCGAGGCTGACGACACAGAGCACCGCAAGGCAGCCGACCTGCTCATGCTCACACAGGGATGGAGGCGCTACGACTGGGAGCTGATGTCTGGCCAGAAGGATTTCGACCGCCCACAGCCAGTGGAGGACAAGTTCTATGTCTTTGGCAAGCTGAACGCTTACCGCAAGAGGAATCCTCCCTGCAATGTGGCCCTTGAAGCATACCTCTACAACGAGTCTGGCCAGAGCCTCACGGGCAAGACCAAGACCGACTCCCTTGGCCACTATGCCTTCGAGCTGCCATTCCTCGACGGAGAGTGGAAGATGCAGATATACACCCGCCTCAACGAGAAGCGCAAGACATACTATGTGGGCATCGACCGCCAGTTCTCTCCCGCGCCGCAGTTTGTCAGCAGGGAGGCTTCGCGCATACTCCATCCGCTGAAGCCGAACATGTTCGTGAGGTCCCCCTTGGCTGAGGAGCCAGACGAGGAGGAGTTCATCCCCATAACCAAGAAGAACCATGTGCTGCAGAACGTGACCATAAAGGCCAAGCGCCGCTACTTCACCAATGACAACTGGAGGTATAAGGACGAGAGCTACGGCAGAGCGTATGCCACTCTATACTACGACATAGACAAGGAGCGTGACGACCTGCTCGACACAGGCAAGGACACCCCAGACATCTTCACCTTCCTATGCATGAGGAACTCCATGTTTAATAGTTCCGGCTTCGAGGGTAAGTCAACATTTGCGAATGACTCCGCAACAATAGACTACACGAGGGGCATATCGTATGGAGGCAGACCCATAAAGTGGATTGTGGACAACGGCGAGACAGCGTGCGTGCTGGTGACACGCAGCGAATTATCCGACGAATTGTTGAAGCCAATGTCCAGCGTTATAGGCTCACATATTTCATCTGCAAGTCTGTTTGCAGATGAAATCCCAGCTGGCTGCTCAAACAGGGGTCGCATGCTGTTGGATCCTTTCTTTCCTATATGGATGGAAGAAATAAAGCACTTGTACATAGTGCCCAACAGTCCCAAGGAACTGAATGGTGCAGTGCGTGTGTACCTGTACACCCATAAGAAGTTCACCACAGAGAGCCAGAAAGGTCTTCGCCGCACATACTTCCAGGGTTTCAACAAGCCCTCAACCTTCCAGATGGAGGACTACAGCGTCATTCCTCCCATGGCCGATTTCCGCCGCACCATATACTGGAATCCCAATGTGCGCACAGACAAGGACGGCAAAGCCCGTGTGGAGTTCTTCAACAACTCCACCTGTCAGGAGATGTACATCAGCACAGAGGGCATGTCGGATGATGGGGAGATACTGGTGGGAGAATGACAGTAGCCTCGTCCGATGTTTCCCCTAAAGGAAGACTTAGTCAAAG
>JAEDNQ010000034.1 GCA_016302435.1 Bacteroidaceae bacterium
GACAATAAGAATTATTTTAATATCAATCATGATGTGTATATATTATAATCTTATAATTATATATATATATAATTATAAGATTAATTCCAAAGTGCTTTGGAATTTCTTATTGTCCTTATTGTCTATTGTCCTTATTGTCCTTATTGTCTTATTGTATTTATATGATTGCTTTTCAACACCTTAATTACGTTTACCATTACGTTTGCCATATTTTCTCAATTCAGCACATATATATTGTTCTATATTACATGTGGAATTTTGCTTTTACATTGATATTCAATATATTGGATATAGAGGTGCATTATGATTGCTATGTTTTCACGGTACAGAGAGTATATAATGGTCAAAATTTCTATACATATCACACCGTATCTTATAGAATCCACCCTTGAACTCTTAGAAAAGACAGGCGTGGATTTTATGCACACTATGATGATGTGTGTGCATAAATTCACGCTTTTATGATTTGCAAACTGCTCCAATGGAATGGCGGATAGTGTTGTATGATTCGGTGGTGCTTTCGGCGTAAAGTGCAAAATCGCTCAATATCGGATAGAACCGCTCAATATCGCGCATTAGTTTGAAAGTCAGCCTAAAATAGTTGCGGATAAATTTTGGTGGAGCAAAGAATTGTTGTAACTTTGTGGTCGGATTGCTGATGGGTGCACGGGCTTGGCGAAGCTGGCTGCACGTTAGTGAGGTGGGGCGATGGTGGCAAAAGGGGTGAGCGCACACGCTGCGGACCTCATGACGGCAGGGCATTCCGTTAGTGGCTCTCGTGTAGTTTCTCCTTGAGGAATTGTCCCGTATAGCTTTCGGGGCATTGGGCAATGTCCTCAGGTGTGCCAGCGGCGACAATGTGGCCTCCGGCTTCGCCTCCTTCGGGACCGATGTCGATGACGTGGTCAGCGCACTTGATAACATCCATGTTGTGCTCTATGATGACGACGGTGTGTCCGCGTGAGATGAGGGCGTTGAAGGCGTCGAGGAGTTTGCGTATGTCGTGGAAGTGCAGGCCTGTGGTGGGCTCGTCGAAGATGAACATGGTGGGCTGAGTTTTTTCCTGGCTGAGGTAGTAGGCGAGCTTGATGCGCTGGTTCTCTCCGCCTGAGAGGGTGGAGGAGGTCTGTCCGAGCTTGATGTAGCCGAGACCGACATCCTGCAGTGGCTTGAGCTTGCTGACTACCTTTTTCTGCTTGTGGAGGGTGAAGAACTCCATGGCTTGGTTGACCGTCATGTTGAGCAGCTCGTAGGCGTTTTGGCCTTCGTAGTTGACTTCGAGTATGTCGCTCTTGAAGCGTTTGCCATGGCAGTGGTCGCACTCGAGTGTGAGGTCGTTCATGAACTGCATCTCTACCTTGATGGTGCCTTCGCCCTTGCATTCCTCGCAGCGTCCGCCCTCGGTGTTGAAGGAGAAGTAGGCTGGGGTGTAGCCCAACTGTTTGGCCAACTGCTGGTTGGCGAGCAGCTTGCGTATCTCGTCCCATGCGCCAACGTAGGTGACGGGGTTGGAGCGTGAGGACACGCCGATGGGATTTTGGTTGATGAAGTCGACATGTTGAATCATTGAAGTGTCGCCTTCGAGCCGGGAGAAGAGGCCTGGCTTGTCGGAGGTAGATTCGAACTGGCGGCGGAGGGCAAGGAAAAGGATGTCGCGCACGAGGCTGGACTTGCCCGAGCCGGAGACACCTGTGACGCATGTCATGACGTTGAGCGGTATCTGAGCGTCTATGCCTTTGAGGTTGTTGGCGCGTGCGTTGCGGATGGTGATGGAGTTGTTCCAAGGGCGTCGGGTCTCGGGCACGTCGATGTGTTCTGCTCCTGTGAGGTAGTCGACGGTGTGTGACTCTCGCTGTACGTCGGGCTTGACTGTCTTGTCAGCCATGTCCCACATGGGTGGACCTGCATACATGATCTCTCCTCCGAGTCGGCCAGCGTCGGGACCGATGTCGATGATGTAGTCGGCTGCTCGCATTATCTCCTCGTCGTGTTCGACGACGATGACGGTATTGCCCAGTTGCTGGAGCTGGCGCAGCACTTTGATGAGACGGTGTGTGTCGCGTGAGTGCAGACCGATGCTGGGCTCGTCGAGGATGTACATGCTGCCCACGAGTGAGGAGCCGAGGCTCGTGGCGAGGTTGATGCGCTGGCTTTCGCCTCCAGAGAGTGTGTTGCTGGCTCGTGAGAGGGTGAGATAGCCCAACCCCACGTCGACGAGGAACTGGAGCCTGTTCTTAATCTCGATGAGAAGGCGTTTGGCTATCTCTGTCTCGTGTGGTGTCAGGGTGAGCTGGCTGAAGAATTCGCGGAGCCTGTCGACGGGCATGTCGGACAGTTCGGCGATGTTTTTGCCTCCTATCTTGACGTATAGGGCTTCTTTCTTCAGTCGTTGTCCGTGGCATGTGGGGCAGGTTGTCTTGCCTCTGTATTTGGCAAGCATGACGCGGTAGTGTATCTTGTATTGGTTCTCTCTGAGCATGCGGAAGAACTCGTCGATGCAGATGGACACGTTGCTCCACTCGTTGACTTCGGGCACTCCGTGCCAGAGGAAGTCTTTCTGCTGCTGGGTGAGCTGGCTGTAGGGGGTGAAGACGGGGAAGTCGTATCGTTCGGCTGTGCGCACAAACTCTTTTTTCCATTCAGACATCTTCTCACCCTTCCAGCATGCTACGGCTCCTTCGTAGACGGAGAGTTCGGGGTCGGGTATGACGAGGCTCTCGTCTATGCCGATGATTTTGCCGTAGCCTTCGCATTCGGGACAGGCTCCGATGGGGGAGTTGAATGAGAACATCTGGTCGGAGGGCTCTTCGAATGCTATGCCATCGGCCTCGAACTTAAGCGAGAACTCTCGGGGAGCTTCTCCGTCGAAGAGGAGTATGCACCTGCCGTCGCCCTCGTAGAGGGCTGTGTTGGATGAGTCGGCGAGGCGGTTGACGGTGGCCTTGTCGTTGCTGGCTTTGAGGCGGTCGATGACGAGCAGGACGTTGGTGTTGTCGTTGGTGCTGCGCTCGTCGGCTATGAAGTCGGTGATGCGCAGGGTCTCGCCGTCGACCACGACGCGCTGGAAGCCTGTCTTGTAGTCTATGTCGAGTTGCTCGCGCAGTGTTCGGCCTGCACGAATGACAAGAGGGGTAAGCACCATGAAGCGCTTACCCTCTTCGTGTTCGGTCATGTAGCGTACGATGTCGTCGACAGTGTCCTTGCGCACTTCTCTGCCGCTGACGGGCGAGTATGTGCGGCCTATCCTGGCGAAGAGCATGCGGAGATAGTCGTTTATCTCTGTGCTGGTGCCTACGGTGGAGCGTGGGTTGCGGCTGCTGACTTTCTGCTCTATGGCTATGGCTGGTGAGATGCCTTCGATGAAGTCGCAGTCGGGTTTTGCCATGCGCCCGAGAAACTGGCGCGCGTAGGTTGACAGGCTCTCGACGTATCTTCGTTGACCTTCGGAGTATAGTGTGTCGAAGGCTAAGGATGACTTGCCGCTGCCGCTGACTCCTGTGATGACTATGAGTTTGTTGTGCGGGATGCGTACGTCGATATTTTTTAGGTTGTTGACTCTGTCGCCTCGTATGCTTATGTATTCTGTGAGTTCACTCATTGTCGGGGTATGTTATACCTTTTAGCTGCTTTGCAGGCCCAGTATTGCGGTGGCTATATGGCTGTCTGCAATGTGGTGGTGGAGGGGTATTACTTTGCTGCGTCGAGCACGGCTGCCATCTGGTCGGCTACTTTCTTGGCCTCTTGTGCGGCTACGGTGGCAAAGTTCTCTGTCTTGTCGGCGTAGATGATGGCGCGTGAGGAGTTGACGATGAGGCCGCAGTCTTTTGTCATGCCGTACTTGCACACTTCTTCAAGGCTACCTCCCTGTGCTCCTATGCCGGGGACGAGGAGGAAGTGGTCGGGGGCTACCTTGCGGATGTCTTCAAACATCTGTCCCTGTGTGGCTCCGACGACATACATCATGTTGTCCGCATTACCCCATTCCTGGCTCTTGCGCAGGACTTTCTCGAAGAGTCGCTCGCCGTCAGGGTCGGTGGTGAGCTGGAAGTCGTGGCTGCCCTTGTTGGATGTGAGGGCGAGGAGGATGACCCATTTGCCTGGATACTGGAGGAAGGGTGTGACGCTGTCTTCGCCCATGTAGGGAGCCACGGTGAGGGCGTCGAGGTTCATCTCCTCGAAGAAGGTGCGGGCATACATGGCGCTGGTGTTGCCTATGTCGCCTCGTTTGGCGTCAGCTATGATGAAGTGGTCGGGATAGTTGTCGTTGAGGTATGCTATGGTCTTGTCGAAGGAGATCCATCCTTTCACTCCCATGCTCTCGTAGAAGGCAAGGTTGGGCTTGTATGCCACACAGTATGGGGCTGTGGCGTCTATGATGGCCTTGTTGAAGGCGAAGATGGGGTCTTCTTCGTTGAGGAGGTGGGATGGTATCTTCTTGATGTCTGTGTCGAGGCCGACGCAGAGGAATGTCTTCTTCTGGAAGATCTGGTTGATGAGTTGTTGGCGTGTCATGGTTGATGTTTTTTTTGATTTGGGGTAATCGAAACTATCGATACTAACGATACTATCGAAACTAACGATACTATCGAAACTAACGATACAAACGAAACTAACGATACTCTCGATACTATATTAAAGCTCAGCTTCTTTGAGTCGCTCGGCGTTTTCAGCTACGATGAGGTGGTCGATGCAGTCTTGGATGTTGCCGTCCATGAAGGCTGCGAGGTTGTAGATGGTGTAGTTTATGCGGTGGTCGGTGATGCGCCCTTGGGGATAGTTGTAGGTGCGTATCTTGGCTGAGCGGTCGCCGGTGGAGACCATTGTCTTGCGGCGTGAGGCGATGTCGTCGATGTATTTCTGGTGTTCTTTGTCGTAGATGTATGTGCGCAGGCGTGCGAGCGCACGTTCCTTATTTTTAGGTTGGTCTCGTGTCTCTGTGCACTCTACGAGTATCTCTTCTGTCTCGCCTGTGTTGGGATTTTTCCACATGTATCGGGCTCGTACGCCTGACTCTACCTTGTTGACATTCTGTCCTCCGGCTCCGGAGCTGCGGAAGGTGTCCCATTTGACTTCGCCTTCGTTGATCTGCACATCGAAGGGCTCAGCTTCGGGGAGCACGGCTACGGTGGCAGCTGAGGTGTGGACGCGTCCCTGTGTCTCGGTGGCTGGCACTCGTTGCACTCGGTGGACGCCCGACTCGTATTTGAGTGTGCCGTAGACGTTCTCGCCTGTGATGTTTGCCACTATCTCTTTGAAGCCGCCAACGGCACCTTCGGATGTGGAGGACACGGTGAGGTGCCATCCCTTGATCTCGCAGAACTTGGAGTACATGCGGAAGAGGTCGCCTGCGAAGAGGGCTGCTTCGTCTCCGCCTGTGCCGCCTCGTATCTCGAGTGTGACGTTTTTGCTGTCTTCTGGGTCGGCGGGGATGAGGAGGAGCTTTATTTCTTCTTCGAGCTGGGGGATGCGCTTCTCGTTGATGGAGATTTCTTCTCGTGCCATCTCCTTCATCTCGGCGTCGTCCTCGTTGGCGAGCAGGTCTTTGGCTTCTTCGAGTCCTTTGACAGCATTGATGTATTCCTGGCGGGCTTTCATGATGTCCTCCAGGTTCTTGTATTCCTTTGTGAGCTGAACGTAGCGTTTCTGGTCAGCTATGACGTTGGGGTCGGTGATGAGGGTTGATACTTCTTCGAATCGGGGTACCAGTCCTTCGAGTTTGTCTAATATTTCCATCGGTTGGTGTGTGTGAGTGGGGGTGGGGAGGATTAGTAGTTGAATTCACCAAATTCAGACTTGATGGTAAGTGACTTTGGACCTTCCTCCACGCGTCCGATGATTTGTGCGTCGATGTTGAATGACTTGCTTATGTCGATGACTTTCTGTGCGTTGTCGGGTGAGAGATAGACCTCAAGGCGGTGGCCCATGTTGAAGACTTTGTACATCTCAGCCCAGTCGGTGCCTGACTCCTTGGCTATGGCCTTGAAGAGTGGTGGCACGGGGAACATGTTGTCCTTGATGACGCGGCAGTTGTCTCCGACGAAGTGGAGGACTTTTGTCTGTGCTCCGCCTGTGCAGTGAACCATGCCGTGGATGCAGTCTCTCATCTCGTCGAGCATCTTCTTGACGACGGGCGCGTAGGTGCGGGTGGGGGAGAGGACGAGTTTGCCTGCATTGACGGGTGCGCCTTCCACGGAGTCGGTGAGGCGGTATGAGCCTGAGTAGACGAGTTCGTCGGGCACAGCCTTGTCGAACGATTCGGGGTATTTCTCTGCGAGGTATTTGGCGAAGACGTCGTGGCGGGCAGAGGTGAGTCCGTTGCTTCCCATGCCGCCGTTGTATTCCTTCTCATAGGTGGCTTGGCCGCATGATGAGAGGCCTACGATGACGTCCCCTGGGCGTATGTTGGCATTGTCGATGACGTCGCTGCGCTTCATGCGGCAGGTGACGGTGGAGTCGACGATGATGGTGCGCACGAGGTCGCCCACGTCGGCTGTCTCACCGCCTGTAGCGTAGATGCCTATGCCCATCTTGCGCATCTCGGCGAGGAGCTCGTCAGTGCCGTTGATGATGGCTGAGATGACTTCCCCGGGGATGAGCATCTTGTTGCGGCCGATGGTAGAGGAGACGAGGATGTTGTCCACGGCACCGACGCAGAGGAGGTCGTCGGTGTTCATGATGAGGGCGTCCTGTGCTATGCCTTTCCATACGGAGATGTCTCCTGTCTCCTTCCAATACATGTAGGCGAGGCTGGACTTTGTTCCAGCACCGTCGGCGTGCATGATGTTGCAGTATTCCGGGTCACCGCCTAAGATGTCGGGGATGATTTTGCAGAAGGCTTGTGGGAATATGCCCTTGTCGATATTTTTGATCGCGTTGTGTACATCTTCCTTGGCTGCGCTGACACCGCGCATCATGTACCTCTGTTTGTTGTCTATTGCCATTTTTAACTGATTTTGTCGTTTTTATTCCAAATTATTATGCAAAGGTAATGAAAATTTGTAAGATATAGCGTCTATGTCGAAATTCTTTCCTAAATTTGCAAACTATTATACAATAAAATAGAACTAAATGGTATTTACAGCACAACAAATAGCAAGTTTTACTGGTGGAACTGTCGAAGGCAATCCGGAAGCGGCAGTCAGTACATTTGCCAAGATAGAGGAGGGCACAGAGGGTGCTCTTTCCTTCCTCGCTAATCCACAATACGAGGACTACATTTATGAGACGAAGTCTACAGTCGTACTTGTGAATGCAGACTTCAAGCCTAAGCGTGAGGTGAAGGCCACATTGGTGCGTGTCGCCAATGCCTATGAATCTGTAGCCAAACTTCTCCAGCTTTATGACAGCATGAAGCAGAAGAGGGTTGGCATCAGCTCATTAGCTTTCATTGACCCTTCTGCCAAGGTGGGTGAAAACTGTTACATAGGTCCTTTTGTGGCCATTGCCGAAGGTGTGGAGATAGGAGACGGTGTGGTGTTGCATCCGCATGTCACTATCGGCAGAAACGCTAAGGTTGGCAAAAACACGGAGATATATAGCAATGCTGTCATCTACCATGACTGCAAGGTGGGCGACAACTGCATACTTCACGCGGGCTCTGTAGTGGGCTCGGACGGATTCGGTTTTGCTCCTACTCCTGACGGATATGACAAGATTCCTCAGATAGGCATCGTGACCATTGAGGACAACGTGGAGATAGGTGCGAACACCTGCATCGACCGCTCCACCATGGGAAGCACCATCATCCGCAAGGGTGTGAAGCTCGACAACCTCGTGCAGATTGCGCACAATGTGGAGGTCGGCGCTAACACTGTCATGTCTGCACAGGTGGGTGTGGCTGGCAGCTCCAAGGTGGGCGAATGGTGCATGTTTGCGGGACAGGTGGGCATAGCTGGCCACATCAAGGTGGGCGACCGTACTGTTCTCGGTGCTCAGTCGGGACTGGCCGGTGGCAATCTTGCTCGCAAGGGAGGTGCTACCATGATGGGCTATCCTGCCATTGAGCACAGGAAGTTCGCCAAGAACATGGCTGCTCTCAACTCTCTGCCCGACTTGCTTAAGGAAGTGGCTGAGCTCAGACGGGAACTTGATGAGCTGAAGTCAAAGCAAAACTAATCGTACTAACATACTAAAAATGATACGGTGCGAGTCTTTCAGCTCATGCTGAGTGTGCTGCGGCAGTCAGAGCTCTGGACGCTTGTCTGTCACTGCTGCATGCTCCGCCCGCTCAGGCCAAGAGCTGACCGCCCAATCATTAACCTTAAAGAATAAACCAAACAAGAATGCAAAAACAACAAACCCTCAAGGGTTCATTTACCCTGCAAGGCAAAGGCCTGCATACAGGACAGCACATCACAGCTGTCTTCTGTCCTGCAGGCGAGAATCATGGATATAAGATCCAGCGCACAGACCTCGAAGGTCAGCCCGTCATCGACTGCAATGCCGAGTTGGTGGGCGATACGCAGCGAGGCACTGTACTTGTAAAGAATGACATAAAGATAAGCACAATCGAGCATGCCATGGCTGCCCTCTATGCCAGTGGCATTGACAACTGTCTCATCCAGCTTGATGGTCCGGAGATGCCCATCCTTGACGGAAGCGCTCTGCCTATCATCGAAGAGATACAGAAGGTGGGCCTTCAGGAGCAGGATGCCAAAAAGGACTATTATGTGGTAAAGCAGAAGATGGAGGTTAGGGGCGAGAATGGGGAACATCTCATTCTCCTGCCTGACGACCATTTCTGTGTCAACGCTCAGATCTCTTTCGACTCTCAGATTCTCGACAATCAGTTTGCTAACCTCGACTCGCTCGATGACTTTGCTGCTGAGATAGCCTCCGCTCGCACATTTGTCTTCGTCAGAGAGATAGAGCCTCTGCTCAACCTCGGGCTCATCAAGGGAGGCGACCTCGACAACGCCATTGTCATCTACGAAAGGGAGTTGCCTCAGGAAAGATATGACAAACTGGCTGACACGCTTGGCATACCACGAATGGATGCTACCAAGCTTGGCTATATTAACCACAAGCCTCTGACTTGGAGCAATGAGACGGCTCGACATAAGTTGCTCGACATCATTGGCGACCTCGCTCTTGTGGGCAAGCCCATCCTCGGACGTGTCATAGCAACAAAGCCTGGCCATACAATAAATAATAAGTTCGCGCGCGCAATAAAGAAGGACATCAAGAAGCATGAGGTGCAGTGCCCCACATACAACCCCGACAGTGCTCCGCTCATGGATGTCAACAAGATTCGCTCTCTCTTGCCTCACCGCTACCCAATGCAGCTGGTGGACAAGGTCATTGCTGTTGATGAGGAGGAAATAGTAGCAGTGAAGAATGTGACAAGCAACGAGCCTTTCTTCACAGGCCATTTCCCTCAGGAACCCGTCATGCCAGGTGTGCTCATCGTTGAGGCTATGGCACAGGCTGGTGGACTCCTCGTGCTCAACAATGTGGAGGAGCCAGAACGCTGGTCTACATATTTCATGAAGATAGACAATGTCAAGTTCCGCCGCAAGGTGGTGCCAGGCGACACTCTCATCTTCAAGGTGAAGATGACGGCGCCGCTGCGTCGTGGCATAGCTTCCATGGCGGGTCTTGTCTTCGTAGGCGAGACTGTGGCAGCTGAGGCTGAGTTCACAGCGCAGATAGTGAAGAACAAGTAGGGGTGGGGTGGTTGGCTCTGTTCCTCTTAGCTGAGGCGTTTGACTGAATGCCACCACTTAGTATTAACCATACAATATATAATATATACATTATGTCAAAAATCAGTCCTTTGGCATGTATCGACCCTGAAGCAAAAATAGGGGAGAACTGCGAGATAGGTCCATTCTGTTTCATAGACAAGAATGTGGAGATAGGGGACAACAATGTGCTCATGAACAGTGTAACCCTTCTCTCCGGAACGCGTGTAGGCAACGGCAACACATTCTTCCCGGGAGCGGTGATTGGTGCTGTGCCTCAAGACCTTAAGTTCAGAGGAGAGGAAACATTCGTGGAGATAGGAGATAACAACAAGATAAGAGAGAATGTTACTATCCATCGCGGCACAGCCAGCAAAGGCAAGACCGTCGTGGGCAGCAACAACCTTATCATGGAGAATGCTCATATAGCTCACGACTGTTCGGTAGGCAATGGCATCATCATGGGCAACTCCACGAAGCTGGCTGGTGAGGTCATCGTTGATGACAATGCCATCATCTCTGCTGTGGTGCTCGTGCATCAGTTCTGCCGCATAGGCGGCTACGTGATGGTGCAGGGCGGCACACGCACCAGCAAGGATATACCACCGTTCATCATGGCAGGTCGCGAGCCTGTGGCATACGCCGGACTCAACATTGTGGGTCTGCGACGCAGAGGCTTCAGCCGTGAGGTGATAGACAACATACACCATGCCTACCGCCTCATCTACCAATGCAACTTCACTGCCGAAGAGGCCATAGCTGCCATAAGGGAGGAGGTGCCAATGAGCAAGGAAATAGAATATATCATTGAGTTTGTAGGAAACTCTCAGAGGGGCATAGTGAGATAACGTGCCTTGGAGATGTATTTGTTTTTCTGCATGACTCATTACGTCAGATAAAACAACGTCAACAGAAACAGTATGATATACAGATTTCTCATTATCTCTGATGAGGTGGATAACTTCATGAGAGAGATACAGTTAGATGCCAATGCAACGTTCCTCGACTTCCATCGTCTCATCATCAAGGCCTGCGGCTACGAGGACAATCAGCTCACCTCGTTCACTATCTGTGAGAGGGGATGGGAGAAAGGTGATGAAATCACCCTTGAGGAGATGGACAGCTACACAGGCCGTGGCAACCGTATCATGGCAGATACAGAGTTGAGTGAATATCTTGAAGATGAGAAGCAGCATCTGCTCTATACTTTTGATACATTGGCAGACCGTGTCTTCTTCATAGAGCTGGCTCAGATAGTGCATGGCAAGAATCTGAAAGAAGGAAAGATAAGCAGGTCAATAGGCGATGCTCCTCAGCAGGTCCTCGACTTTGACGAGATGCTCAACCGCAATCCTGTGTCGGCATCGGACAGTAGCCTTGGCTTAGATGATGAGCTGTACGGCAGTGAGGTTGACACCAGTGAGATAGACCTTGAGGGATTTGACATCAGCGACGACTTTTAGTCGGGGCAATGATATGGCTTGACGCTCAATGCCACGCAACGCTCAATGCCCCGGAACGTAAAATGGCTCATAAAGTTTTTTACCTCGGGACAATGATATGGATTGACGCTCAATGCTCTATCTCTCTTATGTTCATGACAAATGAAGACTCTCGTTGTACTGATAGGACCTACGGGTGTCGGCAAGACTGAGCTCAGCCTCTCTCTGGCCGAACACCTGCAGTGTCCCATCCTTAATGCTGATTCGCGTCAGATATTCAAAGACATAGAGATAGGCACGGCTGCGCCAACGGCTGATGAGCTGGCGCGGGTGAAGCACTATTTCGTACACACTCTTCCGCTTGACGGCTACTACAGTGCGGCTCAGTATGAGGAGGATGTGCTCAATATTCTTGGAGAAGTCTTTGCAGAAGGCGATGTGGCCATAATGTCAGGAGGCAGCATGATGTATGTGGACGCGGTGACCAAAGGCATAGATGACATACCGACGGTGGATGACGAAGTGAGAAGCCTCATAGCCCACCGGCTCGCCACCGAAGGGCTCGACCCTTTGCTTGCCGAGCTCAAGATACTCGACCCCTCATATTATGAAATCGTTGACCATCATAACCACAAGCGAGTCGTCCATGCTCTGGAGATATGTTACATGACAGGCGCTACCTACAGTTCGCTGCGTGTCAACAAAGTGAAAGAACGACCTTTCCGCATAATCAAGTTTGGACTGATGAGGGAGCGAGCCAGTCTCTTCTCTCGTATCAACAGGCGAGTGGACATGATGATGCAGCAAGGTTTTATGGATGAGGCACAACGTGTGTATCACTTGCGCCATCTCAACTCGCTCAATACTGTGGGCTATAAAGAACTCTTCAATGTCATAGACGGGACATGGGAACTGCCTATGGCTGTGGAACGCATCAAGAAGAACACCCGAGTATATGCCAAGAAACAGATGACATGGTACAAGAGGGACGAAGACATCCATTGGCTCAATGCTGACACCATGAATGTTGACGCTATGCTGCAAACTATCTGTGCGGAGCTTAACACATAGGTGTGGGCAGCTAAGGAAAATGATACCTTTAAACAATAGAATATGAAATCATTAGTCAAGAGAATCTTTGCAGGATTCATTACTTGTATCGGCATTTCATGGCGCTGGTATGCCAGTCAATACAAGGGCAGATGGTATCAGAGGCTCATCACCCCCGTAGCCACCATGTTCGTATTGTTCTACCTTTATCTTGGCGCTGTATCTGTCAATTTCCTCGGGCTCTTTGGGGTCATGCCCACTATGGAGCTTCTACGCAATCCTGTCAGCAATGAGGCATCCTATATTTACAGTGCCGACAGTGTCCTGATGGGGAAGTTCTTCAATGAGAATCGTTCGCCCGTCACATTCAGGGAAATATCCCCCTATGTCATCGACGCGCTCATATCCACAGAGGACGAACGATTCTATGAGCATCACGGCATCGACTATGAGGGGCTCTTTGCTGCTGCACGCGACATTCTCAAGGGCAATCCTCGTGGTGCCAGCACCATCACCCAGCAGCTTGTCAAGAACCTGTTCAAGATTCGTTCGCAATATTCTACAGGGCTTGTCGGCAAGATACCAGGCCTTGGCATTGTGGTCATGAAGTCAAAAGAGTGGATTACGGCCATAAAGATTGAGAAGATGTACAGCAAGGAAGAAATCCTCACGCTCTATCTCAATACAGTAGATTTTGGCAGCAACTCTTTTGGCATAAAGACGGCTGCCAAGACATATTTCAAGACAAAACCGCAGAATCTGACTGCAGAGCAAGCAGCCGTCCTCATCGGCTTGCTGAAAGCTACCACCACTTACAATCCCAAGGTCAACCCGCGCAACAGTTTGGCTCGCCGAAATGTCGTGCTCAACAACATGTTTGAGCATGGCAAACTCACACGCGAAGAGAAAGACTCTCTCTGCCAGTTGCCTATTGACCTCAATTTCAATGTGGAGAGGACATACGATGGCGAGGCGCAGTATTTCCGCGAAGCCATCAGAGATTATCTCGAACCATGGTGCGAGGAGAACAATGTTGACCTTTACTCTGATGGATTAAAGATTTACACCACCATCGACACTCGTCTGCAGAACTATGCTGAGAGAGCTGTCATGAAACAGATGGCAACCATACAGAAACGCTTCAATCAGCACTGGGGCTCACAGACGCCTTGGCGAGATGAGCGCGGACAGGAAATAGCAGGTTTTATAGAGGACATAGCCAAAAGGAGTTCGTACTATAAGATTCTTTCAGCCAAATATCCTGACAGTCCCGACTCTGTCGACCACTACATGAACTTGCCTCACAAGGTCAAGCTCTTTGACTATGGCAACAAACATCACGTCATCGAGATGGAGATGAGCACTATGGACTCCATACGTTACATGGTGCGCTTCATGCACTGCGGATTTGTGGCTATGGAGCCTCAGACCAGTTATGTGAGAGCCTGGGTGGGCGACATAGACTTCAACAGCTGGAAGTACGACAAAGTCACTGCCATGCGACAGCCTGGCTCTACCTTCAAGCTCTTCGTCTATGCGTCTGCCTTTGAGAATAGCGACGAGATGACCCCCATGACGTACTACCGTGATGATTATGTGGCATTGGAAGTGCCTGACACAAAGAGTCCTACTGGCAAGAAGACATGGCGACCTCATAATGCCAATGGTTACTGCACGGGAGCAAATATGCCGCTGAAGTCGGCTTTTGCCCAGTCTATCAACACGATAGCGGTAAAAGTGGGACAGGATGCAGGCATAGACAATGTTGTGAAGACTGCACATGCCATGGGTATACGCAGCAAACTTGACGCTACACCTGCTTTGGCTCTCGGTGCTTCAGATGTCAATCTTCTCGAACTTGTCAACTCTTACTGCACCGTCATGAACGACGGCAAATACCGCAAGCCCATCCTTGTCACCAAGGTCGTCGACCGCTATGGTGAGGTAATCTATGACTGTGAAAAAGATGTGCCACAAGCTCTGCAGGCCATCAAGTACAAGACGGCTTTCTATATGCAGCGCATGCTTTATGCGGGAATGCATGAGCCAGGAGGCACCACAATGGCTCTGTGGGAATACATCCATTCGTATGACACGGAGATGGGCGGCAAGACCGGCACCTCAAGCAATCATTCTGACGCTTGGTTTGTGGGCTGCTCCCCTCGTCTCGTCGGAGGCGCATGGGTGGGAGGAGAATACCGATGCATCCATTTCCGAACAGGAAAGTTAGGACAGGCCACGCGCACGGCCCTGCCTGTATTTGGTTATTTCATGGATCGTGTTTTGGCTGACCCTGCTTTCCAGCATTATCATGCCAAATATCCTGAAGCAAAAGAAGATATACCTAAGAACACTTATATTGGCAGCGGAGTGTATATACCGTACAATCCAGCAGATTCTACAGCGGCAGAAACATCAGAAGATGGAGCCGTGCAGGGTGCGGATAGCATATAAGCTTTTATATATATAACATCCATAAAAAAGACAAGAAGCCTTCATGACCTCTTGTCTTTTTTTGTGGATGACGCACGGTTGTTTTATTTCTTTTTCACTGTTCGCTACACTGCTCATTCCATATTTCCCATGAGGCTATTGCCTGGAGAATAAGCATTTCCAAGCCATTTTTGACCGTGGCTCCCTGTTCTGCTCCTTTCTTCATGAAGAGCGTCTCTTCGGGATTGTATACGAGGTCGTATAGAAGGTGGCGCGGTGTGAGGAGATGGTAGGGAAGTGGCGGGCACTCGTCGGTGTGGGGGTACATGCCAGAAGGAGTGCAGTTGACTATGACTTCATATTCGTTGAGGATGGAAGAGTCTATGTCAGCGTATGTGATGGCTCCATCTTTTGCGGTGCGGCTTACGAAGAGAGGGGTGATGTTGAGTTTTTCCTTCAGTCCGTAGCAGATGGCTTTGGACGCACCGCCTGTGCCGAGTATCAGGGCTTTCTTGTGGTGGGGCTGAAGGAGGGGGGTGATACTGTTGACGAAGCCAATGACATCGCTGTTGAATCCCTTGAGTTCTGTCCTTCCTTCTTTTCTTGTCACCTTGACCACGTTGACAGCTCCTATGGCACGTGCTTCTTGACTGATGTCATTCAGATATGCCATGACCTGTTGCTTGTAGGGTATGGTGACGTTGAAACCGCAGAGATTGGGGTGATCTGTGAGGACCTGAGGAAGAAGTTCGATGGATGGAATCTCAAAGTTGAGATATTCTGCATCGATGTTCTCTTTGGCAAACTTGTCGCCAAAGAAGTTGCGTGAGAAGGAATGTCCGAGAGGGTATCCTACTAATCCGTATGTGTTCATTTTGTTCGAGTGTGTTCTGATAATTCTTTTGATGGTGGGGAGGTTTAAGTCCACCGACATAGTGGTGCGTTGGCTATGCCTAATTATTTCTCGGCCGTGTACAGCATGCACATGCCGAAGAGCAGAGGGCGGAAGTTGACATTGTGAAATCCTGCTTTCTGGATGATTTCCTGCATTCGCTTTCCCTGTGGCACAGCGTCCATGGTGTCGGGCAGATATGAGTATGCTGTTGAATCCTTAGAGAATAGTCGGCCAATGGTTGGCATCACCAGCTTTTTGTATATGTAGAACAATTGCTTCATGGGGAAAGACACAGGTGAGCATAGGTCAACGACAGCGAGGTGGCCGTCTGCTGCCATCACTCGGTGCATTTCGGCTAAGCAGGAGTCAAGATTTTGGAAGTTGCGAAGCGCAAAGGCAGAGATGACTGCATCGAAGGATTCGTCGGCGAACGTCATGTCGGAGCAGTCTTCATTTTGAAAAGTGATGACGTCGCTGAGTCTCATCTTGGCTACTTTCTCTCTGCCCACATTCATCATGCCCTCGCTTATGTCGCATCCGATGACGAGTCCGGGACTGAGCTTCTCGTATGCGAGGATGGCAAAATCACCTGTGCCTGTCGCTATGTCGAGGATGCTGTTGGTGCTTGCCCTGTTGTCGAGCAGATACTGTATGGCGGCATCTCTCCAGTGACGGTCAATGCCGAAGCTCAATGTGTGGTTGAGCATATCGTAAGAATGAGCAATGTTGTCAAACATGCGTTCGACCTGTTCTCGTTTTGTGCCGTTGTCTCCGTATGGTTTTATCTGCTCTTGCTTGTACATGTTGAATATGTGATGACTATGAAGGCAGGGCCAATACCTGTCATTAATGCTCTCATGCTTGGGGCATTAATGGGTTGCATGACCCTGCCTTCAGATGTTTTTATTAATATATCTTCAGATGTTGATATTATATCTTCAGATGTT
>JAEDNQ010000209.1 GCA_016302435.1 Bacteroidaceae bacterium
TAATTAGGATATGGGTTATTAAACAAGCATAAGACATGAACAAAAGAATAAAAGAAGAAAAAGCGGTGGTAGAGCAGATGATACGCCTCTATTGCCAAAAGAAGGAAGGCAACAGCAGCCTGTGTCCTGAATGTCAGAAGCTGTTAGAGTATGCCAACGGACGACTGGACAGATGCCGATACGGTGAGAAGAAACCGACATGCAAGAAATGTCCCATCCACTGTTACAGGCCCGACATGAAGGAACGCATAAGAATAATCATGAGGTGGTCGGGACCGAGAATGATACTCTACCATCCTATTGCCGCCATAAGACATCTGCTGCGCGAACTGTAACGAACCGCGCCATAACACGCTCAACGGAGAGTGGCGCTAAATCGTAGACGCGCATGGAAGACAACAATATCAATAGAAGAGCGAGGAGACACATCTGGTGTGCTCCTCGCTCTTGTTTGTATCTATGCAGGACTATGTCTGTATACGTATACATTGATAGAACCTGCCTTTAATATTTGAATGCCTCTTTCTTCACGTAAATCTTATAGTCTTTGATGGCGCCTGGCACGTTGCTCTCCATGCGTGGGAGATACTGGAGGGCTGTCACTGTGCGCTCCTTGCCAAGGTCGATGACTATCTGGTGGGGGAACTTGACGCCTTTGACTGTTGACCAGAAAGTAGACTCCTGAAGGTCGTAGATTTTGTCGCCTGCACGGTTGCCTGTGACTATGTCCTCGCTGTCTGCATAACTGATGCGCCATGGCTCGCGTGAGAGTCGCTCACCGTTCTCGTCGAGCAGGTAGAGCTCGGCTATGCATGCATATTCATCGCCATTGTGGTTGTTGAGTGCTTCGAGACATACGTAGCGACCTGTCTGAGGAGCAGTGAACTTAACTTCTTGCCAACCGTTGCCTGCCTTGAACGCTCCTGCCTGGGCTACCTTCTCGCCTGAGAGGTCAAGATTCTGGCCTTCGAGACGATGGATAGGGGGTTCGGACTGCTGGAGTTTGTCAATGATGGGTTTGCCGAGACCTTCTGACTTAGCTTCGTTAGGACCGATGATGTCCATTACGATGACCTCATTCTTGCCCTTCTTCAGCCAGCATCCTGGGCAGTAGAGTGTCTGCTGCGGACCTATCTCCCAGATGCGTCCGAGGGCATATCCGTTGACGTAGACAAGTCCCTTGCCGAAGGTTTCGAAGTTGAGGAATGTGTCGCCTGTCTTCTTTAGGTCGAAGGTGGCACGGTAGTAGCCAGGTACGCGGTCGCCGTTGTGGCGTGGCTGTATGGATGCGAGCGGTTTGTAAACCTGCTGCTTACAGTATTCGTAGGTGTCGGGGAAGAGGTAGTTCTTCCAGTTTTTCATCTGGGCAGTGAAGTCGTTGCCGTCGATATTGATGGTGAGGTCTACCGTGCCTTCTATACCCTTGAAGTCCTTGATGGCGCGACCGAAGTTGATGCGTCCCATAGCCTCTACGAGGATGTCGAGTCGGCAACCCTTGCGAGCTGATGGGAGGACAAGGTCCTTGTCACCATTGCGACGGTCAAGAGCTCCTATGTATTTGCCGTCCATGAATACCTGAACGTAGTCGTGGCCTTTCTCTATGCGAAGTTTGCTCTGTCCGTCTATCTTAGGCAGCGTTGTGCTATACATGATGCTTCCCCAGCCCTGATCAAACTCCTCCATGGTCTTTATCTGTTCGCTCTTGATGGCAGCAGGCAGATTCTCGAAGAGTGGCGCATATTCCTTGAACTCGAAGGCTGGCACCGTGATGATAGGCATTGCCTTGGGAACGGCTGGGAGCTTTTTGTCAGAGAAGCTCTGGAGCATGTTGCGGAGCTCAAAGTATTTATCCGTTGTCTGTCCATACTCGTTGATGGGAGCATCGTAGTCGTAGCTCGTGACATCGGGGGCGAATCCTGGAGAGTTGGCTCCTGCCCAGTGGCCGAAGGATGTTCCTCCGTGAGTCATATACAGGGAGAAGGAAATGTTTTTGCTGAGCATCTCCTTGAGTCCTGACACCATAGCCTCAGCTGAGCGTGTCTCATGCTTGCCACCCCACTTGTCGAACCATCCGCTCCAGAACTCTGAGCACATAAGTGGTGAGTTGGGGCGCACCTCTTTGAGTTTGCGGAACTGCTCGTCGATGTTTGCACCTGTACCGAAGTTCATAGTCCACACAAGGTCGTCGAGTCCGTTGTTAAGGAAGTTGCTCGCCCAGTCGCACTGGAAGAGAGCCACCTTGTCGAAGCCAACAGAACGGAGGCAGTCTCGTATCTCGCTCACATAGGGTTTGTCCACTCCGTATGAGCCATATTCGTTCTCGACCTGCACCATGATGATAGGTCCACCATTCTGGATAGTGAGTGGTGCGAGTTGCTTGCCCACTTCTGTCTCGAATATCTTGACACGCTCCATGAAGTATGGGTCTCTCTCTCTGAGCTTGATGTCTTTCTTCTTGAGAAGCCACCAAGGCAGACCGCCCATCTCCCACTCAGCACATACGTATGGTCCTGGGCGCACGATGACGTACATGCCATTTTTCTGAGCGAGGCGGCAGAACTCAGCAACATCGTTGTTTCCGCTCCAGTCGAACTGTCCTTCTTTCTGCTCGTGGATGTTCCAGAAGATGTAGATGCACACAGTGTTCATGCCAAGTGCCTTGCACATCTTCAGTCGGTGATCCCAATACTGCTTTGGTATGCGGGGATAGTGAACTTCGGCAGCCTTTACCACGAAGGGCTGTCCATTGAGAAGGAATGTGCCTTCTCCTGCCTCAAACGTACCAGGCTTCTGAGCCTGTACTGGTGAGGAGAATAATGTCGCTGCAAAGAGCGACAGCATCATCAGTGTTTTTCTCATGTTGTATAAATAGGTTTATTTAGTTGATTTGCTGACAAAGGTAATACAAATCA
>JAEDNQ010000035.1 GCA_016302435.1 Bacteroidaceae bacterium
TGACGCATCTAAAAACAAAGCAGCTATAGCTTATTGTGATGCTATAGCTGCAATATGTAATGTGCTGTCGGTCTATCCGTTCATGCTCAAGAGGAACTCCTCGTTGCTGCGAGTCTTGTCTATCTGCTTCATGACGAAATCCATAGCTTCGAGAGCAGTCATGTCGGCTATGTGGTTGCGTAGTATCCACATGCGGTTGAGCGTAGTCTGATCCTGAAGCAGGTCATCGCGTCGGGTAGATGAGGCTACGAGGTTGACGGCAGGGAATATGCGCTTGTTGGCCAGGTTGCGGTCGAGCTGCAGCTCCATGTTGCCGGTTCCCTTGAACTCTTCGAAGATGACTTCGTCCATCTTTGAACCCGTGTCGATGAGTGCGGTGGCAATGATTGTGAGCGAGCCGCCGTTTTCTATGTTTCGTGCTGCGCCGAAAAATCTCTTGGGCTTGTGGAGAGCGTTGGCATCCACACCACCTGAGAGCACTTTGCCAGATGCAGGGGAAACAGTGTTGTATGCTCGTGCGAGGCGAGTTATGGAGTCGAGGAAGATGACCACATCATGGCCGCACTCTACCATGCGCTTTGCTTTTTCGAGCACGATGCCTGCTATCTTCACATGGTTTTCTGCCGGAGCGTCGAAGGTGCTGGATATGACTTCCGCATTGACGGTGCGAGCCATGTCTGTCACCTCCTCCGGACGTTCATCGATGAGGAGCATCATGAGGTATGCTTCCGGATGGTTGGCAGCAATGGCGTTGGCGATGTCCTTCATGAGCATGGTCTTACCCGTCTTTGGTTGTGCCACGATGAGGGCGCGCTGTCCTTTGCCGATAGGAGTGAAGAGGTCTACAATGCGCGATGAGCGAGATGCGTTGTGCTGTTTGGTGAGGTTGAATTTCTCGTCGGGGAAAAGTGGAGTGAGAAATTCGAATCCGACACGGTCGCGTACCTTCGAAGGGAGACATCCGTTGATGCGCTCGATAGAAGCGAGGGGGAAGAAGCGTTCGCCTTCGCGTGGTGGGCGCACAAATCCTTCTACCACGTCTCCTGTCTTGAGACCGTAGTGTTTGATTTGCTGAAGTGTCACCATCACATCGTCGGGTGAAGGCAGATAGTTATAGTCGCTGCTGCGAAGAATGCCATAGTTGTCTATGGTCTCAAGCACACCACTTACTTTGATGATGTCGTCAAACTGGTATTTTGTATCGTTGAACGATGGTGCTGGCGAATAGTTGTTGTAATTGTTGTTGTTAGGGAACTCGGCTTTTGCCTTCTCAATGGCTGGAGCCTGTTTTGACTGCGCAGGTGCAGCCTGTGTGTTACGTGTTTGGTTGGGGAAATAAGATATTACTGCTGGAATGTCTTCAAGTATTATGAAGTCAGATTCAGAGTCGAACGTCTGAGCCGTTTCTGTATAGATGGGAGTATTATCGCTGTTGTCTTTTTCTTCTTCAGCAATTATCTCAGAATTCTCTATAGTATTGTCGCCCTGATAATCATTGTTGTTCTCAAGGCTGTCAGGGTTGTTGGCAGTTTCCTGCTCAGCGAGAGATTCAGTTTCGTTCTCCAGGCCTTGGATGTCATCACTGTTGTTCTCCTGACCTTGTATGGTGTCGATGGTTGTGTTGTCGTTGTTTGCAAGTGTGAGTTCGTTCTCTATACCCTCTTCTTCGTTTTTCTCCAGAACTTTAGCTTTGCGTCCTCGCTTAGGCGATTGCGGTAAAACTATACCTGCTGCGGCAGCAGCTTCCATGGCCGCTTTTTCAGCTTCGAGCTGAGCCTTGGATTTGCGTCCTCGCTTTTTGTGTACAGGAAGCACAATGCCAACAGCAGCAGCCGCCGCCGCAGCAGCAGCCTCCTCGGCTTCAATTTGTGCCTTGGACTTGCGTCCTCTTTTCTTTGGAGCTAAAGTCTCTTCCCCGTTAGAGGGAGAAATCTGAGTGTTCTCTTCGTCCGTAGGTGTGGAGAAGATAGAGTCGTCTGTTGTTTCTGCCATATTCTTTCCTGCTTTTTTTGCTTTGTCTTTAGAGACTTTCTTTCCCTTGTCTTTAGTCTTCGCTTCTTGTTTTTTGCGCTTTCCTGAATTGTCAGAAGTTGCGTTTGAGGCGAATTTTGAGGCCTGCTCGTCAAGAATGTTCAACTTGAGGTCTAAGGAATCCATGCCTTCTGGATTTTTTATGCCCATCTCGACCGCAATCTTGTGGAGCTCTTCCGTGTTCTTCTGATTTAGTTCTTCTAAATTGTACATATTTTATTGAGTGGAAAAAACGAGCGCCTTCCCTTCTGCTTATGCGGAAAGACTCCTTGTCGTCTGTGATTTAATGAAAATATTAGATGGGTTTTTTCAAAGGCAATGGGCGGTAAATCTGCATTGCCTTAAAAAAGATGGTGCAAAAGTAGTGATTTTTTTTTGAACCACAATACTTTTGCACCAATTTTTTTATAATTCTTTGTTGATTTTATCGATATAATCCAATAGTTCGTCCTTGCCGAGTTTGTTTGTTGCGCTTGTTATGAAGTAAGGTGGAAGTTCTTCCCACTCTTCTTTGAGCGATTCGAGGTATTTCTCTGCGGCTGGTCTTACTTTCGTCGGAGCAAGTTTGTCGGCCTTTGTGAATACGATGGCGAAGGGTACTCCGTTATTGCCAAGAAACTGAATGAAGGCAAGATCTACCTTCTGAGGGTCGTGGCGTATGTCGATGAGGACGAATAGGCAAGTGAGCTGCTCTCTGTTGAGCACGTAGCCATCTATCATTCTTTTCAGTTTCTCCATTTCCTTTTTTCCTCTCTGGGCGTAGCCATAGCCTGGAAGGTCGACGAGATACCATGAGTCGTTGATGAGAAAGTGGTTAATACACATGGTCTTGCCTGGGGTAGAGGATGTGAGGGCCAGATTTCGGCGTTCGGTGAGAGCGTTGATGAGCGATGACTTGCCCACGTTGCTTCGACCTATGAAGGCATATTCGGGCTTGTCGGTGTTGGGGCATTGGTCGTATGAGGCCTTGCTGCCGATGTATTGAGCTGCTGTTATCTTCATGATGTGTGAAAAGTTGAGGTGGTTGATTCTTCTTATATAATATATATATGTATGTGTCGATAAATTCACGAGCGTGTGTCGATACAGAGCCTAAGCCATTTCGGAGAGTTCGAGCCATCTCAGTTCTTTTTCCTCGAGCTCCTCGTTCAGCTGTGGCAGTCGGCGGCTCATGGCAGTGATTTCATCTACCGATGTGGTGCCGCCGCAGAGAGCAGTCTCTATCTTTCGTTTCTCCTCTTCTAAAGCGGCCATGTCGCGTTCGAGCTGAGCCATCTCCTGCCTTTCCTTAAAAGATAGTTTGCGCACCCTGTTTTGGTTTCTCAGGCTGTTTGAAGAGGCTGGCTGCTCCTTGCCCGAGTTGGACTTTGGGTCAGCTTTCAGCTTAGTCGCCTGCTTGTCACCTTGTTTGCTCGGCAACGGCTTATCGTTTTGTTCTTTCCATGTGCGATACTGGCTGTAGCTGCCGGGGAAGTCTTGAATGATTCCGTTGCCATGGAAGACGAGTGTGTGGTCCACCACTCTGTCCATGAAGTAGCGGTCGTGGCTGATGATGATGAGACATCCGCGGAAAGACTTGAGATATTCTTCCAGAACCTGCATGGTGATGATGTCCAGGTCGTTCGTCGGCTCGTCGAGGATGAGGAAGTTGGGAGCTTTCATCAGCACGGTGCAGAGATAGAGTCGTCGTCGCTCGCCTCCGCTGAGCTTGTATATGTAGCTGTGCTGCTCTTCAGGTTCGAAGAGGAAATGTTGGAGGAACTGTGAGGCAGAGAGCTTCTCCCCGTTTCCCATGTCCACATATTCAGCTATGTCTCTCACCGCATCTATGACCTTCTGGTCTTCTCTGAATGCCATCCCCTGCTGTGAGTAGTAGCCGAAGCGCACCGTCTGGCCTATGTCGATGATGCCGCTGTCGTGAGGCTCAAGTCCGAGGAGCATGCGAATGAAAGTTGACTTGCCCGTGCCGTTATTGCCTACTATGCCCATCTTCTCGTAGCGAGAGAAGTTATACGTGAAGTCTTTCAAAATGACCTGGCTGCCGAAGGCTTTGCACACGTCGTGAGCTTCAAAAATCTTGTTGCCGATGTATGTGCCCCCCATCTCTATTCGCACTGTGCGCTCCTCAATGCGCCTTTTAGCCATCTTCTCCAGCTCATAAAACGACTCTATGCGGTATCTGGCCTTCGAGCTGCGTGCACAGGGCGTAGAGCGCATCCATTCGAGTTCGGTGCGGTAGAGATTGTTAGCTCGGGCTATCTCCGCATTCATGTTGTCTATGCGCTCCTGCCTCTTTTCGAGATAGTAGCTGTAGTTGCCCTTGTAGGTGTAGAGCCTTGAATTATCCATTTCGACAATGGACGAGCAGATGCGGTCGAGGAAGTAGCGGTCGTGGGTAACCATGAGAATGGCCATAGTGGAGCGAGCGAGCATGTTCTCCATCCATTCTATGATGTCCATGTCGAGGTGGTTGGTAGGCTCGTCGAGAATGAGAAGCTCAGGTTGCCCAGCCAGGACGCGGGCGAGGGCTATGCGCTTGACCTGTCCTCCGCTCAGCTGCGAGGCCTCACGAGTCGACTCCTCCTCAGTTATCTTCATCTGAGTGAGGAACTGCCTGTAGAGCTGCATATACTCCTCACTCTTGCCTTTCAGCTGCGAAGGCTCTATAGTGGGAGTCTGTTCGAGGTAGCCCACCTTGAGGTCATTGCGAAAAACCATCTTGCCGCCGTCGTCTCCCTCCTTGCCAGCTATGATGCTGAGCAGTGTAGACTTGCCCGTGCCGTTTTTGGCTATGAGCCCTATATGTTCGCGCTCATTGATGGTGAGGGAGATGTTTTCAAACAGCACTCGGTGTCCTATGCGCTTGGTGAGTCCTTGTATTTCGAGATATGGAGTTGCCATAGTTATTGGGAGGGGTAGAGGGAATATGTGAAGTGTTTATTGTTATCTGATGATGTGCGTGCCTGTTTTCTGATGAATGGCGTGCCTGTTATCTGATGAAAAGCGTGCCTATTTTCTGATGAATTGCATTTCTTTAGCTGTCAGCTTGCGGTATTCCTCAGCATGTTTGCAGTGGTTTCGCATGATGGTGATGATTTCATCGAGGTCACACACATTTTTACTTTCGGCCGTCACCTTACATCCCGCTTTCTTCAGTTCCTCAGCCCATGTGCTGATGCTTTGGCTGATTGTTGTGCTGCTGGCGTTGAAGCTGAAGGGAATGAGCCTGACCTTTTTCATCTTGTCATGCTTCAGTCGTCTTATGAGGCTGTCAAACGAAGGGTAGCCGTCAGTTGTGCCCACATACCATGTGCTGAGCCCCTTGTCCTTGAATACGTAGTCGAGCAGAGCCAGTTGGGCATTGTCATCGCCTTCACCCTCATCCAGGATGATGAGGCTGGCTGTCTTGCTGTTGCCGAAGGCATGTGTGGTGGCGTTGACCACATCCTCATAGTCTTCGGTGGAGCTCAGCAGCGGTTCGCCGAGCCGTATCTGCTTAAACATGCCGCTTGTGTTGTCCACCACATGTCTCAGGCTTTGCATCTCTGTGTCGTTAGCCAGACACGATGACTGCAGCAGCACGTGGGTGTAGCCGTCCTTAGCCAAGAGGTTGAGCAGTTCGTCAGGCGTATGGAGTGTAGAAGCCTTCATAGCGTCGCAGGCACTTATCATCTCTCTCGATGTCCATGCCTCCCTGTGTTCGCAGTTGGGGTAGACCTGCTTTATCATACTGTTGAAACGTCTGTAGCGTTCGAGCACGAAAGGGTCTTGGCTGCCCGTGTGCACTGTGACGACGACAGCCTTGTCCGTCTGCTTCATCATCTCGAAGATGTTGACCTCCATCTCCTGCACCTGTGCCGTGGCAGGAGTGGCAGCCGGTAAGCAGAGCATCATGAGAGCGATGAGCGAATGATGAAAAGATGTATGCTGCATGGGTAGTATGTGGCTATTCATATTGGTTCATTTCTGCCGATTCTCTGATGGCTGTTATCTGATGTTTGGTGATGGCAGGCACAACACATCTGAGCAGATGCTCTATCTTGTTTACGCACATGGTCTCCTGCCCGTCTTCTAAGAGCCGGTACGTGCCGTCTTCCGCAATGCGTATAGCCACAGGGCAACCCTCAGCAGAGGACACAGGCTGAGGCTCTATGCCGTTGCGCACGAAGGCTTTGGCGCAGAGCATGTATTCCATGCTCTTCCCGTCTCCGATGAAAGGAATGCTTCGAGCTGTCTCGTGGTGGATGGAGAAAGTTGCAGATAAACGGTCGAAAGCCAGCTGGTCGTTGGCGAAATAGCGCTCAATGCTGCCGTCCATGCACAAGTCCTCAGGCATGCCGGTAGTGAGTCCCTTCTCATTGTCGAGCAGCCATATCTGGTCAGCCACCTGCAGTGCATGCTCCATGTCGTGTGTGCTCATGAAGATGGTCTTCTTCAGAGCCTTGGACAGGCGGTGGAGCAGCATCATCATGCTTATCTTGCTCGGATAGTCGAGGTATGCCGTTGGCTCGTCGAGAAAGATGATAGGAGTCTCCTGGGCTATAGCTTTTGCTATCATGACCTTCTGCTTCTCTCCGTCAGAGAGCGTATGCACCTTTCGCTTGGCGAGTGCGGTGATGCCGACCCACGACAGGCATTTGTCCACAATCTTCTTGTCCTTCTCCGTGAGTCTTCCCCAGAAGCCCGTGTACGGGCTGCGCCCCATGCTCACAATCTCTTCAGCCGTCATGTTCTTTATGCCGCTGTTGTCGGTGAGCACCACGCTCATCACTCTTGCGAGCTCCGCGGCGCTGTATTGGTCCAGACTTCTGTTGATTACCGTGATGCCGCCTCCTAATGATGGCTGGAAGGCGGAGAGAGTGCGAAGCAATGTAGACTTGCCCGATCCGTTGGGACCGAGCAGGCATGTAAGGTTGCTGCCATACAGTTTGGCACTCAGACCGGAAGAGATGATTTTGTTCTCCCCCTTTATCTTATAACCTGTATTGAGGTTGCTTATTTCAATAGTTGTATTCATAACGTGTGCAAAGTTACACATTATATATATATTAAATGGTTAAAAAACCCGAAAATCGTACAATCTGTGGATTTTTATTATAGAAAATAGAAACTAAATGTATATCTTTGCAAGTAAATAAAACAACGTAACACAAAAATCATTCACTATATGACGCACAAGACAATCCTAATAGCCGCGACTGCACTCCTCTGCAGCACTGCCGCATTAGCCAAAGACATAAAGGAGATGGCCGTAAAGACCTCCCCCTCAGTAGAGACAGTAGAGCAGGGACAAGCCCTCACCAATGCCCTCCGGGCTATACCTGGAGTCAAGAAAGTCAAGGCACCCACGGTTGAGATGACAGTCAATGTCAAGTACGATGCTGACAAGACCTCCAAGTCAGCCATCCTAAAGGCCATGTCAAAGATGGGCTACAAGACCTATGTGGTCAGCGAAGACGGTGAAGGCTCCAAGCACAAGGTCGACGCCACCACCGGCGCCACTCAGCGCAAGTCAAAGAAATAGATCCACACGTTGCATGCTCCAACAGCATGACCAACACCTATGGCAAAACCAAGCAAAAAACTCACCTACAACTAATTCAGACACCTACTTATGAACGAAAAGAACTATTGTGTGATATTGGCAGGCGGATTAGGCACTCGCCTTTGGCCAATGAGCCGTGAGAAGCAGCCAAAACAGTTTATCGATGTGCTCGGTACGGGAAGAACCCTCATACAGGACACCTACGAGCGCTTTGCCCGCATCATCCCAACAGAAAATATCATCATTGTCACCAACGAGAAATACCGCCGCCTCGTCCGAGAGCAGATACCAGACATCAGCGAGAACAACGTTCTTGTCGAGCCCATGAGGCGCAACACCGTGCCAGCCGTGATCTGGGCAGCCTTAGAAGTCATCCGCCGCCAGCCCGACGGCAGACTGATAGTGAGCCCCTCCGACCAAAACATATCCAACATAGAGGCCTTCGAGGCCGATGTGCTGCGCGGACTGGACTATGTGGGCGACAACGAAGTGCTCCTGACCATGGGAGCCAAGCCGAGCCGGGCCGAGACCTCCTACGGCTACATCCAGATGGCCCACCACATCCCCGGCACCCACGACATCTACAAGGTGCAGAGCTTCACAGAGAAGCCTGCTGCGGAGTTTGCCAAGATTTTCTACGAGAGCGGAGAGTTCCTCTGGAACACAGGTCTCTTCCTCTGGAGCGCTGAGACATTCATCCGAGCCGTCGTCAATGTCAGCGCAGAGATGAAGACCATAGTAGGCTCCGTCGTCTCAGGCTACCGCAACGGAGAGAACGTGTCCGACCTCCTTCTCGAACTCTTTGCCAAGAGCCCCAACATGACCCTTGAGCAGAGCGTGCTCGAAAAGTCAGACAATGTCGATGTCAAGCTGTGCCACTTCGGATGGGCCGACCTTGGCACCTGGCAAGCCGTCCACGACATACTCCCGCAGTCAGACATGGGCAACGTCGTCATCGACTCCAAGTCCCTGCTCTACGACTGCAAAGACTGCATCATCAAGCTGCCCGAAGGCCATGTGGCAGTAGTCCAAGGGCTTGAAGACTATGTCATTGTCGAAGACGACAACGTGCTGGTCATCTGCCGCAAGGGCGACCAGAAAAACATCCGAAAGTTCGTCAATGACGCTCAGCTCAACCTCGGCGAGGAATACGTATAGGCGGGGGAATAAATAGCCCCCTCCACCAATAGCAAGCCTTAGGGGCAGGTACGTTGGTTCGACGAAGCGAATCACACAGTACCTGCCCCCTCTTTTTTATGGCGCGATTGTGGCATGAGAATAATATCGGCACACCTGCCCTACAAGAGCTTCAGGATGTTCTCCTCCAAGCTGCCCTCCATGAAGTCGCTCCGGGTGACAATCTCATTGTCCCTGTTGACAAGGAAGAAGGTAGGCAGAGCGTTCACATTGTATATGCGAGAAGCCGAGCCGTCCGTCTCGTGCACACATATCCACGGCAGGTTGTCGCACGAGAACTTCCAGAAGTGCACATCCTCGTCGAGCGAAATCTGATATATCTCCAGCCCCCGCGAGTGATACTTCTCATAGAGCGACCTCATCAGACGAGTGCGCTGCGCCGACTGCTGCGCTCCGAAAAGGGTGAAGTCTATCATCACCACCTTGCCCTTGAGTTCCGACACACTCCTCATCTTGCTGTTCACGTCAGGCAGAGTGATGTCTATGATGCCAGTCTCAGCCACCTTGTCCTCGTCCACTTCCAGCACCGACTGCTGCGGTGCAGCCGTATTGTTCATGCCCTTGATGGCCATGTTGCATAGCTGCTCAGTGCGGTCAGCCTCAGGATAGGCAGCGTCCCATGCAGTGGCTACAGTGGCATAACATTTTACGTCCGTGCGCTCCGAGAGCGGATTGAACAGCTTGAAAGTGCCCCTCAGGTCAGTGATGTCCTGACATACTGCAAAATAGGCTGCAGCAGATGAAGGCTTCGAATAGATGTAGCTCTGCTTCATGTCCTCCTTGTATGCCGCGATGAGGTTGTTGACGCTGTCTATCATGTCTCCCGGGTACATGTCCTCATTCTTCTCTATCTTGACCAGACGGGCTTGGAGCTGCTGCCTCTTCTGGCATATCTCCTTCAGAAGCTTGCAGCCCTCGTTGCCTTCGACCTCATAGTCTCTCTCCATGGAGGCGAGCTTAGCTCTTACCGTGATGGTCTCCGAGCTGTCAGCTGTCAGATTGATGATGTGCCGCCCTGAGCGGAGCACGTAGAAGTCGGGGCTGCCGCTCGGAGCGGCAGCCCTCAGGGTGAATGAGCCGCTCCCCGCGAGCGTGACAGAGTCGACATTGTGTATGCCGTCAAGAGAGCAGTGAGCAAGGTAGAGCACGGAGTCAGCCGCACCCTCTATCGTGCCGCCGACAGTCAGCTGCGGACCTTTGTCGCAGGCTGACAGGGTGAGAGCACCCAAAATGATGGAATAGATGTATCGTTTCATAAAAATGGTGTTTTGAGTGCAAAGTTATGTATTTCTTAGCTAATTTGAGCACTAAAAACAAGATTTTTGCTTGAGGATAGCTATTATGTATGCAAAAATGAGTATCTTTGTCCGATTTTTCGTGTACGAATACACGACACAGTATTTTTTCAATATATAATATTTAAGATGAACGTAATTACAAAGACAGTCTCACTGCCTGATGGAAGAGAAATCAGCATTGAGACAGGTAAGCTCGCAAAGCAAGCCGATGGTTCTGTGATGCTCCGCATGGGCGACACTATGCTCCTGGCCACTGTTTGCGCAGCCAAAGATGCAGTACCAGGAACAGATTTCATGCCACTCCAGGTAGAGTATCGCGAGAAGTATGCCGCCAACGGCCGTTTCCCTGGAGGTTTCACCAAGCGTGAAGGCAAAGCCAGCGATGAGGAAATCCTCACTTGCCGCCTTGTCGACCGCGCACTCCGTCCATTGTTCCCATCCAACTACCACGCAGAGGTGTACGTCAATGTCATCGTCTTCTCAGCCGACGGCATCGACATGCCAGACGCCCTCGCCGGATTTGCCGCCAGTGCAGCCCTCGCTGCCTCCGACATCCCATTTGAGGGACCCATCTCTGAGGTGCGCGTAGCCCGCATCGATGGACAGTTTGTTATCAACCCCACATTCGAGCAGCTCAAGCAAGCAGACATGGATCTCATGGTAGGCGCCACAGAGGAGAACATCATGATGGTCGAAGGAGAGATGAAGGAAGTGCAGGAGACTGACCTGCTCGAAGCTCTCAAGGCAGCCCACGAGGCCATCAAGCCTCAGTGCCGCATCCAGAAAGAACTCATGAAGGAACTTGGCACAGACGTCAAGCGCGAATACTGCCACGAGGTCAACGACGACGAGCTCAAGGCCGACGTGCAGGCAAAGTGCTACCAGCCAGCCTACGACGTCACAAAGCAGGCCCTCGAGAAGCACGCACGAGCAGAAGCGTTTGAGAAGATTCGCGAAGACTACAAGGAGGCATACGCTGCTGCCCACGCCGACATGACAGAAGACGAGCTCGAGGAGAAATACAGTCTCATCGACCGCTACTACCACGACGTGGAGCGCGACGCCATGCGCCGCTGCATCCTCGACGAGGGCACACGCCTCGACGGACGCCACACTACCGACATCCGCCCCATCTGGTGCGAGGTGTCACCACTCCCCGGACCACACGGCTCAGCCATCTTCACTCGCGGCGAGACACAGGCTCTCGCTACAGCTACTCTCGGCACTAAGCTCGACGAGAAGCTCGTTGACGGAGTCCTTGAGCGCTACTACATGAAGTTCCTCCTCCACTACAACTTCCCTCCATTCTCTACCGGCGAAGCCAAGGCACAGCGCGGCGTAGGCCGTCGTGAGATTGGACACGGCCATCTCGCATGGCGCGGCATTAAGGGACAGATACCAGAGGACTACCCATACACTGTACGCGTCGTTTCAGACGTGCTCGAGTCCAACGGCTCATCATCCATGGCCACCACTTGCGCAGGCACACTCGCCCTCATGGACGCTGGTGTACCTATCAAGAACCCTGTAGCAGGTATCGCCATGGGACTCATCAAGAACCCCGGTGAAGATAAATACGCCATCCTCTCCGACATCCTCGGCGACGAAGACCACCTCGGCGACATGGACTTCAAGACAACAGGTACTAAGAACGGTCTCACAGCCACACAGATGGACATCAAGTGCGACGGACTCTCTTACGAGATTCTCGAGCGCGCCCTCATGCAGGCCAAGGCAGGACGCGAGCACATCATGGGCGAGATGATGAAGACCATCTCAGAGCCACGTCCAGAGCTCAAGCCACACGTGCCACGCATCGAGCAGATCATCATCCCCAAGGAGTTCATCGGAGCTGTCATCGGTCCTGGCGGCAAGGTCATCCAGCAGATGCAGGAGGACACAGAGACAACCATCACTATCGACGAGGAAGACGGCGTAGGAAAGGTGCAGATAGCAGCTCCACGCAAGGAAGCCATCGACGCAGCCCTCGCCAAGATCAGAGCCATCGTCGCCATCCCAGAAGTAGGCGAGATATACCACGGCACAGTGCGTTCAGTCATGCCATACGGATGCTTCGTAGAGTTCCTCCCAGGCAAGGACGGACTGCTCCACATCTCCGAGATAGACTGGAAGCGTCTTGAGACAGTAGAAGAGGCTGGCATCAAGGAGGGCGACCCCATCGATGTCAAGCTCATCGAGATAGACGCCAAGACTGGCAAGTTCAAGCTCTCTCGCCGAGTGCTCATAGAGAAGCCAGCCGACTATCAGGAGCGTCCAGCACGCGAGCGTCGTCCACGACCAGAGCGCGGAGAGCGCCGTCCACGTCGCGAAGAGCGTCAGCACGATGCTGCTCCAAAGCAGGACAAGCAGGAAAGCTCTGACTTCAAGTCAGCTCTTGACGACCTGATTTAAGGTTAATAGACTCATAGATTGCCGGCACATCGCCGTATATCGGAAGATATATAAGGCAATATACATGTATAATATAAGAGGAAGCCAACACATGTCGGCTTCCTCTTTTTATTTGTGTGCGTCAGATGGACTTATCGTTGGAGGTGCATAATTATCTTTCTTTGTGTTGAATAATGCAAGTTTTCTTGTGAAAAATCAGCTCCGAAACAAAAAAATAAAGAATTGCTTTGCTATTTGAATTATAATGCATATCTTTGCAGGGAAAAAACAAATACTTGGATATATGACAACAATGACTTTACAGATAGACAACCCTTCCATCTTTGACCACCTCAAGAGTATTTTGGAGTTGATGAAAGGAGTGAAAATTGTTGGTATGACCGATAATTTGGATATCGATATACCAAATCAAACAACGCTCTCTGCGATGAAAGAAGCTGAGGGTGGAGAAGATGCTGGTGTTGTCAATATTGACAGTGTGGAAAGTTTTATCGCCTCGATGAGATAATGAAGGAAATACGTAAAACCACTCAGTTCAAAAAGGACTTCAAACGTATCAGTAAAGACATAAAGAAAGTTGAGGCTCTTTTGGATATTGTCAGAATGTTAGCAGAAGGGAAGGTATTACCAAAAGAAAACAAGCCTCATCCCCTCGGTGGAGATTACAAAAATCATATGGAATGTCATATAGGGGAAGATTATTTGTTGATCTGGTATGACAGGGAAAGGGATATCATAAAATTGGTACGTCTTGGTTCCCATTCCGAATTGTTTGGTAATAACAGAAAAAGATAACAAGTAGGAACACGTATTCATTCCTGCTACATATTTATAATAATTGGTGTCCGATAAACTTTTTATTCTGTAAGGAACCATAGCGTTCGCAATGTCATCTCAGAATGAATAGTTTATCGGACACCAATACTTATTATTCATATTTATGTGTGCATTTCTTTCGCTTTTCAGTGTGCAATGGAAAATACCTCCTGTAGCCCCACACAAATCAGCTTTAGAACATCATCTTGCATCCCACGAACAATGTGCGAGGTTGGGTAGGTCCGTAGAAATAGCCCGAGTCACGGTATTCTCCCTTGTCGAGGTCGCTCTGGAATGCATCAAGTATGTTCTGTACACCGCAGTTGAGCTGGAGGTTGAGGTGATGACCCAGAGCGAAGGTGTATGACGCCTTGGCTGAGAGCTCTACAAAGTCAGAGGTGCGCTTCATCACGTCCTGTTCGGAGAAATGAGGCACGTACATCCGTCCCGTGTAGATGCCAGAGAGCGTGAGGTCGAGAGGACGAGAGGGCTTGACGTTCAGAGTGAAATAGCCATAGAGGTCGGGAGTGCGAGGCATGTTCTTGACAGGAGCCACCAGCGGGTCTTCGCTCCATGATGTCCACTCCTTGTATCGGCTGCGCTGCAGGGTCATGCCAGCCTGAAGCGAGACATTGTTGCCATGCGATGCTTTAGCATCGAGATTGACGCCATAGACATGGGCTCCGTCCCCATTGCGACGCTCCTGCACCGTGTTGCCATGCGAGTCGGTGCCGATGTTCTGCAGGTAGAAGACATCAGACAAAGAAGTGTAGAAAGCCTCAGCCAGTATGTTGAAGAGGAAGTGGCCAGAGCGCAACGTCCAGTCGGCTGAGCCGCTGAAGCTGTTGGAATATTCGGGTTTCAGTCCGTCAGCAAGCTTTATCAACACACCCTCACCGCCTACGGCCGTCACGTGCAGATCCTCATCGTAAGCCTGTGGCGCACGAAATCCCGTCGACCATGTCAATCGAGCCTGCACGTTGTCTGATGGCTTCCACATCATGTTGATTCTCGGGCTGAATATGGGGTCGTCGATGAGATTGTGGCTGTCCATGCGCACACCGGCAAGCAGCGTCAGTCTGTCAATGGCCCACTCTCCCTGTCCGTAGACGCTGCCAATCTTGACGTTCTGTCTCAGGTCGCGGTTGTAACCCGTCATGATGTCGTGGAGGTCATTGCACTGATACTCCACTCCTGCCGTCAGTGTGGCGGGAGAGAAGAGCAAACGGTCAAACCTTCCCGTATATGTAGCACCTCCCACATACGTCAGGTCTTTCGTCTTCCCGTAAGCACCGGGGTCTTGCTGCGCACCGTAGTAGCTGTTGCGGTCCACATGCTGCACCGATGAGAATACAGACACCTTGTGCGCCCACTCTTTCCAGGCAATGTCGTAGGTCAGTCCTCCGCTGTTGATGATGTGTCGAGTCTGTTCGGTGATGTCAGTCAGGTGCGGTTCGAGGTCAAACTTGTTGCCACCGCGTCTGAACTCGTTGGAAGTGTGGTACTCCAGTCCGATGCGTGTATAATGTGTGGGACGGTAGTAGCCGTTGAGCCCGAAAGTGTGAGAGGACAGTTTGCCGAGTTCGGAAAAGCCGTCCCCGTCGCGGTCATACTGCTGGCGGTTGCGGTATGTCTGGTAGAGAGCTATCCCATAGGAGTTGTCGTGCCCGACGATAGAGCCATTAGCCCCCATGCAGTCTTCCCATGCCTTGCCGCCGACGGACGACAGAGTGTTGCTCACCTCAAACGTGTTGGACTTTGGGTCCTTGGTTATGATGTTGATGGTGCCGCCCACTGCATTAGCCCCGAAGAGAGCCGAACCGCCGCCTCTCACCACCTCAATGCGGTCAATCATGGCAGCCGGAATCTGCTCCAACCCATAGACACCAGCCAATGCACTGACCACAGGACGGCTATTGATGAGTATCTGCGAGTATGAACCCTCCAGTCCGTTTATCCTCACCTGAGGGAAACCGCAGTTCTGGCAGTTGTTCTCCACCCTCAATCCCGACTGGTACGACAGTGTTTTCGCCAGGTCGGGAGCATTGACTTGTTCAAGAAACTTCGAGCTGATGAGGTTTACGACTACGGGAGCGTCCTTGCGGTTCACAAGGCTCTTATTGGCCGACACCACCATCTCTTCGAGTTGCACAGAGGTGTGCACATCATGGTCGTCTTCGTGCTCGTCGTCATGAGTGCAGTCTTCGTGCTTGATGTCGTCATGTAAGTAGAAATTGTCATGTGCGGCATGAGCCAACGTGTTGTAAGCCAAAATAATGACCGAAGTAAACAAGTAGTGCTTTTTCATATTTTCTTTGTATTGTATATATAAGTATTCCAAAATCGGGTGCAAAGGTAGCACCATTTTGTGGATTGCACAATACTCAAAAAATATGGTTTTTGCAGCCGTGACATGTGCTGCGTACCAAGATGTGGTTAGAATGAGGCATATCGATAACCCCTTCTGTCCGCAACATTTATAATAGGTAGGTTCTATTAATAGAACCTACCTTATATACGAACTGTCATATTCGCACAATCAAAATCCCAAGCAGGACGTTACACCGAGAGCTGTACCGATGGCTGAAAGCGCCGCAACGATAACGTTGATGACAATCTTCCAGACTTCTTTGCTACTGTTCGTCATAGTCTTTTGTGATTAAGTTTGGTTTAATTACCGACATTGTTTAAAATGGGCTGTCGCTTCCACCGTCACCTGCTAAAATGGGCTTCCACCGTCATCGCTGTCACCGCTGCCGCCTGAGGACGTTGCCTCAAATGTCGCCGTCAGCGACTTGTCGCCATCCACTGTCACCATGCGCTCAGCACTTGTGTTGCCGTCGCTCCACTTCTTGAACGTGTAGCCGCTGTTGGCTGTCGCCTTTATAGCTACCTCAGTGCCTGCCTCATACTCACCTGCGCCTGTCACCTTTCCGCCGTTAGATGGCGATGCCACCAGTCCGAGGGTGTACTTGGTCACCACGTCCTCAGAGCTGCCG
>JAEDNQ010000036.1 GCA_016302435.1 Bacteroidaceae bacterium
ACATCTGCTGCATGATGGCCTCAAAATAGCCTCAAGCTAATTTATAGAACACCCCGTTAATGATTTGTTTGTTTCATTGCCTTGCGGATTTTCTCCAGTCCGTAGAGAAAACGAGATTTCACCGTGGGCAGGGGTAGAGAAAGAATCTCGGCTACATCAGCAAAGCTGTTGTTTCCATAGATTCGAAGACGTATGACCTCGGCCTGTTCCTCTGGGATTTCCATAAGTAGCTTGGCTATTCGTTGGTAGTCCGATTCGTAGTTTTCCGTTGGGAGATCTGCTATGTCAAGGCGAGCGTCCAAGGGTATTGTCCTGAGTTTTCCCAACGCAGTAAGTCGTGAGGAACACAAGTTAGAGAGTACACGAAAGATATAGTTGCGCCAGTCTCTCACTTCAACGCTCTTCTCATCAGAGATTTTTGAGCTGATTTTAAGGAAGGTATCTTGCAGCGCATCTTTCGCATCGTCTGTATCACCAAGACGGTAGCAGGCATACCTCATCAAGTGCGGTTGCTCCTGTTGAAAGTGTTCAGCGAGTTCTTTCATTTTGATGTCGTTTTCTGTATTCATTATTTTTACGTTTTTGAGATGCATCTGACATAAAGACTCTAAAAGTCCGAAAAAGATTTAAGGTTGGTTCTATAAATTAGCTTTGATGGGATTTTGTTCTATCTTCGAGCAGATTTATTTGTAAGGTCGCAGCAGCATAGCGAGCTATGGTGCAAGGACTTACGAATAAAGATGCCGAAGAGAGGACAAAAGACCGCAAAGGTAATTCAAAAAAGAATTGTAATTAATAGAACCTACCTTAAGAACACCCCTAAAAATAAAACGACCCGCACATTTGAGCATCGTTGAGAGGCTTGGAGGGTTCTGGTGGTGCAAAGGTACTGCTTTGATTTGGAATAACCAAACTGTTTTGAAGAAAAAGAATAAAGTTAGCCTAAGAAATCGTCATTTTACATTAAAGTACCACAAGGGTCAGAGGAACAGGTACGTTGGTTCACAAGGCAGGGTCAATGTACTGAATAGACACCCTATCTGTGCAAAATGACAGCTTTAAAAACGGTCGTTTTTTGGCAAAGGCGAATAATATGCATGATAAAATCAATAAAAATCTGAAAATATCAAGCTTGTTTAAAATAAGTTGTGTATATTTGCACTCAATTGCGGCCAAGGTCACAATGCATCAACCTATCATGATTTATTAACCCCCGAAGCACTGAATACACACGGTGCCTCACAACAAAATACATCTCATGAAAACATTAGAGAAAATCTTTGCAGCAAAGCTGCTTAACATCAAGGCTATCAAACTTCAGCCAGAGAATCCTTTCACATGGGCAAGCGGATGGAAGTCACCTTTCTACTGTGACAACCGCAAGACACTGAGCTATCCTGAGCTCCGCAACTTCGTCAAGCTTGAGATATGCCGCGTAATACTCGAAAATTTCCCAGAGGTTGATGCCATTGCAGGAGTGGCTACAGGAGCCATCCCTCAGGGAGCTCTCGTGGCTGACGCTCTCAACAAGCCATTTGTATATGTGCGCAGCAAACCAAAGGACCACGGACTGGAAAACCTCATCGAGGGTGAACTTAAACCTGGCATGAACGTAGTGGTCATCGAAGACCTCATCTCCACTGGCGGCTCTTCGCTCAAGGCTGTAGAGGCTATACGCAACAACGGATGTAACGTGGCAGGAATGGTGGCAAGCTACACTTACGGCTTTGACGTGGCTAAGAAAGCTTTTGCTGACGCCAAGGTCAAGCTCATCACGCTGACTAACTATGAAGCCGTGCTTGAAGTTGCTCTCAAGACTGGATATATCACTGAAGACCAGATTCCTATGCTCAACGAGTGGAGAGCCAACCCAAGCCAATGGCAGGGATAATCCGTGGAACTCACGTCTGTGTGTCACAGCAATATGCTTCCTCCACGAAACGTGTAGACACGGCAAAAAAGCTCTTATGTTCCATAACAAAACAACTCTAAACATCATACATGGCAAAATACGAAAGTCAAATAAAACAAGTGCCATACAGCCAAAGCGCTGTCTACTCCAAAGTGTCTGACTTGACACACCTCGCTGCCATAAAGGAGCGCATCAACGACCCTAAGGTGCAGGAGCAGATTCCAGCTGACAAACTCGAAGAGGTGAAGAAAAGCCTCGAACAGATGGAGTGCACCACCGATACTCTTAGCACACCCGCCGGCCCTATTGGCAACATCTCGGTGAAGATCATCGAACGCGAACCTGAGAAGTGCGTCAAGTTTGCATCTACCAACGCTCCTGTCAGCTTCAAGCTCTGGATTCAGATACTGCCCACAAGCGAGACGACGAGCAAGATAAAGGTGACAATAGATGCCGACATCAACTTCTTCATGAAACAAGTGCTCGACAAGCCTCTAAAGCAAGGAGTGGACAAATTCGCCGACATGCTGGCGATGATACCATACGAGCAGTAAACAGACTCACATACAAAAGACAGGTTCGGCGACCCCCTCATAGAGTTCGTCAGCCTGTCTTTAATAATCATAAGCCAGCGTCTCACAGCTATCATGGTAGCCACTCCACTGAGCATCTGGCCTCCAAGCCCCCACTACATAAATCCACATCTACACAATGGAAAAACTTTGGACAAAAAATGTCTCCATGACTCAGGAGATAGAGAAATTCACCATAGGCAGGGACCGTGAGATGGACCTCTACCTCGCCAAATATGACGTGCTCGGCTCCATGGCCCACATCACCATGCTCCAGTCTATCGACCTGCTGACAGAAGAAGAGCTCAAGGTCTTGCTCGCCGAACTCAAAAAGATATATCACCAGGCTGACATGGGTGAGTTTGAGATAGAAGAAGGAGTGGAAGACGTACACTCACAGGTAGAGATGATACTGACACGCAAACTGGGAGACATCGGCAAGAAGATACACTCAGGACGAAGCCGCAACGACCAGGTGCTCGTGGACCTCAAACTCTTCATCCGCGACCAGATAAAAGACATTGCAGGTCTCGTCAAGAACCTCTTTGACGAACTCATCACACAGTCAGAGCGATACAAACATGTGCTCATGCCCGGGTACACACACCTGCAGGTAGCCATGCCAAGCAGCTTTGGACTCTGGTTTGGCGCATACGCCGAAGGACTGGTGGACGACATGCAGTATCTGCAGGCTGCATGGAAGGTGACGAACCGCAATCCTCTCGGCTCAGCAGCAGGATACGGTAGCAGCTTCCCTCTCAACCGCCAGATGACAACCGACCTCCTCGGCTTTGACTCCATGGACTACAACGTCGTCTACGCACAGATGGGACGTGGCAAGACGGAGCGCAACGTGGCTTTCTCCATGGCAAGCATAGCTGGCACTCTGGCTAAAATGGCCTTCGACGCATGCATGTTCAACTCACAAAACTTCAGTTTCGTCAAACTCCCAGCCGACTGCACCACTGGCTCCAGCATCATGCCCCACAAGAAGAACCCAGATGTCTTCGAACTGACCAGAGCTAAGTGCAACAAACTGCAGGCTCTGCCTATGACCATCACCATGATCATGAACAACCTCCCTGTGGGATACTTCCGCGACCTCCAAATCATCAAGGAAGCTTTCCTGCCTGCCTTCGATGAACTCAAAGACTGCCTGCAAATGGCTGCTTATATAATCAACAAGATGGAGGTGAAGGAGGACATCCTCGACAATCCTATATACGACCCAATGTTCTCTGTCGAAGAGGTCAACCGACTCGCGCGAGAAGGTATGCCTTTCCGCGATGCTTATAAGAAAGTGGGACTCGACATTGAAGCAGGTAACTTCACTCCCAACAAAGACATTCACCACACTCACGAGGGTTCCATCGGCAACCTCTGCAACGACCGCATACAAGCTCTTATGGACGAGGCAGTCAAAGGCTTCAACTTTGGCAAGATGGAGACAGCCATAGCAAACCTGCTCAAAGACTAATTCTCGCTATTTTTTCCCCATTACATAGCAGATATTTACAGCAACCTCCATGATATACAGATATTCAGGCCGCTCAAGCATCCAGCTGCCAGTGCTCTCTCTTGGCCTATGGCACAATTTCGGCTCAGTAGACAACTTCGACACAGCCACACAGATGGTGGTGAGGGCCTTCGACAAAGGCATCTGCCACTTCGACCTCGCCAACAACTACGGGCCTGAGCCTGGCTCGGCTGAGTCAAACTTCGGACGTATCTTGCGCCACAACCTCGCATCCCACCGCGACGAGATGTTCATCTCTTCAAAGGCGGGACACGACATGTGGCCTGGTGTCTACGGCGGCAACAGCAGCCGCAAAAACCTCATAGCAAGCTGCGACCAAAGCCTCAAGCGCACAGGACTGGAATACTTCGACATATTCTACAGCCATAGGTACGACGGTGTGACCCCCATCGAAGAGACTATGCAAGCGCTCATTGACCTTGTCCGCCAAGGCAAGGCTCTCTACGTGGGCATCTCTAAATATCCTCCAGAGCTCCAGCAGAGATGTTACGACATTCTGGCTGAGGCCAAGGTGCCATGTCTTCTGTCGCAGTACCGCTGCTCGATGTTTGACCCTAAAGCTAAAAATGCAAACTTCCAGATAGCAGCCGACAACGGCAGCGGCATCATCTGCTTCTCTCCCCTCGCACAGGGGCTGCTCACGGGCAAATACTCCAACGGCATACCCGAAGGAAGCCGAGCTGCACGTGCCACGGGGTTTCTCAAGGAGAGCCAGGTGACACAGGAAAGGGTGGAAGCCGTGAAACAGCTCTCCGCTATAGCTGCAGAGAGAGGACAGACAATAGCTCAGATGGCTTTGGCATGGGTGCTCGCTGACAGGAGGGTGACAAGCTGCATCATCGGCACATCTTCCGTCGCCCAACTCGACAGCAACCTTGCCACGCTTGACCACCTTGACTTCAGCCCTGAAGAGACAGCTCGCATCAACACCATCATAAGCGACCCAGCTCTCTTCTTCTGACAACCCCATCAAGGAATCTCCTTTTCGGGAAAATACCAATTGTGGCAGAATCTACTAAGCGCATCTACTTATGAAGACAAAAAAAATCGTAGCCTTGGCTCTTTTGACATGCCTCGGCATCAGCTCATGCTCTGACGACGAGACAACATCCACATACTCCAAGCGAGAGTATGTGTACTGCTACTTTCAGGCCATTCAGTATGCCGAGCTCATCAATGTCATGGGCAACCTGGGACAGTACGCCAGCATACGGAAGCGAGTGGTCGACGGTGTGACCAAGATTCAGATGACATCGCAGGCCGGCACGACCAACTATACAGCTGACGCCCTGACCAAAGACTTCGGCTATGGGCTTGGAGGACTCATCGTTGGCACTAACAACTACGGAGAGCCCATGTGCTACGACCTGGCATGCCCCATCTGCGACAGAGCTGACAAGAGGCTAACGCTCTACAGCGGAGGGGACGGATATGCCCGATGCAGCAAGTGTGGGGTCTCCTTCGACATGAACAATTACGGAGCTATCTACCAAGTGCCTGAAGGAAGCAACCTCACGTCGCCAAGAGGACTTTACCGTTACCGCATCAGGTACGATGGCAACATCGTCAATGCATACAACTGAACACACACTACCTTCATCTCATCGACACATCAGACGCACACGCTCACCACATGGCTCACAACAGACAAGAAGCTGAAGAAGCGACCGACAGAATACAAGAATACAGGGAGGGAGGCTCACTGAAAGGCAAAGCGGCTAAAGGCTTTCTATGGAGCGGACTCAACAACAGCACCATGCAGGTGCTCAATGCTGTCTTCGGCATCATACTGGCCCAAAAGCTCAATCAGGAAGACTATGGGCTAATTGGCATGCTCACAATCTTCACCCTAATAGCCAACTCTCTGCAAGACAGCGGCTTTGTCGTTTCGCTGACAAACAAGAGAGATGCCACTCACGCTGACTACAACTCTGTCTTCTGGTTTAATGTCGTCGTGAGCATCACACTCTATGTCATCCTCTACACTTGCGCTCCCCTCATTGCCACCTTCTTTGACGAGCCCATCCTTACTTCACTTTCGCGCTACTACTTCTTAGGCTTCGTCATAGCCTCGCTCAGCATTGTGCCGCGAGCACTTCTCTTTCGCCACATCAGACAAAAAGAACTGGCTATCATGGGCATGGTATCACTGCTTGTGTCTGGATGTGTCGGCATCACCATGGCATACTGCGGCATGGCATACTGGGGACTCGCCACACAGACTTTAGTCTTCAACATCATGGTGACCATCCTCAGCTGGACAATGTCACGTTGGCGACCATCTCGTCAAGTCAGCATGCGCCCCATACGCGAGATGTTCGGATTTTCCAGCAAGATGCTCATCACCAACATCTTCAATCAGGTCAACAACAACATATTCTCCATCCTCCTCGGACGTCTCTACACCAAGGTGGAAGTAGGCACATACACTCAGGCCAACAAATGGAACACCATGGGCTCGTCCACCATCACGGGCATGGTGCAAGGAGTGGCTCAACCCACATTCGTGCAGGTTGGCGATGACCACGAACGTCTGCGACGCACCTTCTCCAAGATGTTGCGCTTCACATGCCTCGTCTCCTTCCCCGTCATGTTCGGCCTATCACTTGTCGCCCCCGAGTTCATACTCGTTCTCCTGCCAGCCAAGTGGCTGCCCTCAGCCCACCTCATGCGCATCCTCTGCATCGGCGGAGCCTTCCTCCCCATAGCCACGCTATATTTCAACCTGATTATAGCACGAGGCAAATCCGACATATACATGTGGAATGTCATAGCCCAGGGGTGCGCCATCCTCCTCTCCACTTTGCTTATCCACCGCTTCTGCTCTCCCGTGACCATCAGTATCTCGTGGTGGCATCACACCGTCTCATGCATAGACATGATGGTAGTCAGCTACGTCATCATCATCATGTCGTGGACATTTCTGTGGCACCATTTCCTATACCGCGAGATACATTATCCACTGCGTTCTGCTATCAAAGATATAGCTCCATTCATGCTCATATCCGTAGCCACCATGACGGCCACATACTTAATTACATCGCCTATCAGCAACATACACCTCTTGCTCGCCACTCGCATAGCCACAGCAGCTACTGTATACATCATCATCATCCGCTGTACACACGTGCAGATACTCCAAGAGTGCATAAAATACATCTGGCATAAGAAAAAGGGCAAGAAGTAAAGGACGATGGGGTGGAAAGAACGAATTTCATCAGAAAAATATAAAAAATATCAGCAAAAAATCATTCACTTACAATTATTTCATGTATCTTTGCACTTGATACACACCGACGAAATCTAAAAACAGAATCAATAACATAACAAACTAATACAAAACTATGGCTCAAGTACCAGAATTCAAGTATGCGCCTATGTTCCAGATGGGCAAGGACGATACAGAATATTACCTCCTCACAAAGGAGGGAGTAAGCGTAAGCGAATTTGAGGGCACTCCAGTACTCAAGGTGACACCAGAGGCACTCACCAAGATGGCCAATGCAGCCTTCCGCGACGTCAGTTTCCTGCTGCGCCGAAGCCACAACCTCCAAGTGGCCAAGATCCTGCGCGACCCAGAAGCTTCAGACAATGACAAGTATGTAGCTCTCACCTTCCTGCGCAATGCCGAGGTGGCAGCCAAGGGACAGCTTCCTCTCTGCCAGGACACAGGCACAGCCATCATCCACGGCGAGAAAGGACAGCAAGTGTGGACAGGCTTCTGCGACGAGGAAGCTCTCTCTCTGGGAGTCTACAAGACATATACCGAAGAGAATCTACGCTACTCACAGAATGCTCCTCTCGACATGTACAATGAGGTCAACACCAAGTGCAACCTCCCGGCTCAGATTGACATCGAAGCTACTGAAGGAATGGAGTATAAGTTCCTCATGGTGACCAAAGGAGGAGGCTCAGCCAACAAGACTTACCTCTACCAAGAGACAAAGGCACGAATCCAAAATCCTGGCACTCTCATACCTTTCCTTGTGGAAAAGATGAAGAGCCTCGGTACTGCAGCGTGTCCACCATACCATATCGCAATAGTCATCGGAGGCACATCTGCTGAGAAAAACCTCCTCACTGTCAAGCTCGCATCAACACACTACTACGACAGCCTGCCCACCTCTGGCGACGAGACTGGACGTGCCTTCCGCGACATCGAACTTGAGAAGCAGCTCCTGCAGGAAGCATACAAAATTGGCCTCGGAGCACAATTCGGCGGCAAATACATGGCACACGACGTGCGCGTCGTTAGACTCCCACGCCACGGCGCATCATGCCCCATCGGACTCGGCGTCTCATGCTCTGCCGACCGCAACATCAAGGCTAAAATCAACAAGGACGGCATCTGGATAGAAAAGATGGACGACAAACCATACGAGCTCATACCAGAAGAACTCCGCAACGCAGGCGAAGGCGAAGTGGTAAGAGTAGACCTCAACCGCCCAATGGACGAAGTGTGCCAGCAACTCTCACAGTATCCCGTCAGCACACGACTCTCACTCAACGGCACTATCATCGTAGGCCGCGACATCGCTCACGCCAAGATTAAAGCAAGACTCGATGCTGGAGAACCTATGCCAGACTATCTCAAAAACCACCCAATATACTACGCTGGACCAGCAAAGACACCTGCCGGCATGGCATGTGGCTCTATGGGACCGACAACAGCTGGACGCATGGACCCATACGTATACGAGTTCCAAGACCACGGAGGCTCACGCATCATGCTAGCCAAGGGTAACCGCTCCATCGATGTGACCAACGCGTGCAAAGACCACAAGGGCTTCTACCTCGGCTCTATCGGAGGTCCTGCTGCCATCCTCGCCCAAAATAACATCAAGAGCATCGAGTGTGTCGAATATCCAGAACTCGGAATGGAAGCCATCTGGAAGATTGAGGTGGAAGACTTCCCTGCATTCATCCTCGTAGATGACAAGGGCAATGACTTCTTCAAGCAGCTCAAGCCATGTGAGGGATGCACTATACTCGAAGCATAAGTTTGTCCAGAGTTGCAATAATCGAAGCATAAGAAAGCACGAAGTCACAACACTCCAAGCTTAGACACTATGAGGCAGCATGACACTGTTCACCGCCACAAGCACTGGCTTCTGCCATGCTGCCCTCCCCCCCTTGCCAACCTAACAATTCTCACTTACATCTGACACAATGAAATGGTTTGAACCCAGTCTAAAGATAATACTTATTGAAGCAGGACGCAAAGGACTGAAAGTGTGCGACATTACTCGCAACATCTGCAACATGCATCCAACGCTTTTCGGCCCGCCACATCCCTACAAAAAGACGTGGTGGGAAATATACCTCTTTCTAAGGACAGAAAGCACAAGGAAGGGCTCACCATACCAATATGTAGTGGACGAGAAGACAGGCAAACGAATATGGGGACGCTTCTGGTATGACAAGCGCAAGGACAATAATCCCATACAGACAATACTGCCATTCTACAAGTGAACGGCAAGGCAGACACTCATCAGAATCACACACATTAACCCAATTTTTATAAACAGACCATAACAACTACCAACACATGGAAGACGTAAAGAAATATCTTGAAGACGCAGAGGAAAAGATGGAATTTGCTGCAATGCACCTCGAAGAAGCTCTCAGCCGCATCCGAGCAGGAAGAGCCAACGTACACATCCTCGACGAAATCCGTGTTGACTCATACGGCAGCATGGTGCCTCTCAGCAACGTAGCTTCGCTCAACACACCAGACGCACGTTCCATCACTATCAAGCCATGGGAGAAATCCATGCTCAAGGTCATAGAAAAAGCCATCATAGACTCTTCAGTAGGCATCATGCCCGAAAACAACGGAGAAATCATACGCCTCGGTATACCAGCCCTCACTGAGGAACGCCGCCGCGATCTCACCAAGCAGTGCTCAAAGGAGACTGAGACAGCAAAAGTAAGCATCCGCAACGCACGCCGAGACGCTATTGACAAACTCAAGAAGTCTGTCAAGAACGGCACACCAGAAGACGTGGAGAAAGACTACGAAGAGAAGGTGCAGAAGGTTCATGACAAATACATCAAGAAGGTGGACGAGATGCTCGAAGCCAAGAACAAAGAAATCATGACTGTCTGATGCACGGACTCGTAATACGCAATACAGGATACAGCTATACCGTCAAATCGGATGCGGGAAGTGTCTTTGACTGCAAAGTCAAGGGCAACTTCCGCATTCGCGGTATTAGGACCACCAATCCCGTGGCCATAGGAGACAGGGTAACCTTCATACCTCAAGAAGTAGACAGCGACATCGAACAAGCTCGCCAAGGACTCATCACCGCCCTTGACGAGCGAAGCAATTACATCATTCGCAAGTCCACAAATCTCTCCAAACAGTCACACATCATAGCTGCCAACATAGACCGCTGCTTCCTCGTCGTCACCATCAGACAACCAGAGACACCTCTTCAGTTCATCGACCGATTCCTCGCCTCAGCTGAAGCATACCGCATACCTGTCACTATCGTCTTCAACAAGATAGACCTCATCGACCCTGAATGGCAAGACTACCTCGATGCTGTCATCCGACTCTATGAAACCATAGGCTACCCCTGCCGACGAATATCGGCAGAGACAGGAGAGGGCGTAGAGGAACTGCGCCACGAACTCAGTGGCAACATCACACTTCTCTCAGGCAACAGCGGTGTGGGCAAATCAACACTCATAAACCGTCTGTACCCCCACCTCTGCCTCAAGACGAGCGAAATAAGCGATGCCTACGATACAGGCAAACACACAACGACATTTTCCGAGATGTACGAAGTTGACGGAGGAGGCTACATCATTGACACCCCGGGCATCAAGGGCTTCGGCACATTCGACATGAAACGAGAAGAAGTCGGACACTACTTCAAAGAAATATTCCTCCACTCAGCCAACTGCCGATTCAACAACTGCACCCACACTCACGAGCCACACTGCGCCGTCAGAGAAGCCGTTGAACGCCACGACATAGCAGAAAGCCGTTACAACTCCTACCTCTCAATGCTCGAAGACGAAAATGAAGAAAAATACAGACAGGGATATTGACACACCGCACATGAAGACCAACACCTCGAGACTGATTGCCTTCTCCCTGCTCCTCGCAGCATCCACAAACATGCTCAAAGCACAAACGACATACGAGGCTACAGTGGAGCAAGCCCTCACTGCTGTCAATGCAGGAGAAATAGACAAAGCTGAAAAACTCTTCATGCAAGCCCTCAAGCTCCATCCATCAGACATACGAAACGCACTCATATACTACAACGTAGCAACCCTCGACCTCCAAAGAGGCGACAAAAAACGAGCCATCGGCCACCTGTCCACCGCTATAGGCATCACCCCACACAACATACCCATACTCCGCACACGGGCAGACCTCTACCTTCAGCTCGGCAACCAAGGCAAGGCCCTCCTCGACTATACCACCATCATCGACCTCGACCCACACAACCAAGAGGCACTACTCGCCCGAGCACTGATATACCAGCAACGCAGAGACTTCCACAGTGCGAAGGCTGACTACGAACGCTTGCTCACCGACAACCCCAACAACTATGCGGCACTTCTCGGCACAGCCATACTCTTCCAAAATGCAGGCAAGCCACAAGAAGCCATCACACGCATCACTCTGCTCATTGACCAATATCCCGACAAAGCCGAACTATTCTCCATACGCGCTGAAATAGAAAAAGAAGCAGGGCATCCCGACCTCGCCATCATGGATCTCGACAAAGCTATTGCACTCGAGCCTTCCAATACAAACATGATTCTTTCACGCGCATACATGCACCTCGACAACGGCAATAAACGCCTCGCCCGCCAAGACTTCCTGAAAGCTATCGAACTTGGCGTTCCCCAAGGAGGACTGACAGAAGAACTGAAAAAATGCAGATAGCACACACACTGGCATGCCCCCCCTCATTTCCAACGCAATAATCAAACATTCACATACACATTATCGCGACCACGCCTTCCAAGAAGAAATACACAGATAACAATACATACATATATACATATACCCCACGCTGAATGAAAGAATTCGTCATATCCGAAGCAAAAGTAGAGACAGCCGTCATCGTTGGCCTCATCACTCCCACACAAAATGAAAGAAAAACAACAGAATATCTCAACGAACTGGAATTTCTCGCTGAGACAGCAGGAGCCAAAGTCATCAAACGTTTCACTCAGAAGATGAACGGTCCCAGCAGTTCCACCTACCTCGGTTCGGGCAAAATAGAAGAGATAGCACAGTTCATCCAACAGAAGCAAGACGAAGTCGATGCCTACTGGGAAGAGCAGATGGCACTTGGACGCCCATACGAAGCAGCCATCGTCACAGGCACAAAGGCTCGCCATGGGGACGACTATGCAGAAGAAGAAGAACTCCAGGACACACGCAAGAGCCGCAAACAGCGCAAACTCGAAAAACTGCTCAAAAACCAGCTCGCACAACAAGCCGATATTCCACAGCCCGTTGGAATGGTCATCTTCGACGATGAACTCTCAGCCAAGCAGATACGCATCATTGAAGATAAGCTCCAAGTCAAGATACTCGACCGAACCAGCCTCATCCTTGACATCTTTGCCATGAGAGCACAGACTGCAGCCGCCAAGACACAAGTTGAGCTCGCGCAATATCGATACATGCTCCCCCGCCTCACACGCCTTTGGACACACCTCGAAAGACAGCGAGGCGGAAGCGTAGGACTCAGAGGCCCTGGTGAAACACAGCTCGAGATGGACCAACGCATCATCCGCCAGCGCATATCACTTCTAAAGGAAAGGCTGGTGGAAATAGATCAGCAGAAGACGACACAACGCAAAAACAGAGGGCGGCTCATACGTGTAGCCCTCGTGGGCTACACCAATGTAGGCAAGTCAACACTAATGAATCTACTCGCCAAGAGCGACATTTTCGCCGAAAACAAGCTCTTCGCCACACTCGACACCACAGTGAGAAAGGTCATCATTGACAATCTGCCCTTCCTCCTCTCCGACACAGTAGGGTTCATACGCAAACTGCCCACTGACCTGGTAGAGTCATTTAAGAGCACACTGGACGAAGTGCGCGAAGCTGACCTCCTCCTACACATCGTAGACATAAGCCACCCAGACTTCGAAGAACAGATTAAAGTCGTGGAGAAAACCCTCGGAGACCTCGGATGTGCCGACAAGCCACAAATGATAGTCTTCAACAAGATAGACGCATACACATGGGTGGAGAAAGATGCCGACGACTTAACACCTCGCACAAAGGAGAACATACCTCTTGACGAACTCATGAACACATGGATGGCCAAACTCAATCAAGAAGGCAAACAGCCATCTGAAGACAACCGCCTCGGCTGTTTCTTCATCTCCGCACGCCAGCGAAGCAATATCGATGAGTTCAAAGAGCTTCTCTACAAGAAGGTCAAAGAGATGCACGTTCAAAAATACCCCTACAACGATTTTCTCTACAACACCTACGAGGAAGAAGAACAGTGATAAAAAACCTCAGGATATTATAGAACTCATTGAATATATTGAACTCATTGAATATATCGAACTCATTGAATATATTGAACTCCTATATAATCTATTAAAGACATCTACGCTATATATAGTCATTGACCCTAATAAGCCCACCAAAAACCATGAGAGAGCTTACAGTACACGAGATTGCTCAACTCGAAGAGCGCGGATGCTGGTCAGAAGACTGGTCAGATATCCTTGTTGACGAAGGCTTCACACCCTCCCAACTCAGCCATGTGACCCTATGTGGCCATGTGGAAATAGGAAGCCTCAGCGGTTCAATCGAACTCGAAGAAGGCTTTCGCCGACGCTGCTGCATAACAGATGCCATCCTTCGCGACATCATCCTTGGAGATGACTGCCTCATAGAGCACGTACACGGCTACCTGTCCAACTATCAGATAGGCGACCGCTGCTTCATCTCCAATGTCGGAGTCATAAGCTGCCAAGAAGGCACTACCTTCGCCAATGGCCACACCATCTCCGTGCTCAACGAAGGCGGTGAGCCCAACATAGTGTTCACCGAAGAACTCACCGCCCAGGTGGCATGGCTCATGGTCAACTGCCCTAACCAGAAAAAACCGGACGGCGAGGACAATCACTGCCCGCTATGGAATCCTGAAACCATCAAAAACAACTACTCCTCCTCACGAGGCATCATTGGTTCAGGCGCGCGCATAGCCAACACCAAGGAGATAACAAACACAAAGATAGGCGAAGGATGCGAAGTTAGAGGATGCAGCCGTCTGAGCAACTGCTCTATCCTCAGCACAGACGAGGCAGGCACACTCATTGGCACAGATGTCATCATCGAAGACAGCATTGTAGCTGCAGGAGCAAGCGTCGTCGATGGAGCTAAGGTATACAGTTCTTTCGTCGGGGAGTCTGTTCACATAGGCAAAGGATTCTCGGCTGAAGCAAGCCTGTTCTTCGCCAACAGCTATATGGACAACGGTGAGTCTTGTGCAGCCTTCTGCGGTCCCTTCTCTACCAGCCACCACAAGTCCACCCTCCTCATCGGCGGCGCATTCTCATTCTACAACGCAGGAAGTGGCACAAACCAAAGCAACCATGCCTACAAGATGGGACCCATCCACTGGGGCACACTACAGCGAGGCAGCAAGACTGCCAGCGGCAGCCACATACTCTGGCCTGCCCACATAGGCAGTTTTTCCATGGTCATGGGAAAGGTGCAAACCCACCCGTCTCTCACAAACCTGCCTTTCAGCTACGTCATAGCCGAAGGGCGCGACACATGGGTCGTGCCAGGAATAAACCTACGCACTGTCGGCACTTGGCGAGACATCAACAAGTGGCCCAAGCGAGACATACGCCCACTCAGCGCACGCGAAGACATCCTCAACTTCGCCTTTCCCAATCCCTACATCATACAGTCAGCCTTAGAGGGCAAGACCATCCTTCAGCAGCTCCAGCAACAGTCACCTGCCAATACCGAAGTATTTGAATACCACGGATGCAAGATAAAGCGAAGATCGCTCTTAGCTGGCATACAATACTACGACCTGGTCATCAAGCTATTCCTCCACCACTGCTTTGAGACTAACACATGCGACACTGAAGAGGCCAACGGTGGCAAGTGGGTAGATATGATGGGTATGCTCGCCCCCAAGGCTGAGATAGACAGCATCATAAAAGACATTGCTAACGGCAGCATCACTTCCTTCTGTGAACTAAAAGAGATACTTCGCCAGATACACAAGAGCTACCGCCACAACGAACAGCGATACGCCAACCATGTCATGCAGACCTGTGGCGACAACCTGTTCATCGACCGTGACCACTGGATGCGAGAAGCTGAGGAGAGTCACTCAATATGGCTTAAGATGATCCGTGACGATGCAGAAAAAGAATACCAGATGGGAGATGTTGAACCCGAGCAGCTGCGCTCCTTCTTGGAGAAGATAAAGTAACGGACAATGCTCACCTTCTTATGAACTAAAGAATCACGCATACCGGCCCCTATACAAATAAGCATAATTGCCAGTGTTTTACGTTCCAACGTATCAAATCATCCAATTCTATCCGTTGATCAGCCACAAAATTAAAGATAAAAAACAAAAATATCCACAATTAGCTCTAAAAATTTGCGTGTATCAAATTAAATGCTTACCTTTGCATAGGGTTTACAAACAACAAACTCCCTATACAAAGCAATGGCAATACCCAAAGATATACTAGCAGTACAGAGACCAAGTAGCACCGTCGTGAAGCAGCGTGGAACACGCTTCGTTGTAGTCAAGCGCACAAGTAAGCGAGTAGGCAATCGAGTGATTCCCGTAGATATTGGCACGGTGGGTGAAATCATAGACGGACGATTTATGGAACGAAAGCCGGAGGGTCCAAGGAAGAAGACCATCGACATAAAGGATTATGGGGAGGTGGCCTTGTGTAACAAGCACGGCAAAGACCTGTTGGACGAACTGGCAAAGGTCTGGGATTTGAATGATGCAAAGCGACTATACACTATTGCGTTGTTGCGAGCAGCCTACGGCGACATCAAGAATAGAGATCTGTTGCTACAGTATGCTACCTCGTTCGCATCCGAAATAATCCCCGGTGTTCATCTTTCGGAAGATGCAGTTTCTGCATTCCTTCAAGAGATAGGACAGGCTTACTCGATGATATGCGAGTTCATGA
>JAEDNQ010000037.1 GCA_016302435.1 Bacteroidaceae bacterium
CACCAGCAATAACAAAAAAAGAAGAGGCAACACGGGTTGTCTCTTCTTTTTCTGTATGGTAGATTGCAAAATTGCTGTCTACAATGCCTGCATGTCGTTGAGCTTCTTGTAGTAGCCATTGGCGGCAAGGAGAGTGTCATGAGTGCCGTGCTCAACGATGCGTCCCTCGTGGAGCACGTATATCTCGTCGGCATGCTTGATGGTGGACAGGCGGTGGGCAATGGCTATGGTGGTGCGCGACTTCATGAGTTTCTCAAGCGCATCTTGCACGAGTCGCTCGCTCTCTGTGTCGAGAGCTGATGTGGCTTCATCGAGGATGAGGATGGGTGGATTTTTGAGGATGGCACGAGCTATGGATATGCGCTGGCGCTGACCGCCTGAGAGACGTCCGCCACGGTCGCCAACATTGGTCTGGTAGCCGTCTTCCATGTTCATGATGAACTCGTGAGCATTGGCTATCTTGGCTGCAGCTTCCACCTGTTCCTGTGTGGCTCCTTCCACTCCGAAGGCTATATTGTTGAAGATGGTGTCGTTGAAGAGGATGGCCTCCTGGTTGACATTGCCTATGATGCCTCGGAGAGAGTGGATGCTGAGGTCGCGCACGTCTGTGCCGTCGATGCGGATGGACCCAGAGGTGACATCGTGGTAGCGGGGGATAAGGTCGACGAGGGTGCTCTTGCCCGATCCTGACTGCCCAACGAGGGCTATGGTCTGCCCTTTGCGGATAGTGAGCGTGATGTCGTCGAGGACAGGATGACCAGCCACGTATTGGAAACCGACGCGGTCTATCTCTATCTTGTCGTGGAGGGTGTCAACGCTGACAGCATCGGGACGCTCCTTGATGTTGTTTTCAGCCATGAGTATCTTGTTGATGCGCTCCATTGACGCCATGCCTTTCTGTATGCTGTAGCCTGCCTTGGAGAGGTCCTTGATGGGCTGAAGAGTGGTGTAGAGGATGACGAGATAGTAGATGAAGCCGCTGGCGTCGATGGGGCTCTGGCCTGAGAAGATGAGGTAGCCGCCGAACCAGAGGACGAGGACTATCATGACTGTGCCTAAGAACTCGCTGACAGGATGGGCTGCCGACTGGCGGATGGCAACTCGCATGGAGGCATCTCTGAACTCATTGTTCACTCGCTCGAATCGTCGTTCCATCTTCTCCTCGGCTATGAAGGCCTTGATGATGCGCAAGCCGCCAAGGGTCTCTTCTATCTGGCTTATGCCATCGCTCCACTTGGACTGAGCGTAGAGGGAGCGCTGCTTGAGTTTCTTGCCTATGCGTCCTATGCCGCCTGCAAGGAGGGGAACGACGAGGAAGGTGAAGAGGGTCAGTTCCCAGCTCATGAAGAGCATGGTGGCGACGTAGGTGAGGATGAAGATAGGGTTCTTGATGAGCATGTCGAGCGAGGAGGTGATGCTGGCGTCTATCTCGTTGACATCGGTGCTGACGCGAGCAAGGATGTCTCCCTTGCGCTCTTCGGAGAAGAAGGAGAGGGGAAGGGAGAGTATCTTACGGTAGATGTCTACACGGATGTCGCGCACAATGCCTGTGCGGAGAGGCATGAGGCATGCAGAGCCACCGAAATAGGCTCCTGTCTTGAGCATGGTGAGCAGGGAGAGTATGATGCCGAGGAGGAGGAGTGTGGTGGCTGGTCCGTAATGCTCGACGAGCAACTGTGAGTAGTAGTAGCCGTTGTTTTGCGCCACGCTGACGAAGTCGGAGAAGTCGGCAGTGTCCCACTCTATAAAATGGTATGTCTCAGTGTTGACCTTGAAGAGTATCTGCAGTATAGGCAGGAGGACGGAGAAGGAGAACACATTGAACAGGGCTGCCAATATGTTCATGGCGAAGGTGGCAAGGATGAATCCTTTGTATCGGGCGAAGTACTTGCCCATCTGTTGATAGAACTGTTTCATCGGCTTTCGTCGGGGGAGAGAGAGGGATGATGGTGTAAAGGGTGTGTGCGGACAGGAGCTAATGACGGTTCTCTACCAGCACGGGAGTGAAGGCTATGCCTGCTTGGCTTTGAAGGCCATGGCGTAGAGCTTCATCTGTTTCATCATGGAGAGGAGACCATTGCTGCGCGTGGGCGAGAGGTGTTCCTTGAGGCCTATGTCTTCGATGAAATGGAGGTCGGCGGAGAGTATGGCATCGGGAGTCTGTTGGTCGAGGACTCGGATGAGCAGGGTCACTATGCCCTTGACGATGAGTGCATCGCTCTCAGCCTGGAAGTGGACGGTGCCCTCGGGGGTGAGGTCTGCCTGAAGCCAGACGCGACTCTGGCATCCGTCGATGAGGTTGCTTTCAGTCTTGTATTCTGAAGGCAGAGGCTGCTGGTCGCTGCCGAGGTCGATGAGGTACTGGTATTTGTCCATCCAGTCGTCGAAGCCCTCAAACTCTTCGATGACTTCTTGTTGTCTTTCTTCTATTGTCATAATGATGGTGGTTTTTGATTATTGAGGAACGTCAGGAACGTCAAGAACGTTAAGAACGTCAAGAACGCCAAGAACGTTAGGAACGTCAGGAACGATAGTTTCACCTCTCAGTCCAAATGACTTCCAACATGGTTTGCCCTACGGCCTTGAGTGTGGATTTGCTGATGTTCTGCATGTTGTCGTTGACGGTGTGCCATGTCCGTGGGAAGCCACCGTCTTCGCGGTCGCTGCCGATGACATCGATGCAGAGTATACCTCCCTGGATGACCTGCAGATGGTCGTCAGTGACAGCTCCCCCACTCTCTTCGTAGCTGAAGTATTTGCCTTGGCCTATGCGCTGGGCTGCAGCCCACACTTTGTCGACGATGGCGGGAGCGTAGGCCATGGAGAACTGTTCGCGGTAGAAGACGGTGTTGTCTCCCCCTACCATGTCGAGATTTATGCCGTAGCGAGCTGTATAGCCGTCGGCATGGCGCTTGCCCGACCAGTATTGGCTGCCGAGACACCAGCTGTTACTGTCGCCTCCGCCTGACATGCCGCTGTCTTCTGCATCCCAGCAGATGAAGTCGACGCCGATGGCTATGTCGGCCGTGTCGGGCGCAAGGCTTATCTGACGAGCGAGTTCGAGCATGACGCCTATGGCGCTGGCACCGTCGTTGGCACCATCGATGGGTGTAGCGTGGTGGCTCTCGTCGGGGTCATTGTCAGCCCAGGGACGGCTATCCCAGTGTCCAGAGATGATGATGCGTCCAGGAGCGTCGGGACGGCAAGAGGCGATGATGTTGCGCATCTTGACGGGCGTGCCGTCGAAGAGTTTGGCATCGGCATACTGATTGGTGACTATGGCTCCGAAGCTCTCGAACTTGGCTGCTATCCAGTCGCCGCAGGAGTCGTGAGCTGCCGAGTTCATGACTCGCGGACCGAAGTCGCACTGTGCCTGGGTATAGGCGTATGCCGAGTCAGCACAGAAGTCGGGTGCTGGCGATATGTAAGCCGTCGGTGTGGTCTTCTTCTCGCCGCATGCTGCTAAAGCGAGCAAGAGAGGAAGGAGGAGAAGGCTCTTGGGTGTGGGTGTTGACATAAGAGAGTGAGATTATTGTGTGTGTTTCAGGTGCAAAGGTACGCATTTCTCTCCTAACATCAAGGGGTAGGAGTGAAATATCGTCTGCATGCAGGCCAAAAATGATGTTTTGGAGCGTTCAAGCGCGCGTGTGCTAAGCAGGTGTGCCGAATTAATTTTTCACAATATATATTATAAAGAGTCCCAACTTATGACTGCAGGAAGGCAGCCAACTGCTCTACGGCTCTGGCTCGGTGGCTCATGGTGTTCTTGACCTCGTTGCCAAGCTGGGCGAAGGTCTGGTCTTGGCCTTCGGGGACGAAAATGGGGTCGTAGCCGAAGCCTGCATCGCCTCGTTTCTCGTCGATGATGTGTCCGCGGACTTCGCCTCTGAAGTAGTGTATGTCGTTGTCCTGAATGAGGGCTATGCAAGTGCAGAAAGAAGCTTTCCAGCCCTTTCGTCCATTGAGCGCTGGGGAGGTGAAGCCGGTGCTGCTGCAGGATTGCAGACGTGCAAGGAGGAGGTTCATGTTGTCTTCGTCTTTGTTGCCTGTCTGGGTCTGTCCATTGATGGCTGCATAGCGAGCAGAGTATACTCCCGGCTCGCCCCCGAGGGCTTCGACTTCGAGCCCGGAGTCGTCGGCGAAGCAGTCGAGGCCATAGTGCTGCTTGACGTACTGTGCCTTGATGAGGGCATTGGCCTCGAAGGTGGTGCCTGTCTCGGGTATGTCGACATCGCAGCCGATGTCGCTGAGGCTCTTGATTTCGTAGCTGTCGCTGAGTATGGAACGAATCTCCTCGAGCTTGTGAGCGTTGTTGCTCGCGAATACTAATGTTTTCATCTTACTGTTGAAGTATTATGTTATGTTGATAAAATTCTTGAAAAAAAGAGGGTGCGGAGTGTTTTTTGCTATCTGTCAGCTAACAGTGTGTATGAAAGCAGCAATTGCAACTTACACATTGTAAAATCGGGTTTTATATTTTATTTTAATGCCATTTCATTGCTATTTTTCGTCAGTTTACACAAATTTCTTCGATTTTGTTTGACAAATAGAAAAAAAACACCTAATTTTGTTTACAATTTGTTCAAGCTAAACTAAAAATGACATAAAGCAAGCTGTTATCAAATGGAGAAAATAGACAAACTTGATAAACGTATCATGGAGATTATCTCTGCAAACGCGCGCATACCTTTCAAGGATGTTGCTGCCGTCTGCGGAGTGTCAAGAGCTGCCATCCACCAGCGTGTGCAGCGTCTGATAGATGCCAATGTGATTGTAGGCTCGGGATATGACATCAATCCCAAGAGCTTAGGCTACAACACGTGCACGTATGTTGGCATACGCCTTGAGAAGGGTTCGATGTATTCACGTGTGGTAGACGAACTGAGGAACATTCCGGAGATTGTGGAGTGTCACTACACTACAGGTCCGTACACCATGCTGGTGAAGCTCTATGCGCGTGACAACGAGCAGCTCATGGACTTGCTCAACCGCAAGATACAGGGCATCACGGGTGTGGATTCAACGGAGACGCTCATCTCGCTCGACCAGAGCATAAAGAGGGAGGTGCCTCTATGTGTCACTGACAATTCATCAAGCACATCCGAACCTGTTGCGCAACAGAGCAGCAACCCTGCCATCATACTCGACGAGTGTGAATGAAGCCACATTGGGTGCACAGACTCTCAACAGGGTAGATAAAGCCCCGACGGTATATATGGTACTGTCGGGGTTTTATTGTTAAACATGTAGCACACCTACTTACTATTCTTTATTTGAATTACCTTATCATCATCGTCACTGACAGACTCGAGCATAGGTATACCATATATTGAGTATTCTATGTCGCCGTCCTGCTGCGAGGGATGTATCTTACGAGTAGCATGGGCAAGGGTAAGGATGGACAGCCGCACTCCTTCTATTTTTGCCACTTCGGAGGCTAAGGACAGGAGGGTGGATCCTGTGGTCATGACATCATCGACCAGAAGAACGTGACGGCCGTGCAGTGCTTCGGGCTTCACGACCCGGAAAACGCCTTCGACATTGGTTCGTCTGCCGGTACGGGCAAGGGATGTCTGAGGTCGGGTATGCTTTATCTTCCTGACGACATCGGCCCGTAACGGTATGTCTGTCTGACGGCTGACTGCTTGGGCTATGGGATAGCTCTGGTTGTAGCTTCGAACGGCATAGCGGAGGAGGGAGATGGGCACGGGCACAATCATGTCTATGCCATCGAAGAATGATGTTTCAGCCTTCAGCTGAGTGGCAAATATTTGCCCTAAGCGATAGCCTATCTCGGGTCGCGAGCGGAACTTGTTGGAGAGGATGAGCTGGCGGGCGATGTTGTTGGTGTAGTAGAAGAAGGCGACTGACTTCTCTATGGGCAGTTGCCCCCACAGCATCTTCTCGGATGGGCTATGGAGCAGACGATGGTAGAATGTCTGCTGAAGCTCAGCCATGCAAGCTGTGCATAGGATGGACTCTGAAGCCGAGAGACGGCAGGAGCATGCTACGCACTGGGGCGGCGCGACGAGATTTATGATGTCTCGCAGGAGGCTCATTGGAGGTTAAAAGCTGAGCGCGAAGCCTGCCATGACATTGGCGGATGGTGCCTGGTAGCCATAGTAGCGGTCGTACTTCTGGCAGAAGAGGTTGTCGCCACGGACAAAGATGGTGGCAGGGAAGTCGAGCGGAAGGGTGTAGCGCAGGTCAGCTCCGAGGAGGACTGTGTTCTTGCGCTCAAGGGCATAAGGATGTTTGCCTTCGAGCTTCGGGAGGCTGTAGCAGTCGAGCTGCCAGTCGATGCCGAGGTAGAGATCCTTGACGAGACAAAGGTCGAGCTGCCAGTCCATGGTGAAGGCAGGTGTGATGTATGAGCCTTCGGTCCAGCCCCAAGGCTGGCGTGTGGACTCTATGTTGAGACGGTTGCGACCTGTGAGCTTGAGGAAGTCACGGTAGCTGTACTGAAATTCGGCTCCGAAGTAGATGTTCTTGTTCTTCTTGAACTCGAGGACGGGCATGCAGCGTCCGTCGCGGAGGGGAGTGACGGAGATGATGTCGGCATGGTTTTCCGACATGTCATATCCGCCGTATATGTCGGCGCTGATGCCGCTCTTGGTCTTGAAGCGGTAGCCGAGGCGGGCATCGACCTGATGGAACTCATCGTTGGCTTCCAAGGGCTCATCGGCAGGTGTGGCGAGGATGAAATAGGGGTTGAGGGCTGCAAGATAGCGCATCTCGTTTTCGAGTTCGTAGCCTCGTGCCTGGAAGTACACCTCACTCGTCTTGTCGATGGTGTAGGCGAATGCAATGTCGGGGGCTATGTCGCCCTCAATGTTGGTGAAGACTCCTAAGCGGAGACGGATGGTCTCATCTGTGTAGGTGTAGTGCGGTGCGAAGGAGAGGCAGGTGTGGTCCTTTAGTTCGTCGTTGCGGTAGTTGAATCGGGTGGCAGAGATTTCGATGCCTGCTCCGTGGTTGGACGTGAAGGCGTAGGAGGCTGCTCCTTCTGCCAAGAACTGTGTCTCGCCGAGTTTCTTCTGAAGATTGGTGTGGTAGTTCTGGCTGAAGACCTTAGCGGCTACCTCGCCCTCTATAGTGAGGGAGCCAGCGGTGTAAGGGGTGAGGCCTACGGCGGCATCGAACATGACGTTGTGCTGCTTGTCGGTAACGGTGGCGGCTCCTCTATAGTTGAAGAGCTGGTTGGCATATGTGCCTTTGGCGTAGAGGTCGGCTCCGTTTGACAGATGGTGTGTGTACTGCAGGGATGAGCTGTTGGTGTAGAAGCGGCTTGTCCAGTCGGTGTCGCCATAGCGCTCGTCTTTGCCAGTCTTGCCTTTGAAGCCGCTGAGCGAGAGGTCGAGGGTCAGAGCATCGAGTGTGGTGATGTCAAACTGATAGATGGCTTGTGCGTCGAGGTTGCCGTGGCTGCCTCCGCTCATACGGAGATGGCCTTTCCTATTGCCACGGTCAATCTCCTTGCTTGAATAATGGCTGAGAGGACTGGCTGTGAAGTCAGTGAAGGGTTTGCCTTGTACGGCATAGGGCATTGTGTAATGCTTGACTTCAGTCTTTACGGCTTGTGTCTTGACATCCACTTTCTGAGCCTCTGTGACTACTGGCTTTATTTCACTGGTCACCTCAACGGTATTGTCGAGCTGTGCGTATGCTGGCGCTGATGCCAAGAGGGATAGTATTGCAAGTTGTACTGATTTCATTGATATGAAGTGAAATTACAGGTGGGTTCTATAAATTTCCACCGTCAAAAGGGTTAATAATTGTGGGTGAATACTTCTTCCTATATATGTTTGAACAAAAAGAGAGAAGGAAGACTGAGACGGGGATGCGCACTGAGGAATGCGCTGATTTTCCTATTGCAGCCTTTGGTTTATCATCTCCTGAATGTCGTCCTCATCCTTGTAGTTGGCTTTGAGAGATTCGAGGGTCTGTTTGGCTTCGATGGTTCGTCCTTCAGCCTTGTAGATGTCGCTGAGAAGGATGAAGGCGCGTGCGAGCCAGTATGGACGGGCTATGCCTTTGTCGATGGCAGCGAGTATCTGCTGTTCGGCTATTTGGTATTGTCCGCCATCGTAGAGCTCCTGTGCAGCAAGCACTGGAGCCTTGGCTGCTTCTGTCTCGATGGAGTCTTGTGCAGCGGCTATGGAGTCCTGGATGGCAATGTTGGCTGCCATGTTTGCTATTTCCTCACTGGCTTTCTTGGCATATTCGCTTCCTGGATGCTTGATGATGATGGACTGGAAGAGGGCGTTGGCCTCGTCGGTGCGTCCGGAGAGGACATGTGCGCGCCCCTGTTCGAAGAGTGCCTTGGCTGAGAGGGAGGAGTTGGCATACTCTGTCTTCATGCTGTTGATGATCTCTATCTTGCGGTCGTAGTTGCCGAGGAGTCCTTCTATATATGCCTGCTGGAGCATTGAGTAGTCGCCAAGGGTATGGTCGGTGGCTTTTGCCTGTGAGTATGCTTGGTTGGCCTTGTCGTAGTCGCGCATGTTGAGATAGCTGTCGCCGAGGCGGTTGAGAGCATCGGCCTTCATGGCTGAGGAGGCATCGTCGGCCTGCACTATCTTGTCGAACTGGCTGATGGCGGCATTGTAGCGCTGGAGTTTGAAGAGGGCATAGCCAAGGCTGTAGACAGCGTAGGTGTTGTTTTTGAGATGGCCGAGCGAGGTTTGGGTGCCAAGGTTGATGGCAGTGCTGAGGTCGTTGGCTGCAATGGCGTAGTTGCCGAGGCGGTAGTTGCAGTCTCCCTTGATGTAGTATGACTCTGCGTATGACTCTGCGTTGAGGTTGCCGAGGGCCACGGCATCGCCTGCGTAGGCGAGTGCTTTGTCTATCTTGTTGGCATTGAGAGCCTCAAAGGCAAGGTTGTAGAGCACTTTCTGCTTATCGGCCTGTGAGTCGGCATTGGGTGTCTGGACTTTGCTGATGGCATTGAGAGCCTTGCTGTAGTCTTTCTTTGACATGTAGGCTTCGGTCAGGCACTGTGAGACGGGAGTGGCGTAGGGCGATGTGGGGAACTCGTTGAGAAACTGCTCCATGACCGCCACGGTCTTTGAGTCTGCCTTCTCGTGGAGTGTGAGGGCATAGTTATAGAGTGCCATCTCGCGGAGGTCTTTGTCTGCGTCCATCTGTGAGGCTTTCAGGAAGGCGTCTTGGGCTTCGGCTTTGCGGATGAGCTGGAGATGGGCTATGCCTGCATGGAGCCACGCATTCTGTGCCATGGCATCGCGCTGGTCGGTGGCTGACTGAGCGAGGCTTGACGCTGCTTTCTCGAAGGCTCCCTGCTGGTAGTAGCACATGCCAAGCTTGTAGAGCGAAGCGCGTGTCTTCTCTCCTGCTTCGAGGTATTTGAGGGCTTGTTTGAGCTCGCCTTTGTCATATAGGTGTTCGCCTACGAGTCGGTACATCACTTCGTTGTAGCTGCTCATCTCGTCGGAGATGCGTGTGAGGGGATATGGCAGGGGAGTTGAGATGATGTCGCCTTCTTGACTGAGGAAGAGGTCGATGGCTTCGTCGTATCGCTGTGTCTTGATGAGCAGATTACGATGAAGGACACGGATGGCATCGCTGTAGGGAGAAACTGGGTTTTCTGCTACCCAGACTTGCATATTGTCGACAGTGGACGGGGTGTCGAGTACATAGTCACATACGAGCAAGAGCCCTTGTGCGTCCGCCAAGCGTGTGTCTTCGCCTCGCGCGTTGTCGATGAAATGGGCAAACTGTTGTTTGGCAGCCTCGTAATGACCGTCAGCAAGTGCCTTTATTGCCTCTTGTTGAGCTTGGGCAGACAAGGACATTGTGACAAGAAGGCATGTCAGGATATTGCGGTAATGTTTCATTGTATTGTGAGTGAATGGATTATCGGATTTGTTTACACGTCAACCCGACGCATGCACGAGTGATGCACGTATCGGGTTGGCATTGAGAGGTATAATAGTATTGGGGTAATAAACTTGTCGTGAATGATTGGAGCCACATAAGGTCGACTGCCCAGTAGCCTTGTTGAGGGAGGTATGGAAAACTACAGAAGGTCGACTGCCCAATAGCCTTGTTGGAGGAACTACGGAAAACTACGGAAGGTCGACTGTCCAGTAGCTGTGGGTAGGTGTGATACGCCCGAATTTGCCCCACTTGGGATGATTCTTAAACTTTTGGAGTCCGGCGGCTGGCACGTTGAGTCGTGTGACATGTATCTCGCTGAAGACATCTTCGCCAAGTTCGAATGGTTCGGTCACTCGGAGGTTGACCTCGACGAGGCTGGTGTTGACGAAGGCTCGGTCATCTATATACTCCATAGTGGTAGGCATATTCATCTTCTGCACGATGGTGCCGTCGAAGGCTCTCTTGCCGATGCGCTTTAGTCCGTGTGGCAAATTGACTTTCTCCAGCCCCCAGCACCCCGCGAAGGCTCCTTCGGGTATTTCGGTGATGCCTTTGGGCAGGACTATGGAGGTGAGTTTCTTGCATGTCCGGAAGGCGTACGGGGCTATTGTCGTTGTTTGCTGCGGCAGACGGAACTCGCCTTTCTTGCCTGGAGGGCAGATGAGCAGTGTCTTGGTGTCTTTGGTATATAGTGCGCCATCGATGGATGTGAAGTGGGGATTGTCGGGATGTACTTCTATGGTAGTGAGTTTGAAGCAGTGGTCGAAGACGTTGACACCGATGGAGTCTACACTGGCAGGGATAGTGATGGAAGTGAGTTCGGTACTCTTATAGTAGGCGGAGTCGGGTATGACGGTCTGTCCATCGCTGATCAGTTCGGAGATGGTGCTATCTGATGTGGATATATGGCTGGGCTGTTCAGACTGTGGCTGAACGCTGCTGGTTGTGCCTGCCATCTGCGCATAAGTGAGCTGGGGCAGGGCTGATGCCATAGCTACTAAGATGTATATCAATTTTTTCATAAGTAAGGGTCTTCTTTTATGTTAATGTATGAGATGGTAAGCAATAGAGATTCAGTACGGAATGGCTACTCCTCGCCTGTGTCTTCAGATTCAAGAAGTTGGCTGTCTCCTCCGTTGCGGTCGAGGAAGAAGATGACGGCACGGTTCCATTCGTTGACTTGGTCGTAGGGCTGCACGGTGTCTCCCTTGAAGTCGATGCGGAGGCGCTCCTTGGGCACTTTGAACTCATCGACGAGCATGTCGTAGACGGCTTGAGCTCTTTTCTGCGACAGGCGCAGGTTATAGGCTGGATAGGCTGTCTCGATGTCGGCATATCCTGTGACAATGAGGTTGATGTCTGGGTGTGTGGCAAGGAAGTTGGCGACGCTCTTGAGGTTTTTCTTCTGTGCGTCGGTGATGTAGTAGCGGTCGACGTAGAAGGAGATGGTGGTCTGGAGGGCTTCGCTGAGTCTAACTTTTTCGTAGATTTCAGGCATCATCATGTTGGCATCGTTGAGTTTTTCGTTTGCGTCGCCTGCCATCTGTGCGAGTCTGGCAAGGACGTCTGACTCAAGGTGCTTTACATAATGGAATCGGCGGCGACCATGGGAGTCCTTAAGGTGGAATTGGGCTCCGATGAGGACATCGACATAGGTGTCGTAGACACGATCGTATTCATGACCGTTGTAGCGGTCGTCGGTACCATTGAGGGTGACTTCTGCTGTGATGTCCCACGCATTGCTGAGTTTGTATCGTCCCTGAAAGCCCACATGCGCGGCAAAGTAGTTGGCAGACTCGGTATTGACCGGGTATTTGAACGCCTGGGTGGCATTGCCATCGTTGCTGACATATTTAACGCCATCGGACCAAGCCTTGAGTTTATCTTTCTCAAAGCCATAAGAGCGGTTGTAGCCGAGGCCTATGATGCCGACGAGATTGAACTTGCGGTCTTCCTTGTATTTGAAGACGACATTGGTGAAGTTGACCAGTGCGTCGAAATAGCCGGCAAAGACGGTGAACTTATAGTTGCCAAATGGGTATCTCTCTCCTGCAGCAGGATTCCATCCTACAGCAGGAAGGTCGCAAAGCTCCCAGTCGGCGCGTCCTACCTGAGGGCGGACTCCTGCTGTGAGTCGGAGTCCGAATGTTGGGAAGAGCCACTTGCCTATACCGATGGTGAAGCTGGGGCGCATGTTGGAGAAGAAATTGCCTGTACGGGTGTTTTCAGACATGGAGTGACTGATGCCGACCTGTGCGAGCAAGAAGATGTTGTCCGTGATCTTGTAGTCGTAGAGATAGGCGTACTCATCGTAGTAGAGGCTGTCATCTACAAGTTCGATACGTTTCTTGTCCTTGCCTGTAGATGTGAAGTCATCGCCGTCGTCAGCAGTGTCATTCTGTGACCATGCAGACGTTGTGACGGTGAGGAGCAGTATATATATCAGAAGCCTTTTTATTGTCATCTTTCGAAGGGCGTATTGTTATTAATTTTGGGTGTATATTTTTGCGGTGCTACCTATTGAGATGTCGGCAATGGGGGTGTGTCGCATGTTGTTCCTCATTGCAGGTGTAACAGCTTCGCTATGTGAGCATGCCGCTTGTTGGGGCAGACTCATAACAGCGGAGGGGCTAATCGTTTATGATGCACTCTATGTAATTGTAACTTGTCTGTATGTCTTTTTCGTTGGCGAAGACTCTTATCTTGTGGACAGGAATCTCGTATCTCTCTGTCAGTATGTTGACTATTTCTTTGACTCTGCGGCGGAAGAGGCGGTCGTCGACGCCTGAGCTGTTGGTGATGAAGATAAGGCTCTTGGTGTCTCGCGACCATGCGAGGGCTGTAGTGTAGAGGTTGGTCTGCTGCAGACGGTCTACTTCAGCCTGTCCCTCGTCGAAGGCTATGAGCGTATAGATGACTTTGGTATCAACATCAATGGTGTCTGCCATGTCTTCAAGGTCTTTCAGTCGTTTGTTGGTCTTGTCGCGCAGGTCGCCTATCTCTTTGAGTCGCTGGCGATAAACGGTCATATCGTGGCGAGGATAGTAGAAACCAGGGGCTTGACCTCCCTTGTTGTTGAAGCGGTATTTGATGCCGACTTGAAAATCCACGTGTCCATCCCATGTGTTTTCGGATGTTGGGTTGCTGTCGTAGGAGTTGTCGAGCAAGCTTCCTACGGCTTCTACGCAGAGACTCCAGTTGCGCGAGAGGTAGAAGGCTGAAGCAAGTCCGGCGCGGATATTGACAAGGGAGTGCTGGCGGTTGTCATATTTGTCGTTATTGTGCACCTGCTGTCCATGGCTGTTGTCCATGTCACCTACGAAGTCTCCGGTGGTGTAATTGCGAGAGACTGAACCTCCGACTCCCACGATGCCGTAGAAGTGGAACTTGCGGTTCTCGCGGAATCCAAGGATGAGGTTGGTGAAGTTGAGCATGTAGTCGACATTGAGTCCGTAGGAGTTCCACTTGTAGCGCTTATGGTTGAAGGCTGCCATCTCGTCGGTGAACTGATTGTCGGTGACACCTGTGTTGCGCACGTAGTTGAGCTGGAGTCTGACGGAGCTGAGCGGGGTGACATCTTTGCCCAATGTAATGGCTGAGGTCACTCCTTTGTTGCGGAAGAAGGATATGTGGGACATGTCGCTACCCCAGTTGGTAGAGAAGCCACCATAAAGGGCTAAAGACCAGTTATCAACAAAACTGCTGTTGGCCACGTAGCTCTTCTCAACGAGTGGAACGCCCATTTCGTCGAGTATCTGTATGATGGAGTCGTTGTCTCGGTTGCGCTGTGCCGAGGCTGACATTGCCACACACAGAGTAAGTAATGCCGTAAGATTTGTCTTAATGTTCATATTTATTTATAAAACTTCATTTTCGTGGTTATTACCGATGGTACTTGGGCTATCGTTTCAGTTCTTTGTCTATGATTTCATATTTGGAGTTGTTGCTCTTGAACTCAGGAACCATTAGCTTCATCATCTTGACTACCTTCATGTCGTCGTATGTGCGACTGACTGTAGCCAGTTGGTCTATCTGCTGGCAGACGACCTCATAGTCGTTGGAGAGCACCTTGGCCACCCTTATCTTCGGATTGTCGGTAGGCAGTTCTTCTTCGCCCTTGATGAGGACTTCCTCGTAGAGCTTCTCTCCCTGGCGTAGTCCTGTGAACTTTATCTTGACATCTCGTCGTCCGCTATGGACGATGAGTTTGCGTGCCAAGTCGACAATCTTGACTGGGCGGCCCATGTCGAAGACAAAGACTTCTCCTCCCTTGCCCATAGTGCCAGCTTCGAGGACGAGAGCACAGGCTTCGGGTATGAGCATGAAGTAGCGTATGATGTCAGGATGTGCCACTGTAACGGGTCCGCCCAATTCTATCTGCTTCTTGAAGAGTGGGATGACGGAACCATTGGAGCCGAGGACATTGCCAAAGCGCGTGGTGACAAACTGTGTGTGTTCGGCCTTGTCTTTTTGCTGTAGCTGGTATGCATTGAGGCTCTGGACATACATCTCGCATATTCGCTTGGAGCATCCCATGACGTTTGTCGGGTTGACGGCCTTGTCGGTTGATATCATCACAAACTTCTTGACTTTGTATTCTACAGCGAGGTCGGCCATGATGCGTGTGCCGAGGACATTGTTGAGGATAGCGGAACTGGGGTCTGCCTCCATCATGGGCACGTGCTTGTAGGCAGCAGCGTGGAAAACGTAGTCGGGACGGTATTTCTCAAAGACTTGGCGCATGCGCCCTTCGTTGGTGATGGTCGTGACGAGATATTCGGTAGGGATGAATTCCCAGTCGCTTTTCATCTCAAGCTTGAGGTCGTGCATAGGTGTCTCAGCCTGGTCGATAAGGACGAGGGCTCGAGGTGTGTAGGAGGCTATCTGCCTTGCCATCTCGCTTCCTATGCTGCCTGCCGCTCCTGTAATGAGGACACACTTGCCAGAGATCAGCTCACCTATCTTGGCCATGTTGACCTGTATCTCGCTGCGTGGCAAGAGTTCTACTTCTTCTCTCACATTATGCCTTACCATATCAAAGATGCTGCGCGCCACTACTCTCCATGAGGTAAGCAGGACTATGGCACAGACGGCCGTGAGCACAAAGACACGGTAGGGCACATCTTCTGTGAATGGAAGGAGGTTGACTGCCCATCGGAGTGCTAAACATAGTCCCGAGCCAAGAAGGACGGCAAACGAAGTGCGGGAGAGGTCTTTAAACTCCAGCACCCTGGAAACGTCAGCGTAGGTGTGGAACACCCTCATGCCTACACAGTAGAATATCATATCAATCACGAATGTGTAGAGCATGTAGGAACCATTGCGTACGAGTTCAGCAGGTCCGTAGACCAAGCAATACATTATCACCATCGAGGTGAAGATGATGGAAAGGTCTATGATGCTGACAGCCCAAAAAGGCAGAGCTTCGCGTGAGAAGTACCATTTTTCGAGCTTATGAATGATTTCTTTAACTGACTTATGCATAATTGTAGCATTGGGTGTTGGAGATGCGCTATACATTGTCTTTCGAAGGTTGGCAGGCTCCGTCTAATCATTCTCGGGACGATGTATGTCTGAGAAACAATGTGTCAGAAGGCTGCATGTGCTGTGCAGATTTAAAGAGGAGCGTGCACATTATCTATTGAAAAGGACGTGCAAAGGTACAAAAATCCATGATACAATGTTGTTTTTTGTTCAAGAATCTATGGAAAATGGCATAAAAAAGTCTTCAAGACTGCTCTTTTGGTTGACATTTGGTCATCCAGATTGCAATTATGCCATACACTACGCTATTGGAAATCCACCTTACTGACCCGCCCTCTCTTTCATCTCGAAGACGAC
>JAEDNQ010000210.1 GCA_016302435.1 Bacteroidaceae bacterium
CTGGCTATGGCACTGTTCTGAGCCAAGAAGCCTGCGTCGCGTCCCATAACCTCGACGAAGAAGATGCGCTCGTGGGAGTTGGCAGTGTCGCGTATCTTGTCCACGCAGTCCATGATGGTGTTGAGTGTGGTGTCATAACCTATGGTGAGGTCGGTTCCATAGAGGTCGTTGTCGATAGTGCCAGGGAGGCCGATGCACGGCACATCGAACTCCTGGGCGAAGATGCGCGCACCTGTCAGCGAGCCGTTGCCGCCAATGACGACAAGAGCGTCAATGCCTTCAGCGAGCATGGTGTCGTAGGCTTGCTTGCGTCCTTCGGGCGTCATGAACGCTTTGCTTCTGGCACTCTTGAGTATGGTGCCTCCACGAGCGATGATGTTGCTCACATTTTCTGTGGTGAACTCTTTAATTTCTCCGTTGACCAGTCCGTCATAGCCTCGGTAGATGCCTTTTACTCTGATGCCTTTGCAGATGGCGGAGCGTGTCACAGCTCTGATGGCTGCATTCATACCAGGAGAGTCGCCTCCTGATGTGAGTATTCCAATACAACTAATCTTTGACATAAGCGGAAAATGTTGTTAGTATTGTGGTTAAAAAAAAGTATATGTGTGAGGGATATTCTTTTTATTACTATTCGTTCTTGAACAGCCCTTGATCATCGTGAGGCAGAGATGCGTCCATGCTCTCCCATTTTAGCCTTTCCCGAAGAGCCCTTGACATCGTGAGGCAGACAGCAAAGCGTGGCTTCAGGAGGGAGTGACGGTTCGTCAGTGTGTCAGCCAGAAGACTCCGAGTCCGACAGCCCAGGCTGCCAAGGCGCGCCACAGGAAGTTGCGTATGTACCAGCGGAATCGTATCTTCTCCACTTCGAGGACGGCCTGTCCTGCCAGAGTGCCCACGAAGAGAAGTGTGCCTCCGCAGGCGCAGCAGAAGCTGAGCAGCTGCCAGTAGATGCCGTTCTGAACAAACTCCGACGTGGACTCAGGGACTGTGTCGAGAGGGAACATGTTCATACATGACATCATGAGGGGGACATTGTCCAGAATGGACGAGAGGAGACCCACCGCCACTCCATATATATATACATTATTAATATTACTCTCCAACCATCGTCCCACAAAGTCGAGAGCTCCACATTCGGCAAGAGCACCCACGCCAAGAGTGATGCCAAGAAAGTAGAGAATGATGCGTATGCTTATGAACTCCGCGTTGCGGAAGTAATGGCGCTGGACAAGCAGGACATTGCCGTTCTTCTCTAAGTTGAATATGCCCTCGACGGCCCAGATAAGGGCGAGGACGGAGAGCGACCCAAGGAAGGGGGGAAGCTTGGTGATGAAGTGGAAGGATGGGATGAACCACAGACCTGCTATGCCGAGGACGAGCAGCACCACTTTCTGCCATGCAGCCCACGAGGAGTCATTACCATCGTAGCGTGTGAGGACAGAGTATATCTCCACACGGCCGTGCAGCATCGAACCGATGAGGAGGTTGAAGGTGCAAAGCACGGCAATGGCGGGAAGGAAAAGGCCTGCCGCATAGGCCGAAGGAGTGATGAGTCCCCTTACCCACAGCATGACAGATGTCATGTCGCCTATGGCCGTGAAGCAGCCGCCCATGCAGGCCGACACTATGATGGCGCTGGCGTAGATGACGCGCTGGTAGTGATTGCGCACTATGTTGGCAACGAAGCTCATCATGAGCACCACCGTGGTAAGATTGTCCACATTGGCCGAGATGACGAAGGTGAGGATGGATATAGTCCATAAGAACTTGCGGCTGCCGCGCATTCTGAGCCACGACATGAGTGAGTCGAAGACACCATTGTTGTGGAGCACCTCGACGATGGTGTTGGTGGCGATGAGGAAAAGGATGACAGAGCAGGCCTCAATGATATAACGCGTGATGACGTGTTCGGAGATGAAGTACTTGATGCTGTCTGACGACGACATGCCAGAGGACATGAAGCTGGCATAGTCAGACTGGTGCATGAGCTGCACAAACTGGCCTCCGTTGACCATGTATATGACCCACGCCGCCACTCCGCTCACCATGGCTATGGTAGCTCGGTTGATATGATGAGCCTGTTCGGTCGTCATCAGGATGAAGCCGAAGAGCACTACGGCTACGATAATAAGTGTCATCAAGAGCATAGTTTGTCGCTGTATCTTTTTTAGGGGGTTATATAAAAAAGGACTGATGCGGCTTCACGATGGCGGGCCTATAACCTTACCACCGCAAAGCCGCACCACAACAGTCACTTACCTTTTCCGTTAATCTTCGATTTGTCAATGACGTTGGAGCGGTAGACGGGACTCGAACCCGCGACCCTCGGCTTGGGAAGCCAATGCTCTGCCAACTGAGCTACTACCGCAATTATTGGTTATTAATTTATTATACGTTAAACTGTATTGTTTTTTGACTTATAGGGTCGAGTTTTGTGTCAATCTTCATTCTTCATTGAGCCAAGCATGTCTATATGCTCGCTGTTGTCGTGCAGCATGCTTCGGCTTTGCATGCACGCAACTTTTATGTGGGCAAAGTTAGTAAAAACTAACAATATAGAGAAACAAAAATCATACAAAATCATGAGAGAGATACAAAAAATTGATTTTAGTCAACAGGGCATACTGATACTGAGACCGAACAAGTCAATCTTAGTGCAGTGTGACACATTCTCGCAGGTTGAGTCATCTTGCAACATGGCAAGGCTCGCCAAGAAGCGGTACCTCGTGAGAAGGGGGTGTTGTGGTTCGCCATGTGCTC
>JAEDNQ010000211.1 GCA_016302435.1 Bacteroidaceae bacterium
TTCCACCTCCATGTTCTCTATCTCCTTGATGCGGTCGATGCTTGCTGTGGCATGGATAATCTGCGGAATCATGTTGAGCAGGCTGACCACGGGCGACTGTATCTGGCTGACTAACTGGAGAAAAGCCGTCATGACACCGAAGGTGATAAGTCCATCCTTGAGCTGAAGACCACCATAGACAAAGGCTCCGAGGTAACCGAGACCGAAGGTGGAAGCGAGGAGAAAACGTGTGATGACGGTGAAGCGTGTGCGCCTCATGACCAGATGGTGAAGTTCGATGTGCAAGTCATGTATGCGTCTCGACACCACTCCTTCGCCCTGCACCGACTTTATGGCTGTCTCGTTTTCCATCGACTCCTGTATGAGCATCTGTATGCTGCTCTCCTCCTTGCGTATGGCGAGCGTCATGTGGCGCAGACGGTGGGCGAGATATTTGGCGCTAAGAGCCACAAAGGGTGTGAGCAGCAGCAGGCTCCATGCCAACCAAGCGTCCATGGACAGCATCAGCATGAAGGCTCCCATGAGTTGCACTCCTGTCACCACCATGCGTGGAAGCACGTCGGTAGTGATGGCCGACACGGTGGCGATGTCACGTTCGAGACGCTGGCTTATGTCACCCGAGTGGAGACGTTCGGTTGTGGAGTACAGCTGACGGCTTAGGAGGTGGTCGAAGAGCCGTTGGCGAATGGCATTCTGCTGCACAATCTCAGCCGAGCTTTGCAGGTAAAAGGTCGCCTGCCTGATGCCGACAGAGGCAAGGAGCGCCCCCACGAGGAGGGACACCTCCTCCACAACGTTGTCTTGCCACACCGCATAGTCGATGAAGCGGCGGCAGAGCCACACAAGCAGCAGACCCAGAGCTACCTGCACTATGCCTGCCACTATCCTTACTGCCACATTGACCCTTATCACATGCAGCTGCCTTATGAACCATGCCGTGTATTCCTTCATGCTGTCTCGGTTGTTTATCCTTTTGACTGTGGGATTGTTGCTGACTCCTCAACAATGCTTACTCTACGATGCCTATCTCCTTCCATTCGCCGACAATCCTGTCTATGTCAGCAGTGGCAATGGCCTTCTCCACTTCATATTCTTTGCAGAGAGCCTCAGTCAGAGAGTCCACGCTGAAGTCGCCCTGCTTCTCTGCTTCCTTCCAGAGGAATGTGGCTGTCTCGTTGAGGTTGATGACTTTGCTGAAGTCCACTGTTTCCAGTCCTTCTGCCACGATGATGTTTTCGCCGCATACTGTTCGCAGCGCAAATCCTTTCTTCTGTTTCATGTCTTTTTGTATTTATGTGTATGATGGTGGGTTCTGTAAATTCCCCACCTGAAATGTTATGATGCTTGTTTCTTTTGTCGGATATTATGCCTTGCCGTTTTCTTGCTGGCATCTTCTCACGTCCGTTGTTGTTTCTTTTGTCTGACGGGCTCTCCCAGGACCAAGACCGAAAAGGCCTTGAGCATGATGCGTCTGAATGGTTTCAGAGCCATCCACACCCTCCATCCTCTCATGGCGGCGACAGACACGAGGTTTTTCTTTCTGCCGTCGGGTCTCACCACCTCTTCCACCTTAGCCACAACATCTGCCTGTGAGCAGTGTTCTTCGCCTATGATATTGCCGTCGCCTTCGAGTGTCACGGAGTCGCCCACCGTCTTCACCACTCTGTGAAGTACATATCGTCTGCCGTCCACCCATGCTAACACGATGTCGCCCACTTCCACAGGCGACTTCACTGGGAGCAGCAGAGCCTTGTCCTCTCCTCCTATGATGAAAGGGCGCATGCTCCGTCCGTATATGGGCAGGAGTACGCTCTTCCCTTCTTTCAAGAAGGGCTTGAGCCTTTCAATCATTGCTATGAGTCCGTCTGTCACTTTCTCCATCTTCTGCTCACTGTCTCTCTGCACAGCAGGGCCGCATCGCGGTCGGGCAGGCAGTCGAGGTAGTACACCTCTGTGTTCTTCACTATGGCTTCCTTTGTCTGGTGCTGTCCTTCAGCTATGGCCTTGTCCCATGTCTTGCCTGAGACGGATTCGGCTATGGCTATGTAGCCGTGGAGCTTGGACAGCGGCTTTATTCTGTTGGATGGGTACTGGTGCAGTTTGACGATGGCTCCCACGGGGAAGGAGAGGTTTTTGTAGCACGGTGTCTTGCCGCTCCATGGCGATCCGTAGGCAATGGCTGTCCCTTGGTCGTCTACTCTCACCACGGGGTTGTCGTCGTTGAGCAGAGTGCATCCATCTATATGTCTCATCCAAAGGCTGGTGTGTGTGCTCTTGCCTGTGCCGCTTACGCCAAGGAAGAGGTATGCCCTACCTTCGTTGACCACCACAGAAGAGTGGAAGAGCAGGGTGGAGTGGGGGGCTGAGGCAAGGGCGTAGAGTAGCATGAGGCTGTTGTCCACAGCCCAGGTGAGCGACTGCTTCTCTGCTGTGAGCCACCCTCTCTTGTAGTCGCTGTCTGTGACGAGGATGGCTGCCATCTGCTGCAGTTCGAAGCGGAAGGCATATCTGCCATCGCCAGTGCTGTAGCTGGTGATGCTCTGTCCTTCCTCCTCCTGCCGCCTTTCTTCCGTGCAGCCGTCAGGCAGCGTGGGAAGGGCGTTCTCGTGGATGGTGAGGACGAAAAGCGAGGGTTCGTCTTCCGTATCAAAGGGCTTGTAGTTGTTCATGGGCAGGTCGATGCCGTCTGCTGTCTCAACGCCAAACACATGTCCTGCTACTTTATATTGTCTTCTCTTCATTGGCAAGTGTGGTGGAATGGT
>JAEDNQ010000038.1 GCA_016302435.1 Bacteroidaceae bacterium
TAATAGAACTATCATAAATATGGGCGGCAAGCATCATGATGCTTGCCGCCCTGTTTTATCCTCCTATATATTGGGGATTGGAGGACTGTCTGTTATCTGGTCAGCACTTTGTGACCATTGATGACATAGATGCCTCCGCTCATCATGTCAGACGCTGTGATGGGCTGTCCTTGCAGGGTGTAGATGCCAGGGGCGGCTGAGGGTGCGGTGATGGTGCCAATGTGGTCTGCTTCACTGTCCTTGCCGAGGTAGGTGAGGGTGAAGTTGTCGAAGATGCACCAGTCGTTGTTGATGGTGGAGGTCTTTTTGATGCCTATGGTGAGGATGCCCTCGGAGCCTACGGTGCAGGGGAGCATGTTGGGGTAGAGTCCGGCACGGAAGTAGGCGCTTGACTGCTCCATGGTGTTGGGCACATAGCCGTAGTTTTTGGCCATGACTCCGAGAGCTCCTTTCTTTCCTGCCTCGTCAATGATGGAGCGGAGGACGAGAGTGGAGTCGCCTGCGTAGAGGGTGGCATTGAGTCGCTCTGTGCCTGCTTTATGGGTTGTGGCTGCGTTGTCCGTAGTGCCTGAGCGGTAGAAGCCTTGGACACTGAGCAGATAGCGGCCTTCGGGCAGACCTGTCACTTTCTGATAGATGTTGAAGTTTGTATTGTACTTCTCTGCACAGTCATAGTCGACTACGGGCGCGCCTTCCCACCCTTTGCCTGAGTTGCCTTCGAACGATGGGTTGACAATATGTCCCGTATAGTCTTTTTGTTCAACGAGGGGAAAGGACGCGTTCTGAACGCATACCTCACTGTTTTCATCGAGATAAATTTTGACTGTTTCGTTTTTGGACAATGTGATGCTCTCCTTGACGGCTGGTGTGGCAAGTCCCTTCTGTGATATGGACACGCAGATAGTGGTCTTGGAGAGGGCTGTGACGTAGGCCGATGTCTCGTCTTCGAGCTGGGCGATGATGTTGTCTCCCTTGACCATGAGGGCGAGTGGATGAGCTACGGAGCTGTTTTCTGCGGCTGTCAGAGTGACGGCAGAGGCATTGCCTGTGACGGTTGTAGGCTGGTAGAAGATGGGAGCCCATCCGTCGTAGCTGATGCCTGTGAGGGTGGCTGTCGGTTCGCCGCGGAAGTTGGAGGCTAAGAAGAAGGCGCATCCGTTATCGGGAGCTATGACGGCATTCCATCCTTCGGGCATGAGGCTCTTGAGCGAGAGGAGCGACTGTGCCATCTGTCGTGTGGTGGCGGCATCGATATTGCTGTAGTAGACGAGGTTGCGGCTGTCGACGGTCTCTCCTGCGCTGAGGGTGCGCGCTGTGTTGCTGTACATTGGGTAGAGCTTTGAGGTGTAGATGGAGTTGTTGGCTCCTCTGTCGCCGAAGGCTACCTTCTTGCCGTTGCCTGAGGAGATGACGCCGAGGGCATTGTCGATGTTGACCCACTGGCTATTGAGCGTGGTGAAGGTGGCTCCGTCAAGTTGCTTGTGGGCTATGTCTTCGCCTTTATCATAATATAATGTACGCGCGAGCTTCATCAGTTCGTCGGTAGAGATGGCGAGGAGTCCTCCCTTCTCGGCTGTGATGGTGGCTGCTGAGTTGGCCTTGACGTGGTCGAGGTATATGATGGCGTTGGCTGGTGTGGAGTAGATGGCGAAGCGGTTGCTGAGCGTGTTGTCGTTGGTGTTGAGTTCGCCGTTCATGACGTAGCCGTTGCCCTTGAGCTGGTAGATGCCAGAGACTACAGGCGATGCATTGGTGCCCTTTCCCTGCACTTCGTACCATCCTGTGAGGTTGCCTGTGTTGTTGGCCCGGTATGGCACGACAATCTTGTTTTTGTCGGGGCTGTTGGCTGCGAAGTAGCCTGTGTAGGACTTCAGTCCTTTGCTCCAGGAGAAGCAGGTGAAGCGGTCGTCGGTGGCTGCGCGCACGATGTTTTGGCATGGCAGCATCTTGGCCTCACCGAAGGCTGTGTTGAAGTCGGCCCATGTGGTAGGTGTGATGTCGGCTGTGGAGAGAATGTCGTGCATGAGGTAGGTCATCATGACGCGGTGGCCTTCTACGCCCATGCGTCTTGCGCCTACGTCGGCTCTGAGCAGCCATGAGCCGTCGGTGGTGGTCTTCTGGCGAGCCTTGATGTACTTATAAGCCATGTTTTCCAACATAAGGGCATGTGGGTCCTTCTGGAAGCATGCCTGTGTGGAGTAGCTTGTTATCTGATCGTAGAGGAAGAGGCTCCAGTCGTTGCCGTTTGGCATGGCGAGTTCACCGTCTGCGAGTGCGAGCCAGTTGAGTATGCTGTCCTGCACTTCCTGGTTGTTGTGCATGAGAGCGTTTGTCTTCCATTTCTCCTCGCCATGCAGTCCTGTCTGGAACATCTTGAGGGCAAGGGCTGCCTCTCCGAGTTCTTGCATGACGACGTTTTGGTAGGAGGTGTGGAAGAGGTTGTGATTTTGGAGAGAGTAGTCGTCGTAGAGGTTCTGTCCGCGGTAGAGGTCGGCTACGGTCTTGTTGTCATACCATGGGTCGATGACGGTGGTGTTGTTGGCGTCGGATGGGTGTGAGTAGCTGTTGATGGCAAATTCGCGCAGGCGTTCAAACCATTTAGGTGCCAGTTCGTCGTTGGGGAAGAGTCCAAGTGCTGCTGCCAGCACATCGGCCTCCCATCCGTTTTCTTCTGCCTTGGTGTCGCCAGCGTAGCCAGTAGGGATGGAGCGGTTGAGCTCGTAGTTGCACTCTGCCTTGAGGAGGGCATAGATGTAACCGCGCTGCTGTTCGGTGAGTTTGTCCCACTGGAAGTAGGCTGAGTAGGCTACTGACATGGCCCAGAGGGAGGACTCCCACACGGCATCGGAGGTGGAGGTGGAGCCCCAGTAGTTGTTGCCTGAGCATACCTTGAGCTTATTGGCTTTGTGTGTGGAGTAGGCGAAGACGAGAGACTTCATGGCTATGTCTTCTATCTTCTCCCATGTGATGCCTTCGGGCAACTGGACACCGGCAGGCTTGCCGTATTTGACGAGGAAGGCGCATATCATGGAGAGGTCGGCGTTGGGGCGCACGCCCTTTTCGTCGTTGGCCATGGTGTTCTCTCCCTTGAAGCATCCGCAGGCTTCGCCTATGGAGTTGGGTGCTTGGCATAGCTGGAAGTCATCGACCATGTATCGGGCGAAGTTGGAGAGCATCTGCAGGAGGTCTGCCTTCATCTCGGCTTCGGATACGAAGTCAGAGTTGATGATGCCCTCGGTGAAAGATGGCACGGCTATCTCTGTGGGGTCTTCTGCCTCGGTGAAGTCGTCGGGCATCTTGAAGAGGCGGAAGTTGTCTATGAGGATGGAGCCGCCTGAGCCTGAACCGAAGTTGACGGTTAGGCCGAGGTCGATGTCGCTCTCAGTGTCGACGGTGAAGAGGAGTTCGCTTGTCGTCCACTTGTTGGGGAGTGATGTCTGGAAGGGGAGGGAAAGGCTCTCGCTGCCAGCCACGAGGTAGGCAGAGTGGGAGGACTGTGTCACGCACTTATTGTCGAGAGTAATCTTGTATTTGCCTGCTGGCAGGTGTATCTTCTGAAGCAAGGAGGCTGTGGATGCGTTCCATGCGTGGCGTATGTAGTACATCTGTGTGCCGTCGGATGGTTGGCCCGGCGCGCCGAAGTTGTTGTCTGTGGCTGTTGCCTCGGCTGTCATGATGTCGCTGACTCCATATTGTCCTGTGAGGTTCCATCCTTCAACGGTCTTGGCTGTGTAGCCGCCTCTGGTATCGTCTTTGGGGAGCGAGGCTACGTTGTCTTGTTCGAAGGATGGGTTGTTGAGATACTGTGATGTGATGTCTGTCTGTGCATTGGTGGCTGCGGCCAATGTGAGGCAGATGAGGGTAATAGGTTTTCTCATAGGAAACAGCATTTGTGGGTTAGTTAGTTGTGGTAGAGTTCTAAATATCTCCCGCTGTTATGCAGATTCAGCCCTTGCCTCCAAGGGGGGATAGGGAGCTGAATCTGCTGTAGGGATAAAGAGAGTATGGGGTATCACTTGAGGCGTGCGAGGGCCTCCTTGATGCGCTTCATTGACTCGACGATATTTTCGTCTGAAGTGGCGTAGCTGATGCGGAAGCATTCTGGAGATCCGAAGGCATCGCCGCCGACGGCTGCCACGTGGCCTACCTCAAGGAGGTACATAGCGAAGTCGGTAGAATTGTTGATTGTACGCTCACCGTCGGTCTTGCCGAAGTAGCTTGAGCACTTAGGGAAGAGGTAGAAGGCTCCCTGTGGTTCGTTGACCTCAAGACCTGGAATCTCCTTGGCAAGGCTCACCACGAGGTTGCGGCGACGCTCAAAGGCCTGACGCATGTCTTCTACGCACTGCTGGTCGCCGGCGAAGGCTGCTTCGGCAGCTTTCTGTGACACGGAGCATGGACCTGAGGTGTACTGTCCCTGAAGTTTGTTGCATCCCTTGACTATCCATTCGGGAGCGGCGATGAAGCCTATGCGCCATCCTGTCATGGCGTATGCTTTAGAGACGCCGTTGATGATGACCACGCGGTCTTTGATGTCGTCGAACTCTGCCATGGAGGCGTGTTTGCCCACGTAGTTGATGTGCTCGTATATTTCGTCGGCGATGACGATGACGCGCTCATGCTTGAGGAGGACGTTTTTGAGGCCTTCGAGTTCTTCCTTGCTGTAGACTGAGCCTGTAGGGTTGCTTGGTGAGCAGAGGATGAGAGCACGTGTCTTTGGTGTGATGGCTGCTTCGAGTTGCTGTGGTGTGATCTTGAAGTCTTGTTCGATAGGAGCTTCCACGAAGACTGGTGTGCCTTCGGCGAGGAGCACCATCTGAGGGTATGACACCCAGTATGGGGCAGGTATGATGACCTCGTCGCCTGCGTTGACGAGAGCCATGATGGCATTGCAGACTGACTGCTTAGCTCCGTTGGAGCAGAGTATCTGTGAGGGTTTGTAGTCGAGTCCGTTCTCGTTCTTGAGTTTGTTGGCGATGGCGTTCTTGAGTTCTGGGTAGCCAGGCACTGGGCTGTAGCGGCTGTAGTTCTCTTCTACTGCCTTGATGGCTGCAGCCTTGATGTGGTCGGGAGTGTTGAAGTCGGGTTCGCCGACGCTGAGGTTGATGATGTCTATGCCCTGGGCTTTGAGCTCGGAGCTCTTCTGACTCATAGCGAGTGTGGCAGAAGGTGAGAGACGGTTGAGTCTGTCTGAAAGTGTTTGCATATTGTGGTATGTGTGTTAAGTTGTTGATGTGTCTGTTTTTTTTGATGGGCTGGGGTATGGGTGAGCCCGGAATGTCCAGAGAGTCTGGAATGTCCGAAGAACCCGGAATGTCTGGAATGTGCGTTCGTTACTTGTTGAAGTGGAGCGTGTGTCCCATGCGCTCTTTCTTTGTGTGGAGGTAGCGCTCGTTGTAGGGAGTGGGTATGGTCTCTATGGGCACGTTTTCCACTATCTCGAGTCCGTAGCCTTCGAGGCCGACACGTTTGACGGGATTGTTGGTGAGGAGGCGTATCTTGCTCACTCCTATCTCGCGGAGGATTTGTGCGCCTACACCGTAGTCGCGCAGGTCGGGGTCGAAGCCGAGGTGTATGTTGGCGTCTACGGTGTCGAGTCCTTCTTCCTGGAGCTTATATGCCGCTATCTTGTTCATGAGGCCAATGCCTCTGCCTTCCTGTATGAGGTATACGATGGCTCCCTTGCCTTCTTTTTCTATGAGCTGCATGGACTTGTGGAGTTGTTCACCGCAGTCGCATCGCTGGCTGGCGAAGATGTCGCCTGTGGCGCAGCTGGAGTGCATGCGCACGAGGACGGGTTCGTCCTTCTCCCATGTGCCCTTGATGAGCGCGACATGTTCGAGTCCGTTGCTCTTTTGGCGGAAGGGGATGATGCGGAAGTGGCCGTAGGCTGTGGGCATGTCGGCTTCGACGCCTTTCTCCACGAGGCTCTCCTGCTGGAGTCGGTAGGCTATGAGGTCTTTTATCTGTATGAGCTTCATGCCGTGCTCGCGTGCTTTAGCTATGAGCTCTGGCATACGTGCCATGGTGCCGTCAGGATTGAGAATCTCGATGAGGGCTGCTGCTGGCTTGAGGCCAGCCAGACGGGCGAGGTCGATGGCGGCTTCTGTGTGGCCTGCACGGCGGAGCACTCCCTTGTCTTGGGCGTAGAGGGGGTTGATGTGTCCCGGGCGGCCGAAGTCGCTTGGCTTGGCGGCTGGATTGGCGAGCCACTGGATGGTGGCTGCTCGGTCGTGGGCGCTGACGCCAGTGGTGCATCCTTCGAGCTTGTCTACTGTCACGGTGAAGGGTGTGCCGAGCATGGAGGTGTTGTCTTCCACCTGATGTGGCAGTTCCAGCTCCTTGGCTCGTGAGATGGTTATGGGTGTGCAGAGCACTCCGCGTCCTTCTTTCAGCATGAAGTTGACCTTTTCGGGAGTTATCATCTCGGCTGGCGTGATGAAGTCTCCTTCATTCTCTCTGTCTTCGTCGTCGACAACGATGACGAACTTGCCTTGTCGGAAATCCTCTATGGCGTCTTCGATTTTACTGAACTGAAATGATGTTTCCATATATGTAGTCTTTTATTTTGTCTGAATATTTGATGATGGCTCTCAGGTCTTTTCTCCTGCGGCGGTAGAAGCGGAAGGAGTGGGTGTCCATGATGGGCAGACTGTTGAGCATGTTGAGTATATTGCGGTCTTTGCTGTTGGAGAGTACCTCGACGATGTGTTCGAGGTTTTGGCTGATGGTGTCGGCTGTGGCATCTTTCTTTCGGCCTATGTAGTATGTGGCCACGTAGGCTATGTAACCGAAGATGTTGGAGCGCGAGAGTGTGGAGTAGTAGCTGCGTGCACTCTGTGAGATCTGTTCGAGAGCCTCGGCTGTCAGTTGGTAGTCGGGGTCGTCGATGATGACTTCTTTCTTGGTTATGTGTCGCTTGGTGCGTATGCCGAGCAGCTTGCGCCAGAAGGTGACGTAGGCGTCCATGTTGAAGACGGCGGAGTCGTTGTTTGACTTGACGGTGAAGAACACTCCTAAGGGGGCGAGGACCATGGTGCTGAGCCACATGCCGAACCAGACGGGGAATGCTCCCTCGCGTCCGGCCTTGTCGCCGAAGGTGTTGACGATGTAGTAGAAGATGAAGATGATGACGGCCACGACTACGGGGAATCCGAGGCCGCCCTTGCGGATGATGGCTCCTAAGGGTGCTCCGATGAAGAAGAAGAGCAGGCAGGCGAGCGACATTGTTATCTTCTGCCAGAACTCTTTCTCATGCCGTCTGACCTCTTTGTTGCCGTAAGTCATCTCGCGCGACCTCTCGTCGGCCATGAACTGCTGGTTGGTGACCTTCTGCAGGGCTGATATGATGACTGCATGCTGTTTCTGTGGCTCCATGGCTTGGTAGATGGAGTCGAGGTCGAGGGTTGAGGAAGGTATGGTGTAGATGTCTTTGGCGAGTCGTGCCTGATGTCTGTCCTCTGCTCTCTTGAGTCGTGCCTTGGTGCTGTAGTTCATCATGCTGATGGTGACGGAGTCGTAGTCGGAGAGGCGTGCTTCGTGGGGTATGGAGAGGTTGCCTCGTTTCATCTGGTCGGTATAGGCGATGCTGAGGCTGTCGTAGTATGTGTTGAGCGAGTCGATGTCGTGGACGAGCTGGTTCATGTCTTTCGTCATGGCTGATCCTGTGGTCAGGTTGTCTTGGTCGACCATGTTGAAGTTGGTGTCGAAGTCGATGATGAAGTGCTTCTCGACAAATGTCTCGCGTCTGTAGGGCACGTTGTCGGCATTGAGTGTGCCGCTCTGCAGGTTTTCAAACTGCTCTCCGCTGTAGAGGAAGAGCAGCAGGTGCATCTTGTCTCGGGTGGTTATCATCTTGGCTGAGTCGGCGAGGAAGATGTGTGCCTTGCTCACGCCGTCTTGCATGTTGTAGATGACGACATCGTAGAGCATGCCTGTCTCCTTGTCTTTCTTCTGCACGTAGAGGTTGATGCCTTCTATTCCGTCGTAGAACACTCGTTCGGGTATGTCGAGCTCTGGCGACTTGGCTTTCATGGAGAAGAGCATCTGCTTGAGGTTGCGCTGCGCGTCGGGCACAATCTTGTTCTGAAAGTGGAAGGACCCGAGGGCGAAGAGCGTATTGAGGATGATGAGGGGACGGAGTGTGCGGAAGAGGGATATGCCTGCTGCCTTGATGGCGAGGAGTTCGAGGCGTTCGCCTATGTTGCCGAAGGAGATGAGGGAGGCGAGGAGTATGGCGAGAGGGAGAGCCATTGGGACGAGGGTCTCTGCTACGTAGAAGAAGAACTTGAGGTATACGTCGAAGGTGAGTCCCTTGCCTACAAGGTCGTCAATGTATTTCCACAGAAACTGCATCATGACGACGAAGAGGCTGATGCAGAATGTGCCTGCAAACAGCGTCAGGTAGTTGCGCAGTATGAAAAGGTCGAGTCGCTTGACGAGTTTCAGACTGTCTGGAAATGTTAGTGCCTGGGTGTGAAATCGCATTGTCAAAATCTAAGTTATCTAACAAGTTAGATGTGCTTTCAATTATCAGTGTGCAAAGTTACGAATTTATGTCCAATGGATAATGCTTTATATGAGAGAAAATGAAAATAAAGTCGTCATGTGCCTCTTTCTTTGAAAGAATTGTTATAAATAAGTGTGCAGAGTGAAAGTATTTGATGGATTTTTCGTAACTTTGCACTCGATATTCATCATGTATGCTGATGTTGCTTGCTGTATAAGGGCCTCTTGGTTGTCGGGCGGCATCGGTGTAGGAACCTAATTAGAATCACAAAGTATGTACGGAGGTCGTGTGCCTCCGCAAAATGTTTTTATGATAACAGCTGAACAACTCAAGGACATTAAGGATCGTGCAGATGCGCTCTACCGCTATCTGCAGATAGAAAACAAACTTATTGAAGTGCAGGAAGAGGAACTGCGCACACAGGCTCCTGGCTTTTGGGACGACCAGAAGGCGGCTGAGGCTCAGATGAGGAAGGTCAAGGACTTGCAGAAGTGGATTGACGGATATAAGGAGGTCAAGGCTGCCACGGATGACACGGAGGTGGCGTTTGACTTCTACAAGGAGGAGATGTCTACCGAGGAAGAGGTGGACGGCTACTATGCTGAGGCTCTCCGTCTCATAGAGGACTTGGAGATGAAGAACATGCTTCGTGGCGAGGCTGACGGCATGGACGCTGTCTTGAAAATCAATTCTGGTGCTGGAGGCACTGAGGCTCAGGACTGGGCTCAGATGCTCATGCGAATGTATCAGAGATGGGCTGAGGCTCACAAGTACAAGGTGAATATCAGCAACTTCATCGATGGTGATGAGGCTGGTATCAAGACCGTCACCATGGAGATTGTGGGTGAGCAGGCATACGGATTTCTCAAGGGTGAGAGTGGTGTGCACCGACTGGTGCGCGTGAGTCCCTACAATGCTCAGGGCAAGCGCATGACATCCTTTGCCTCTGTCTTTGTCACTCCTCTTGTCGACGACTCCATTGAGGTTGTCATCGACAAGAGCAAGATAAGCTGGGACACCTTCCGCAGTTCGGGCGCGGGTGGACAGAATGTCAACAAGGTGGAGACGGGCGTGCGTCTGCGCTATCAGTATGTTGACCCTGACACGGGCGAGGAGGAGGAAATCCTCATCGAGAATACTGAGACGCGTAAGCAGCAGGAGAACAGGGAGAATGCCATGCGCTTGCTCCGCTCACAGCTCTATGACCGTGCCTTGAAGAAGAAGATGGCAGAGCAGCAGAAGATTGAGGCTGGTAAGAAGAAGATAGAGTGGGGCAGTCAGATTCGCTCGTATGTCTTCGACGACAGGCGAGTGAAGGATCACCGCACTAACTATCAGACAAGTGATGTAGGCGGTGTGATGGACGGCAAGATTGACGACTTCATCAAGGCTTACCTCATGGAGTTCTCTGAGGCGGAGGTCAACGGTTGACGGCTGCCCTCCTTTATTCCTCCCCATTTCCCCAATTCAATTTCCCATTCCCCTCAATTCAATTTTCCACTTCCCAACTTGATAATCGACATCTTTTAAGTTACGATAAATAGACAGAAATATGGCACATATAGAGATTGAACGGAAGTTTTTGGTCAAGGGCGAGTTCAAGCACTTGGCTTATGACTGCACACATATAGAGCAGGGCTATTTTGCCACAGAGCCTGGCAAGACTGTGCGTGTGAGGATAAGAGGCGACAAGGGGTATCTGACCATAAAGGGACCTTCGGGCAAGGATGGGCTCGGCAGATATGAGTTTGAAACTGAGATACCTTTGGACGATGCACACGAACTTATGAAACTGTGCATGCCAGGCAAGGTCGACAAGAACCGATACCTCGTGAAGAGTGGCAGCCATACGGTTGAGGTGGATGAGTTCTTTGGCGACAATGAAGGGTTGGTGCTGGCAGAGATAGAACTTGGCTCGGAAGACGAGGCTTACGAGAAACCAGACTTTTTAGGCGAAGAGGTGACGGGTGACAAGCGGTATTACAACAAGTACATGCTCAATCACCCATACAGGGAGTGGAAAGATAAGTAGGTGCAATACGTTTTTTTTAAGGTTATATGACTGTTTTTCTGAAGAACATAAAATATCCGCTGACATGGTTGGTGTCAGTCGTTGTCGTTGTGCTCAGTACCGTGCCTGTGCCTGAGGTGCCAGAGTTGGAAGATGTCCCTTTTTTTGACAAGTGGGTACACTTCGTAATGTATGCATCCCTTTCCGTGGCTATATGGATGGACAGGAGGCTGATATGCCGTCGGGTGATGCGTCCCCTATTGTGGGTTTTTCTTTTTGTCTACCCGAGCGTCATGGGCGGATTGATGGAACTTGTTCAGGCTTATCTGACAACGTGCCGCTCGGGCGACTGGGTGGATTTCTATGCCGATATGTTCGGTGCACTGTTGGGTCTGATTGTCTGTGCATCAGTGGACAGATGGGTGGTGAGGAAACATTTTGATAGGACATGACGTGAAGGTGAGGGGATATTTTTTTGTGGAACATTGATGACGTGAAATAATAGCAGAAGTTATGAGTAGAGAAAATTTTGGTTCGAAGATAGGTGCCATTCTGGCTGCCGCAGGTTCAGCCGTAGGGCTTGGCAATGTATGGCGTTTCCCGATAGAGACAGGAGAGAATGGTGGTGCGGCATTTATAATAGTGTATGTGGCTTGTATCATTGTCCTTGGACTGCCTATCATGATCAGCGAGTTCTTGATAGGACGCTATGCCCACACTAACACGGCTGGCGCTTTCCGCATAGCTTCCAATGGTTCTCCTTGGAAGTGGGTAGGCCGATTAGGTGTTTTTACGGGGTGGTTTATCCTGTGTTATTACATCGTCGTGGGTGCATGGACTCTCCACTACGCATTCCTCTCTGCCACCAATGCTTTCTATGATGTAGATGCCAAACAGTATGTTGACATCTTCAATGGGTTTGTGCAGAATCCCTGGATTCCAACCGTATGGCTCGTGTGCTTCGTCGTTTTCATCCATTTTGTAATCACAAGAGGTGTGCAGTCGGGCATAGAGAGATCTGCCAAGGTCATGATGCCGGCATTGTTTGTCATCACGTTGGCTCTGACTGTATGTTCTGTCTCATTGCCAGGTGCTTCACGCGGCATTGAGTTTCTGCTCAAGCCAGATTGGAGCAAGGTGGACAGCAATGTGGTGCTGCAGGCAATGGGACAGGCCTTCTATTCTCTCAGCCTTGCCATGGGATGCCTCTGCACGTATGCCAGCTACTTCGACCATAGGACTCCGTTGGCAAAGTCGGCCGTCAATGTGGCTATGATAGATACTGGCATAGCCATCATGGCTGGTTTCATCATCTTTCCGTCTGTCTTCAACATTGGCATGACGCCAGATGACATAGGCATTGGAGCCAGTCTTACGTTCATCTCTCTGCCCAATGTCTTCCAACAGGCATTTGGCAACGGCAGTATACTGGCTGTCATCGTGTCTACCATGTTCTATTCCCTTCTGTTTGTGGCAGCTCTGACAAGTGCCATATCGCTTCATGAGGTTGCTACGGCATATGTCTCGGAGGAGTTTGCGTGGTCGCGCAAGAAGGCTGCCACGCTTGTGACTTCAACGATAATGGTGCTTGGCATCTTGTGCTCTCTTTCTTTTGGCCCTCTCTGTTCCGTCACACTCTTCGGACGCAATATATTCGAACTCTTCGACGACTTCTCGGGCATGGTGCTCTTGCCTATTGGTGGTATGCTCATCAGCATCTTTGCCGGATGGGTGCTCAACAGGAAGCTTTACCACGATGAGTTGAGCAACTATGGCACACTCCGTGTGCGCTATTACCGCCTGTTGACCTTCTCCCTCCGTTATGTGGCTCCAGTGGCTATTGGCATGGTCTTCCTCGACCAACTGGGGGTGTTCGACTTCTTGAAATAAGGTCTAAGTAGGCGGTGCAAGGATTATAAAAATCATTTTGCACACCTACTTATCTATTTGCTTAGTTATTGTTCTCTCCTGTCACATGTTTTTTGTGGGGACAGCAGCATGGCTTATCATTATTTCCAACCCTACCTTAAGTAGGTGTACATAATTATCATGACAAAAGCTTTATTTTTCGATATAGATGGCACATTGGTGTCCTTCAAGACACATAGCGTCCCCCAGTCTGCTATAGATGCAATACATGCCGCACGGCAGGCTGGCATTAAGGTGTTTATAGCCACGGGTCGTCCCTTGCCCTTCATCAACAATCTTGGTGGTCTTGAGTATGATGGAATCATGTCGGTCAATGGTGCCAGCATCGTTCTGTGTGACGGCACTGTCGTGCTGCATAAGCCTGTGCCGAAGGATGATGTGGCTCGTATGGTCGACTACCAGAAGACATGTCCCATCGCCGTGGCATACGCAACCGACCGTACAGCCGTTGTGACACACTACAATGGAAAGTTTCAGGAGGTCTTCGACCTTCTTAATCTTGACATACCCGAAGCTGTTGACCCTGAGCAAGTGCTTGGCATGGACGTGATGCAGGTCATAGCATTCTTTTCTGCAGAGGAAGAACAGCATATCATGGGCAGTGTATTGAGTGGCTGCACGGCACAGCGGTGGCATCCTTTCTTTGCAGACTGCATCTGTCAGGGCACATCCAAAGCCACGGGCATAGATGCCGTCTGTGACTATTATGGCATTGACATTAGTGAGACCATGGCATTTGGCGATGGTGGCAATGACATGCAGATGTTGGCTCACGCAGGAATGGGTGTTGCCATGGGCAATGCGTCCGACGAGGTCAAGGCATGTGCTGACTATGTGACTGATACTGTTGATGATGATGGCATTGCCAAGGCTATAGTGCATCTTCTGCTTGACAAATGATGCTGGCATTGCCAAGGCTATAGTCCGTATTTGCTTGGACAAATGATGTTGTCTGTGACATCAATAGCAGCCGTAGCTGCTTTCGGAAGGAGGAGCTATTACTCCCTTCCGAAAGCAGGCATGAGCTGAAGTTTGTGCAGATTCAAGCGGTTCATGCGATCTATCTTGTCGACTTTCAGTCCTTCGGTCTCGTTGTCATGTACATATCCATCGGGGGCTTTGCCTGTGCGGATGTAGATGTCGAGTTCGGCGTAGGTGAATCCAATTTTTTCTTCGTCTGGACAACTGTGTGGGAGACCATCATCGGGTGTCTTGTGTACCCATTCGTATGGCACGCCTAAGTAGTCGCCGATGGCAAGCACCTCAGTGACGGTGAGGTTGGCAAAGAGAGAAAAGTCACCTGCTCCGTCGCCAAACTTTGTGGCATAGCCGATGTAATCTTCTGAGAGGTTGCATGTGTTCACGACACGGCAGTTGAAGGTCTGGCCGATGGCGTAAAGTGTTGTCATGCGAAGTCGTGGTGGTATGTTTTGCACGCTGGCCTTGGATAGCTCCATATTGCCGTCGTGGTTGATGGAGCAGGAGAGTGCTTCGAAGGCATCGCCTATGTTGACGGTCAGCATCTTCATGCCGAGATACTCGCATATCTTGTCAGCATCGTTAACACTCTGATTTTTGCTTGGCATGGATACTCCGATGACGCGTTCCTTACCTAATGCCTTGCAGAGCACGGCCGCTGCTATGGTCGAATCTTTTCCGCCGCTCATGCCAAGGATGGCATTGACATTGGGGCCATAGCTGTCAAACAGATTCTTTGTCCACTGGATGAGTTCGTTGGCGGTCTTTGCCGCATCGAACGTATAGTTCTCTTTTCTTGTTTCCATAGATTTGAGCATTTTGTTTAAGGTGGTTCTATTAATTCGCGTTGTCTGATTTTCGATGTGTCTTGCTTTGTTCGGAAAAGCCTATTAGGGGCTTTGCGTATCTTTACAGGAGAGGCACAGCCTGCACCAGTCGGGTGCTGTTGGATCCTTTGATGAGGATGAGCTTATCGTGTGGTTGGCATGCTTCGATGGCAGCCTTGACCTCTTCCACATTGGCGAATATGCGATAGGACTCAGGGTGGGATGTATTGGCAAATTCCTCTCCCACGAGCCATACCTCCTCAAAACCGCAGGTTGGCAGGCTGTCCACCACCTTCTGGTGCTCCTCGCAGCTGGCTTCGCCCAGTTCCTTCATGTCGCCCAGGATGCACATCTTATGGTCTGCCTTTATCAGGCTGAAGTTGTCGAGAGCGGCCTTCATGCTTGTGGGGTTGGCATTGTATGCATCCACGACGAGGCGGTTGTGGTCGGTGATGGTCAGCTGGCTCCGGTTGTTGGAGGGTACGTATTCGGTTAGGGCATCACAGATGTCATCGGCTGGTACGGCAAATAGTGTGCCAATGCATGCGGCTGCGAGAGCGTTGTCGAGGTTGTATGAGCCGATGAGATTGGTCTGCACCACGTAGGGTGAGAATCTGGTGGGCTGTGGAGACCATGCGAACTTCAACATGGGGTTGCACTCTATCAGGCTGCCTTTGACAAGGAGATCGGGTGCTTCAGTCTGTCCGTATTTGATAAGTCTCAGACCTGCACTGATGCCCTTGAGGTGTGGGTTGTCATTGTTGATGAAGACAGTCCCTTTGTCTGCACGTAGGAAGTCGTATAGTTCTCCCTTGGTGCGTATGACTCCTGCAAAAGAGCCGAATCCGAGGAGGTGAGCTTTGCCCACGTTGGTGATGATGCCGTAGTCGGGCAAGACTATCTCCACGAGTGTCTTTATTTCTCTAGGGTGATTGGCCCCCATCTCCACAACGGCTATCTGGTGCTCCTTGGTGAGTTGTAGCAGTGTCTTTGGCACGCCTATGTGGTTGTTGAAGTTACCTTGGGTATAAAGAATGTTGTATTTCTTCTTTAGGACGGCTGCGATGAGCTCCTTGGTTGTCGTCTTGCCGTTGGTTCCAGTGACTCCGATGATTGTGGTGCCGAGAGTGGTGCGGTGGAGTTTGGCGAGTTGCTGTAGTGTGTGAAGCACGTCGTCTACGAGTATGAGTCGCTCGTTGCCTTCTTCTGCATATTCTGCTTCGTCAATGATGGCGTATGAGGCACCTTTGTCGAGTGCAGCTTTAGCGTAGGCATTGCCGTTGAATGTCTCTCCCTTGAGGGCGAAGAACATGGATGCTTCTGGTACGTCACGGCTGTC
>JAEDNQ010000039.1 GCA_016302435.1 Bacteroidaceae bacterium
TCTCGCTGACGGGACCTGGCTTTTCGCCGAAGACATAGCTCTTGCCTGTCTCTATGTCGTCGATGCGTGAGATAGGTGAGATGACGGCTGCTGTGCCGCATGCGCCTGCCTCTTCAAATGTCTCGAGCTCTTCTTCTGGTATCTGTCTCTGCTCCACCTTGATGCCCAGGTCTTCAGCTAACTGCATGAGTGACTTGTTGGTGATGGATGGGAGGATGGAAGTGGACTTGGGGGTAATGTATGTGTTGTTCTTTATACCGAAGAAGTTGGCAGCGCCAGCCTCATCAATGTATTTCTTCTCCTTGGCGTCGAGGTAGAACTCGCAGGCATATCCCAGATCGTGGGCCTTTTTGTTGGCTGTGAGCGATGCTGCATAGTTGCCGCCCACCTTGTATATGCCTGTGCCGAGGGGAGCCGAACGGTCGTGATCGCGGATGATGACGTATGGGTTGGCAAAGAAGCCGCCCTTGAAGTATGGACCTACAGGTGTGACGAAGATAAGGAAGAGGTACTCCTCTGCAGGATGAACTCCCACCTGAGCGCTGGTGCCGATGAGGAGTGGACGGATGTAGAGCGAAGCGCCGCTCTCGTATGGTGGGATGAAGCGCTCATTGAGTCGCACCACGGTGTCGACCATCTCGTTGAACTTCTCTGTAGGAAGCTCGGGCATGAGTATGCCACGGCATGTAGACTGCAGGCGGGCAGCATTCTCGTCTGAACGGAACACTCTTACCTTGCCGTCGGGGCATCTGTAGGCCTTCAGTCCCTCAAATGCCTCCTGTCCGTAGTGCAGGCATGTTGCTGCCATGTGCAACGGAATTGTTTCTTCGGAGCACTTCTCTATTTCGCCCCATTTGCCGTTACGGTAGTAACAGCGTACATTGTAATCTGTCTTGTGATAGCCAAATCCTAAGTTTGACCAGTCCAGAGTTTCCATAATATATATATGTGCTTTAAATTATTGTATTATCAGATGTGTGTGTTATTAATTACGTGCGTTGTCTGGCGTATGCTTTTTCCGACATGGACATACTTAATAATATATGTGCGGTATCAGCATGTGTAGACTTGCAGGAGAGGACGAAGATGACATCCATCATTGTGTGGTACGGTGGCTTTGTCCATATTTTGTTTGCAAAGATAGAAAAAGTGCGTGAAAGTATCAAAGATTCTTTACTTTTTTTTCGTCTTTCAACTTTTATTAGCACTTCCGAAGGTAAAATATGCTATGCACATAGCATTGGTGGCACCTAATGAGTCGACATAGGCCATGTGACCGAAGGTTCTCTCCATTCCGACTTCAATGTCCACTTTCCAGCCATGCCTGCACCATGCGTATCTCCCCGAACGTGTAGTCGTCTGGCAGCAGGCTTTTGACCTCTGAGAGTGTGTAAGCCTTGTGGAAGGAACGTATAACCCCGGCGATCATCTTCTGGTGCGACTGACTGACGAACCGGTTGATGTCCACTTCTCCCGATGCCACGTAGGAGGAGAGATGGCTCTCGATGGTAGTGGTGGTCAATGAGCGTTGCTTGGCTATCTCTTCCACGCTCAGGCCTTGCTGAAAGAGAGCGAGGGTTTGGGTCTTGGTGTCGACCTTCTCCTTCTTTGGCTTGGACGACTTGCCGCTCTTGCCTTTGCCTCCTCCTCTTTCTTGGCCATACATCATTGGAAGGTCGACATCGGAATATTCATCGTCAAATGGCGTGCGTGACTTCCGTCTCGTGCTTCGAGACTCCATCTGCAGGTCGTCAAGGGCAGCTTTGGCTTTAGCGTTGAGATAGTCGGTGATGGTGAAGTCTGTGCCGCGCATGCGCTTGAATATGCCACGCTTGACTGTGTATGCAAGGGTGAAATCTTCCAAAGCGTTGTTGTATAGCTTCTTCACCTGCTGGTTGTTGATGGCAACGACTGTCATGTCGAACACAGGGGCAAGGAGTTCGCGCAACTTGTCATCAAAATATGCTGAAGCGGCTTTAACCCTCTCCTGCACCTTGGTCTTGTAGTCTCCTCCTCTCATGATGGCAGTATACTGCATCTTGAACTTTCCTGCCACGCCCACTATGTCAGCCTTCACCTTGGGCGTCACGTCGAGGAGAAGTGTCAAGAGGTCATGGGCAGAGCCATATAGATGTTCATTTACGACCTTTAGAAGGCGGACGAAGTGAGCGTCCAAAAGGCGGAAGTCAAACATGTCGCTTAGGAGAGAGTAGTAGTACTCTTCCATCATCTGGGGCAGCTTCTCCTCTGCTCTGAGTGCTTCGGCTGCTTCTTTGTCGATATAGGCATTGACGGAAGAGTCTATGATGACGGAGCTGCGACTGATGGGGCGTGCCAACACCATGCCTTCCAAAGTGCGGCATCGGCTCAGAGCCACATAGGTCTGTCCGTGGGTGAATGAGCTGGTGATGTCGAGCACTGCATGCTCGAAGGTGAGTCCCTGGCTCTTGTGGACTGTTATGGCCCAAGCTAAGCGCAGGGGATGCTGAACGAAGGTGCCGTCTACTTCTTCCTTTATTTCCTTTGTCTCTTCGTCTATAGTATATTTGGTGTTCTCCCACTGAAGGGGGAAAACTGCTATGTCTTGTCCGTCCTCGTGGCTGTGCACCATGACGACCTGACACTCTTCTTCATCGTCCCATGTCACACTTGTCACTGTGCCTATCTTGCCATTGTAAAAACGCTTTGCAGGCGAAGGGTCATTCTTGATGAACATCACCTGAGCTCCTACCTTGAGTGTGAGAGTCTCGTCGGCAGGGTAGCTCTTTTCAGGAAAATTGCCCGAGATGATGGCTCGGAACGTGTAGGATGTGGCTTCTATGGCATTGAGGCAGGCGTCATTGTACTGCTGGGCCATGGCATTGTGCGTAGTGAGCCTTATCCATCCTCCCTCTTTCGGTGTAACGAAATTGGGATTGTATCGCGCATTGAGGGCATTGAGACAGGCATCGTCCACCATGCCTGAGCGCACTTTGGCCAATATGTCGATAAAAGCAGCGTCCTGCTGTCGGTAGATGTGTTTCAGTTCGATAGCCACATATTGTATTTGGCTCAGGGCACGGCTGCCGAAGAAATAGGGTGTGGAATAGTAGGGGGCGAGCAGAGCCCACTCTCTTTCCTGGGCTACAGGGGCGAGCTGCTGAAGATCGCCTATGAGCAGGAGCTGCACTCCGCCAAAGGGTTTGTTACGGTCGCGGTATTTGCGAAGTTCTGCATCCATGGCATCCAACACGTCACATCTGACCATAGATATCTCATCCACCACGAGCAGGTCAATCGTCTTTATGAGGTTTTTCTTCTCCTTGCCCATGCGGTAGTGTCCTTCCTTGCTCTCCATGCCAGGGATGCGCGGTCCTGTAGGCAGTTGGAAGAACGAGTGTATCGTTTGGCCCTGTGCGTTGATGGCTGCCACGCCCGTAGGTGCCAATACCACCATGCGCTTAGGCGATATTTCTCTCAGCTTGCGCAGAAATGTGGTCTTTCCCGTGCCAGCCTTACCCGTCAAGAACACTGACACATTTGTCTTTGTGATGAACTGCCAGGCCAGATTCATCTCATGGTTGCCGCCAGACTTTACCTCGGCTACCATTGACTGAACATCCTCGTTCTCATTGATAATATCTAAATAGTTGGTTGACATACTGTTGTTGGTTGATTGTTTTTTTAGGCTATAGAAGCTATAGAAACTATAGAGGCTATAGAAGCTATAGAAACTATAGAAACTATAGAGGCTATAGAGACTATAGAAGCTATTAAAGCAATATTCCCTCTATTGATACTCTTCCCATTCGGCATCCTTTCCTATGTCTTTATAGGCATTGTTCAGTCCCTCTTTCGTTATCTCGAAGTCACGGTTGACAGGTCTTCCCTTATCCTTGATGGAATGGGAGAAGAGCCAGTCGTATGTCTGTGACATATAGAAGATGCGTGCGGGGCGACCGTGGTCGATGCCAGGCATGCGGGTGTATATGAGCCTGGAATCGTCGCCTGCATCTTTTATAGCTTTGACAACACGGTCGGAAGCACTCACTGGCACAGCCCTGTCTGCCGTGCCGTGCACTATCCACATAGGCAGTCGTGAGAGTCCGCTTAGATCCTTTACTGTCGCTCCTCCGCAGATGGCCATGCCTGCAGCGATGCGGTCGGGATAGGTGGCGCACACGTCCATAGTGCCAAAGCCGCCGAGGCTCATGCCGTATACATATATGCGCGATGAGTCGACCTTGTGATGCTTCTCAACCCACTCTATGATATTCATCACTTTCTGTGGTTGCCATGACCCGCCAGGATTTTGTGGCGCGACGATGTAGCAGTCTATGACCCTGCCTTTCTCCAGTGCGTCCATAGGTCCATATCGCCTCACTCTGTCCAGGTTCTTGCCACATAAGCTTGCGCCGTGGAGAAAGACGAGCAGAGGCACGTGCGCCTTTTCGTCGTCGATGTCTGCAGGACTATAGAGCCAGAAGTTGTAGCCGTTCTTCACCTTGTTTCTTATCGCCTCACATTTCGCCTGAGCCATCATAGTGACTGAGACGAGCATCGATAGTATGATGGTTGTTAGTCGTTTCATGTTTCAGTGTTTTTATTTTTTCCATCTGGTATGAAAGTGCGGAAGCACTATCATGGTGCTCTCAAAAAATCATTTTGATGGCGAAGTTATCAAAAAATATTCAGACTGACAAACATTAGCCAGTTTTTCTATAAAAAATGTCTGCCGCCAAAAGCTTATCGTGAAAAACATCAAGTTAAAGATGACAAAGCCATCCGACATTGTCGCTGTGGAGAGTGACTGTCGGATGGCTTATGAAATAAAGTGTATTGTCTTTGCTGACACCTTGATAAAATACAGTATTAATACAGTATTAATGCTGTGTCACTTCGGGGCGCTTACTTCACGAATGGGTTCTCTGTTGGATAAGGCAGAGACTTTGGCTGGTTGTAAGCGATGTCCTGAATGCCAAGATACTTGAACACCTCGAAGAGTGTCTTGCCGATGTGTGAGAACGCAACAGCACCGTGGTGTGGATAGCCCTTCTGGATGAGCACGTGGCGGTAGAAGCGACCCATCTCCTTGATGGCGAAGATACCGATGCCGCCGAATGAGCGTGTTGGAACGTCGAGAACCTCACCCTCAGCGATGTAAGAGCGGAGGTTGCCCTGAGAGTCGCACTGCAGGCGGTAGAATGTGATGTCGCTTGCAGCAATGTCGCCTTCGAGTGTGCCGCGTGTGAAGTCTGGCTCGCCTCCGTCCTCGAGAAGACGGTTCTGGATGAGCTGGTACTTTATCTTGCGGTTCTTGCACATCTTGCACTGTGGAGTGTTGCCGCAGTGGAAGCCCATGAAGGTGTCAGTGAGAGTGTAGCCGTACTTGCCGACGATGTCCTCGTCGTAGATGTACTTAGGCACAGAGTTGTTGATGTCGAGGAGAGTGACTGTGTCGTCGCTTGCGCACATGCCGATGTACTCTGAGAGTGCTCCATAGATGTCCACCTCACAAGCTACAGGTATGCCGCGGCTAACGAGACGGCTGTTGACATAGCATGGCTCAAAACCGAACTGGCTTGGGAAGGCAGGCCAGCACTTGTCGGCAAATGCCACATACTGGCGAGAACCCTTGTGCTCTTCTGCCCAGTCGAGGAGAGTGAGCTCAAACTGTGCCATGCGGCGGCTGAGGGTTGGGTAGTAGCATCCTTCTCCCATCTCTTTGGCCATGTCCTCGCATACAGCGTCGATGCGTGGGTCGTTCTCATGCTTCTTGTAGGCAACGAGGAGGTCGAGCTCTGAGTTTTCTTCTACCTCCACACCGAGTTCGTAGAGACCCTTGATAGGGGCGTTGCAAGCGAAGAAGTCCTGTGGACGTGGACCGAAAGTGATGATCTTGAGTCCCTTGAGACCGATGATGACACGTGCCACTGGCACAAAGTCAGCCATCATCTGTGCAACCTCTTCTGCTGTGCCTACAGGATACTCAGGGATATAGCCCTTGAGGTGGCGCATGCCGAGGTTGTAAGAGCAGTTGAGCATACCGCAGTATGCGTCGCCACGGCCGTTGATCATGTCGCCGTCACCTTCTGCAGCTGCTACGAACATGCATGGTCCGTCGAAGTTCTTGGCGATGAGAGTCTCAGGTGTCTCAGGACCGAAGTTGCCGAGGAACACCACGAGGGCGTTGCATCCAGCTTCCTTGACTTCTGCTACAGCCTTGAGCATGTCTTTCTCGTTTTCCACGGTAGTAGGGCAGTTGTAGAGGTCGCCCTTGTAGGCCTTAACGATGTTTTCACGGCGCTGAGTAGACAGTGCGATAGGGAAACAGTCTCGGCTCACAGCGATGATACCGAGTTTGACTTGAGGAATGTTGTTACTTTGCATTGTTAGAAAATAATTATATTGGTGTGTTTAGGTGTTTTCATTTTGTTTCTTATTGCAAATTTCGCAATTATTTTCTACATACACAACAACTAATCGCATTATTTTTTATTTTTGCCTCAAAAAATACTTCCAACAGCGATATTTGGACTGTGGAAGGGTTACTTACTGATGAAAAACGATGGGTGTACAGTCTTGTCGGGACATTGTGTGCAACAGGCTTTGCAGGCCCTGTGGGTGGAATGCTTCCAGCCTGCCCTTCATCTGAACACATTGACTCCTTGGTCCAGTGAATGCGCATGACACATAACAGTCGAATGTGCTTTACAATATCCTTATTCAATTCGCCCCGTGTGCATGCATAATCAGTTGGTTAAGCACAGATTATATCTTTTTTGTAAAAAGATGTGCATTTTATTTGGTGCATATCAGATTTTTTTCGTAATTTTGCACCCGATATACAGGCGTTTCCCGTCAAACCGGCAAGTGAAGGTCTTCGACGCTTGAGCCGTGGCTAAACAGACGAATCCCCAACGCCCGAAATTACGCAAACAAAAGAAATAAGTTATGTCAGTTTTGAAGACCAAGGAACTTCTGGTAGATGTAGCGCGCCAGCTATTCGCCAAAAACGGATTTGAAAACACGTCGATGAACGACATCGCTGTGGCAGCCAACCGTGGTCGCCGCACGCTATATACATATTTCAACAGCAAGGAAGAGATATACTTTGCTGTCATACAGACAGAGCTCGAACGACTCTCTAAGCGAATGGAGGAAGTGGCACGCAAGAGCATCCCGCCCGAGGAAAAGATAGTGCAGCTCATCTTCGCTCATCTTGAGGTGATGAAGGAGGCTGTATACCGCAACGGAAATCTTCGCGCTGAGTTCTTCCGCGATGTCTGGAAGGTAGAGGCCGTACGCAAGAACTTCGACAAGAACGAAATCAATCTCTTCCGACGTATCATGAACGAAGGCATTGACAAGGGAGTGTTTGAGATACGTAACGTAAGACTCATGGCAGAGATAACCCACTACTGCCTCAAGGGATGTGAAGTACCATACATCTACGGACGTTATGCCGTGCAAGATGCTGGGGAACTTTACCAGTACGTGAGAACCATGGTCTTCAAGCATCTGGGACGCAACCTGAAGATATAGCGCCCCGCTCATCCATTCCCCTGCACCAGCACTACACATTATATAATATATAATAATAAACAACAACATGGGACTTTTAACAGGAAAGACAGCTCTCGTCACAGGAGCTGCACGCGGCATCGGTAAGGCTGTCGCAATGAAATTCGCCCAGGAAGGCGCAAACATCGCATTCACTGACCTCGTACTCAACGACGAAATGGCAGCAGGCCTCGAAGCCACTCGTAAGGAAATCGAAGCCCTCGGAGTCACTTGCCGCGCATACGCTGGCAATGCAGCCAATTTCGAGGAGACAGAAGCCGTCGTTAAGCAGATTCAGGCTGACTTCGGCTCAATCGACGTGCTCGTCAACAACGCTGGCATCACTAAGGACGGCCTCATGCTCCGCATGACAGAGGCTCAGTGGGATGCAGTCATAGCTGTAAACCTCAAGTCTGCCTTCAACTTCATCCACGCTTGCGCACCAATCATGCTCCGTCAGCGTGGTGGCTCTATCATCAACATGTCATCAGTTGTTGGTGTCCACGGCAACGCTGGACAGTGCAACTACTCAGCTTCAAAGGCTGGCATGATCGGTCTCGCCAAGTCTATCGCACAGGAACTCGGACCTAAGGGTGTACGCGCCAATGCTGTAGCTCCAGGTTTCATCGAGACGGCCATGACAGCACAGCTCCCAGAGGAAGTACGCAAGGACTGGATGAAGAAGATACCACTCCGTCGCGGAGGACAGGTAGAAGATATCGCCAACGTCTGCCTCTTCCTTGCTTCTGACATGTCAAGCTACGTCACAGGACAGGTTATCCAGATAGACGGCGGCATGAACATGTAATGTTCTCCGATGACTAATCCATTTCGTTTTCATATTTTCATCTAACAGTGAGAAGCTTTCCTGCATCTCACCTCCACACGCAGCGCGCTCGTATCTTTCATCTTCTGACTGACGCGAGTGCGCTTAAACATAATGCCAACAGCTAACGCCCATACCCCAGGACAGCCACACTTATGGAAGTAGTATACGAAGACAACCACATCATCATCGTCTCCAAAACATCTGGAGAGATAGTTCAAGGAGACAAAACAGGCGACAGACCTCTCAGCGACCAAGTCAAGGCATACATAAAGGAAGCCTACGCCAAACCAGGCGATGTATTCCTTGGAGTAGTCCACCGACTCGACCGTCCTGTATTCGGACTTGTCATGTTCGCCCGCACCTCCAAAGCCCTCTCTCGCCTCAACAACATGTTCGCTAACGGCAACGTGCATAAGGTCTACTGGGCCATTGTCAGGGATGAGCCACCAGCTCCCTCTGGCACGCTGACCCACTGGATAGTGCGAAACGAGAAGCAGAACAAGTCCTACGCCTACGACCGTGAGGTGCCAGGCAGCAAGAAAGCTATACTTGACTACCGCGTCCTCGGCAAATCCGATCGATACTACCTGCTCGAAGTCAACCTTAAGACTGGCCGCCACCACCAGATTCGGTGCCAGCTCGCCAAGATTGGGTGTCCCATCAAAGGCGACCTGAAGTATGGTGCCAAGCGTTCCAACCCTGACGGCAGCATCTCGCTGCTCAGCAGATTCATGAGCTTTGTCCATCCCGTAAGCCAAAAAGAGATAAGCGTCACAGCTCCCTTGCCCCAAGACGCAATATGGCAAGTTTTCAACAGTAAGTAGGTGTGCAAAATGATTTTTATAATGATTGTATTGATTGGTGATGCAGAATCAGTTTGTGACATGAAGGAGTGTAGCGACTCCTACTCGACTGTTGTCACTGGCTGATAATGCGCAGTAGGCGGTGCAAGGATTATAAAAATCATTTTGCACACCTACTTATAGGATGAGCTTAGTTTGAACACCTACTTATTGATGTGGGAAATAAGCGAGCGCCGCAGACGGCAAATCCTCACTGGGATTGCTGTCTGCGGCGCTCGCTTTGAATATTCTCCTTAGGATTGGGTGTGCGTAACTCTACAGGCTGTAAGCGAGGCCAGCCTTCCACTCGTTGCTCTTTGCTGTCAGAGAGGGATAGTAGCGGTAGTTGCCGTGACGCAGGTAGAACTCATGCATGAGATTGAGTCGGAGGTTGCGTGTGATGTTGACATTGAACCTCAGTCGGTTGAGGAATACGGACTGTTCGCCTTCATCTCCCCACGCATTGATGCCATCTGCCACTTCCTTCTTGTACAGGTCTGGATTTTCTTGATATTTGAGCAGATTCTCTAGTGTCTCGCCCTTGAGGATGAAAAGTCTCATGAAGTACATCTCGTTGCTGAAGGAAAGGCGGCGGTTGTAGATGAACTCGAAGCTGTGGCGCAAAGAGAAGCCTGTGCCGAAGTTGTAGCGGCGCATGGGGTAGTAGTCGGCTGTGCTGCCTCCGAGTGGCACGGCTGACAGCATGAAGTCGTGGAGGAGGCTGACGCTTTTGCCTTGGCGGGCAGCATGGAAGCCTGCCCCGAAGCTTGCCGCTTCAGAGATGATGGCTTGGTTGCCCGCATCCTGCTGGCCGTTGGCGCTGTAGTGGTCTATGTACTTTATGTTTTGATAGAAGCCAATGTCGAGTTTCCAGCGGTGGGGCAGTTGGTGCTGTATGGAGCCGATACGTCCTTTGATGTCGAGCTCGCCTACTGTTGGATTGTCGCCGACGGCATTGACGAGCGCATAGATGGTGAAGTAGTCGAAGGCTCTTGTGGCCTTGCCCTCATCGAGATTATTGAAGTGGTTGCCGTAGATGAAGCGGAAGTCGAAATATGGTATGCTCTCGCTATAGCGTCTGCCTACGAGTGGATGGTAAGGGCCGAGGTCGCGTATGAAGCGGTTGCCTACGCCGACTTGACAGGAGTAGGCTTCGGGCTGTTCTTTCTTGCCGCGATGGTGGGGTGTGACTCTGAACATCTCGCCCGAGATCATGCGGTGGAGTCCTCTGACTGGATTGAGGAATGTGCCTATCACCTCGCGGAAGACTCGTCTTGAACCTCTCTCGGAGTTGTCGAAGAAGATGTCTGATGTGCGGTGGGTCACCTCGCCTATGCAGGCTCCTCCTATACCAGTGGATAGGAAGTCGTTGACGGCAGGGCGGTTGGTCTCGCAGAAGAGTTCCCACGTGCCTGACCCGAGGAGGGGGTAGAGCATGGAGACACCGTAGGAGAGGCCGTGCTCGCGTGCAGCATTGTAGAACATGCTGCCGTGATACGGGTGTGAGAACTGGTTGCCCGAGAAGCTGTCATTGTCCCATACCCATCCGCCAGTGAGATTCTGGTGAAGCACGTCGCTGGTGATGTTTGTCCACACTCGGTTCTGGACATAGTGATCCCAACCGAGCACCATGGCATTGATGCCTATGTCTTCGACAAGGGCCTGAAGAGCAGGGTTCTTAGGCGAGCCGTCTGCATTTTTGCCGAACAGGTGAAGGCTGCATGTGTAGGGCGTGATGCTGTCGACATCTTGAAGATGCATGCGTGTGCCTGTTATGGAGTCATACCATACGGAGTCAGGGTACTGCTGAGCGTAGGTGGGAGAGGTGAAAATGAATGCGCACGAAAGGAGTGCTGAGTGAAGTCTGTTTGTCAATTCCATACATAAAAATCAAATTCTGTGCAAAGATACATAGTTTGTTTTATATAAAAGGTGTCGGAAAGGTTGGATTGTTGTTCGAAAAGCCGTATCTTTGCAGAATCAATTGGTTGACGTGCGTCTTGTGATGCCGAATGTGACAATCTGATTCTATTTTGGCAAAATTAACAATCGCCGATTCCCACCATAAATCATACAATTCACGAGTTAATTATTTCTATGGCAAAAGAAAAGATAGTTTATGTCTGCAGTTCTTGCGGATACGATAGCCCCAAATGGGTGGGCAGATGTCCGTCGTGTGGCGAATGGAATACGATGAAGGAGTTCAATCAGGGAACTAAGGCTGCTGCCTCTATGGCAGGCGGATTGGACTCTCGGATTAAGTCTGTCCCTGTGGCCATGTCGAAGATTCCCACTGACGAGTCGCCACGAATCAATATGGGAGACGGCGAGCTCAACCGTGTGCTGGGAGGAGGTCTGGTGCCAGGAAGCATGACCTTGCTCGGCGGCGAACCTGGCATAGGCAAGTCAACGTTGGTGCTGCAGACGGTGTTGAGGCTCAAGGGCATGAGGGTGCTGTATGTCAGCGGCGAGGAGAGCGCTCAGCAACTGAAGCTGAGGGCAGACCGCATCCTCTGTGATGATGGAGACTGGAAGGGCAATAGTCAGGAGATAGCCGACGTGCAGGTCGTCTGCGAGGCTGCCATTGAGACTGTCTTCGAACACGTCAAGGTAGTGCGCCCCGACATTGTCATCATTGACTCCATACAGACCATGGCTACCGAGACGGTAGATTCTTCGCCTGGCAGTGTGAGCCAGATAAGGGAGTGTGCGGCCATGGTGCTGAAGTTTGCCAAGGAGACGGGTACGCCCGTCATCCTCATTGGTCATATAACCAAGGATGGTGCTATAGCAGGTCCGAAAATATTGGAGCATATGGTTGACACAGTGCTGCAGTTTGAGGGCGACAGACAACACATGTATCGCATCGTTCGCGCCATAAAGAACAGGTTTGGCTCTACAGCCGAGCTGGGTATATACGAGATGGTGCACGACGGGCTGCGCCCCGTGGAGAATCCGTCGGAGCTCTTGCTCAGCGATGTGCAGGCTGGCGACAATCTGAGCGGTGTGACAGTGGCATGTTCGATAGAGGGTGTGCGTCCGCTCATGATAGAGACTCAGGCGCTGGTCAGCACAGCAGCTTATGGCACTCCCCAGCGTTCGGCAACAGGCTTTGACATCCGCCGACTCAACATGCTTCTGGCTGTGCTGGAAAAGAGGGTGGGCTTCAAACTGCCACAGCGCGATGTTTATCTCAACATAGCCGGAGGTATCAAAGTGACTGATCCTGCCATAGACCTGAGTGTCATAGCCGCTGTCCTTTCGAGCAATGTGGACACGGCCATTGCTCGCGATGTATGTTTCGCTGGTGAGGTGGGCCTCAGTGGAGAGGTGAGGCCTGTTAGCCGCATTTTGCAGCGCATAGCAGAGGCCGATAAACTGGGCTTCCGCAAGATTATTGTGCCTAAGGCCAATATGAATGGAGTGGACACGAAGAAGTTCGGCGTAGAGGTGGTGCCAGTGAGAAAGGTGGAGGAAGCGCTGAGGAAGAGCCTGAACGAGTAGGGCATAGGGACTACCATGATAATATATGGTCACTCCCCACTGCCATGTGCAGCCCTTTTAGTTCTCTGCTTCATATAGCAGGACGTTTGCTCTCTCGCGTCTTAAGATGTCCCCGCAGACGTCCATAAACTGCTGGCGTGTTGTGGAGAGATAGAGGTCAGTCTCGTCAAAGGTGCGCTCTGCCGAGCCAAAAGTCTCGTAGAAAGCAAGGTTGGCAGCAAGCTTCTGCCTGTTGAGAAGTTCGCAGCTTCGTGTAGTCACAAACTTGTTCTTCACCTTCGTGAGTTCTTCGTCTGTGATGCCATCGTTCAGCAGCATGTCTATCTCTTCCCACACAGCCGCTTCTGCTTCCTCTATACTGACACCCTCTGTTGGCATGCCGCATATGAACAGCAGTCCAGTGTCTATGCGCGGCTGGATGTAGGCATCGATAGAGGAGAATACATGTCGCTCCTCCACCAGATGGTGGTTCAGACGGCAAGAACGGCCTGCAGACAGTATGTCAGATATCATGTCGCAAGCGTGAAAACGAGCGTCCATCATCCCCGCTATGTGAAATGCCATGTAGAGCACGCTTCCTGGCACTTGACGGCTCACACGCATCTGCCTCCTCTCCGTCTGCATGGGCTCCATGGGCAGTGGCGATCTGTCTATCTGGCGTTGCGGCACAGGACCGAACCATTGCTCTGACAGGCGCACCACCTCGTCCATCCCTATGTTGCCCACTACCGACATCACTGCATTGTTAGGAGCATAAAAACGGTAGAAGAAATCCTTTACCTCTTCCATCCTCACGTCAGCTATGTGCGACAGCTCTTTGCCGATGGTGGGCCAGGAGTAGTGGTGTCGCTGGTAGGCCAGAGCATTGATGAGATGGGCTATGTCACCATAAGGCGGGGCTAAATAGTTCTGCTTAAACTCTTCCATGACCACCTTCCTCTGCACCTCCAGGCTCTCTGTAGTGAAAGCTAAATCTGTCATGCGGTCGCTCTCAAGCCAGAAGGCTGTCTCTATGTTGCATGCAGGCAGAGTGAGGTAGTAGTTGGTGTAGTCGGCCGTGGTGTAGGCATTGTTGGTGCCTGAAGCTAACTGCAGCGGTGTGTCGTAGTCGGGTATGTTTATGCTGCCGCCAAACATCAGGTGCTCAAAGAGGTGGGCGAACCCTGTCTTGTCTGGATGCTCGTGTTTGCTGCCTATGTTGTAGAGTATGTTCATAGTGACCATCTGTGTGGAACTGTCTTGCAGATGGACAATGCGCAGACCGTTGGTGAGGGTGTGTTTGTTTATTTCTGGTGTTTGCATGACCTAATGTAAATTCTCATTACAGATTTACCATCTCTGGTATCTCATTGGCAATATATCATCTCTGGTATCTCATTGGCAATATATCATCTCTGGTATTTCAATTCTGATATTGCATTTCTGGTATCTCATTTCTGATATATCAATTCTGCTATCTCATCTCTAAACTTGATTTATCACTCTACCACATAAGCCTTGACAATCCTTATCTCTGTGAGAGGTTTGTCCGCTCCGTCGGTCTTTACCTTTTGTATAGTCTCCACCGTCTTCATGCCTTCCACGACTTCGCCAAAGACTGTGTATTCGTTGTCGAGCCATGGCGCACCACCATTGACCTTATAGCGTCGGCGCAAGTCATTAGGGTAGGTGATAGGAGGGTTCTCCGACATCTCATAGCGAGCCTCGTCTTGCAGCTTCTCTAACAGGTCGCTGATGCCATACTTATCTCTTGCAGCGCGGAGCTTGTCGAGCTCGTCCTTGTGCTCCTCCTGTTTCTTGGCGTATAGAATGTCTGCATCTCGCTGTGCGCGGCCTGTCTCGTAACCGTTGAGGTCGTCGTCAGTGCATGTCCTGCCTGTGACGATATAGAACTGGAACTTGTCGCTGGCTCTCTCCGGATTGGTGTCATCACTTTCTCTCGCTGCTGCTACTGCTCCGCGCACATTGGCGTGAATAGGCCATACTATCTCCGCCGAGATGGTCTCGGGGATAGTGTCTCCCTTTTCGTCAATCTTCACAGGGTAGCTCTCCGGACGAGTGCATGGATCGCCTGTCTGAATCATGAAGTTTCGTATGACGCGATGGAAGGTTACTCCGGTGTACATGCCCTCCTCGACATTGCGGATGAAGTTGTCGCGATGACCCGGGGTGTCGTTGTAGAGTCGAAGGCGTATGTTGCCTGCTGTCGTCTCAAGCACCACTTCTTTCTGTGTAGTACCAGGTTGTGAGTTGCAGCTTGTGCATACGAGGCAGAATATGCAGGCTGTCATGAGCAGAATCCTTTTCATTTTTGATGTTGGTTGTTTGTGGGTTTGAAAGGAGTTGGATGGTTTGTGGGAGCGTGAAAGTTCATCAGCATCTGCCCCATCCAGACGATTCCGTGTTCAAAGGTACTGCATTTTTGTCTAATGGCAATGGCACTTGAACAAGAATCTTATTTTCAAGTCGAAAATAACATTTTTCAGATGCAAAGTTGTGACTGTTTTGTTGCTGAAGGACAAGAAAAGACAAAGGTGATATCCTCACGGACATCACCTTTGTCAATTCATTTCTTAAACCAAAATGAAAACCTTAATCTTTTTACTAACCTAAAACCTATTGTATAACCTATGTCTTATATCTATTCTAATCACTTATGTGTATTGTTCTTTTCAAAATGTTATCCGAACAATCTTTTTACCTGTAAAAAACAATACTTTGAGTCAGAATCTTACTATAATTTTACTAACCAATATTGCCTTATTACTAACCAATCTTATATCTATACTAACTAATCTTATATCTATACTAACTAATCTTACTTGCTGTTCTTGTTTCCGGCTTGCCC